>CAIWTJ010000031.1 GCA_903915535.1 Enhydrobacter aerosaccus
CGGCTCGCTCATGAGCTTGAGCGAGCCGGAGGCTCGCGGTCCGGGAGACGATGAGATGCCCAGCCACGAATTCGGAGACCAGAAATGATCAACTACAACGTCGACACCGACGGCATTGCCACCATCACCTGGGACATGCCGGGCCGCACGATGAACGTGCTGAACGAGGGCTCGCTCAAGGCCTACACCGAGATCCTCGACAAAGCGCTGAAGGACGAGAAGGTCAAGGGCATCATCCTGACCTCCGGCAAGGACACGTTCATCGCCGGCGCCGATCTCGAGATGCTGCTGAACGCCGACACCTCGGATGCCGCCAAGCTCACCGAGCAGTTCAGCCAGCTGCAGAAGCTGTTCCGCCGCCAGGAGACGGGCGGCAAGCCGATCGTGGCCGCGATCAACGGCACCGCGCTGGGCGGCGGCTTCGAGATCTGCCTCGCCACGCACTACCGCATCGCCGCGGCCAATCCGAAGACCAAGATCGGCCAGCCGGAAGTGAAGCTGGGCCTGCTGCCGGGCGGCGGCGGCACGCAGCGCATCCCGCGCCTGATCGGCGTGATGAACGCAGCCCCCATTCTCATCGAAGGCAAGGACCTGACCGTCGATGCCGCCAAGGGCCTGGGCCTCATCCATGAAGTCGTGCCGGCGGGCGAGCTTCTCTCTCGCGCGAAGGCCTGGCTCACGGCCGCGCCGACCGAGCAGGTCGTGCCGGAATATGCGGGCAAGGGCGCCAAGGCGATCGACGGCCGCGCCGTGCAGCCGTGGGACCGCAAGGGCTTCAAGACGCCGGGCTTCCCGGGCGGTCAGGTCTGGAGCCCGCCGGGCGTGCAGACCTTCATCGGCGGCAACGCCATGATCGCGGGCAAGACCAACGGCGTGTATCCCGCGCCGAAGGCGATCATGTCCTGCGTCTACGAGGGATTGCAGCTGCCTTTCGACAGCGGCCTCAAGGTCGAGACGCGGTACTTCGTGTCGCTGCTGCGCGACCCCGTCGCCAAGAGCATGATCCGCACGCTGTTCTTCGGACTGCAGGAAGCCAACAAGCTGGCGCGCCGTCCCAAGGGCGTGCCGAAGCAGGAGTACAAGAAGATCGGCGTGCTCGGCGCCGGCCTCATGGGAGCCGGCATCGCCACCGTCTCGGTGCAGGCCGGCCTCGACATCGTGCTGATCGATCGCGACCAGGCCGCTGCCGACAAGGGCAAGGCGCATATCGCGGGCGAGCTCGACAAGCTGGTGAAGCGCGGCCGCATGGACCAGGCCAAGCGTGACGGCCTGCTGGCCAAGGTCACGGCGACGCCGGACTTCGGCGCGCTGAAGGACTGCGACCTCGTGATCGAGGCGGTGTTCGAGAACCGCGACGTGAAGGCCGAGGCGACGAAGAAAGCCGAAGCCGCCCTGCCGAAGACCGCGGTGTTCGCCTCCAACACCTCGACGCTGCCGATCACCGGCCTCGCCGAAGCCTCGTCTAAGCCCGATCACTTCATCGGACTTCATTTCTTCTCGCCGGTCGAGAAGATGCCGCTGGTCGAGATCATCATGGGCAAGAAGACCTCGCAGGAGACGCTCGCCCGTGCGCTCGATTACGTGCAGAAGATCCGCAAGACGCCGATCGTGGTGAACGACAGCCGCGGCTTCTTCACCAGCCGTGTCTGCGGCGCCTTCATCTCCGAAGGCCATCGCCTCCTGAAGGAAGGCGTGCCGGCTGCGATGATCGAGAACTGCGCGCGCTTCGCCGGCATGCCGGTGGGCCCGCTGTCGCTCAACGACGAGGTCGCGATCGATCTTTCGTGGAAGATTGCCGACCAGACCAGGCGCGACGCCGAGGCGGCGGGCGTGAAGTACGAATCGTCGGGCACCGAGGACATCCTCGAGCTGATGGTGAAGAAGCTCGAGCGCTTTGGCCGCAAGAACGGCAAGGGCTTCTACGACTATCCGGCCGACGGCAAGAAGCATCTGTGGCCCGACCTGCAGAAGCATTTCCCGGCCGATCCGAAGCTCCTCTACGGCGAGGGCGAGGAGAAGCGCGCCAAGGAGACTGAGATCAAGAAGCGTCTCCTCTACGTGCAGGCCGTCGACACCGCACGCTGCCTCGAGGCCAACGTGCTGACCGATCCGCAGGACGGCGACGTCGGCTCGATCATGGGCCTGGGCTTCGCGCCGCAGACCGGCGGGGCGATCAGCCTGATCGACCAGGTCGGCATCAAGAAGTTCGTCGCCGAGTGCGATGATTTCGCCAAGAAGTACGGCAAGCAATTCGAAGTGCCGAAACTCTTGCGCGACATGGCGGCCAAGGGGCAAAGCTTCTACGGCAAGCAGGCTAAAGCAGCTTAGTCTTTGGGACCGCGAGCCTCCGGCTCGCTCTTGCATGAGCGA
>CAIWTJ010000032.1 GCA_903915535.1 Enhydrobacter aerosaccus
CAAGCGGTCAACCTTGAGGTCGACATGCTCGCGCGCTACGTTGCACGATTGTTGGAGCACGAAAAATCATGAGCGCGCTCGAAAAGGACGCCTGGCGGGTCACCTTCTCCGAAGTGAAGGCCGCGGCCGAGGACATCATCGAGGAAGCTCGCAAGGGCCGGATGTTCATCCTCGTCGATGACGAGGACCGGGAGAACGAGGGCGACCTCGTGATCCCCGCGCAGTGCGCCACACCGGAAGCGATCAACTTCATGGCCAAGCATGCGCGCGGCTTGATCTGCCTCGCGCTCACCCGCGAGCGGGTCGAGCAACTCGCCTTGCCGCTGATGGCCCAGCACAACGGCGGGCGTCACCAGACAGCCTTCACGGTGTCCATCGAAGCACGCGAAGGCGTAACCACCGGTATCTCGGCCGCCGATCGGGCGCGCACCGTCGCCGTGGCGATCGATCCCTCCTGCGGCCCGTCGGATATCGTGACGCCGGGGCATGTATTCCCGCTGGTCGCGCGCGACGGCGGCACGCTCGAGCGCACCGGCCATACAGAAGCCGCGGTCGACCTCGCGCGTCTTGCCGGCCTCACGCCTGCCGGCGTGATCTGCGAGATCATGAACGACGACGGTTCGATGGCCCGTCGCAACGACCTCATTACCTTCGCCCAGCGCCACGCGCTGAAGATCGGCACCATCGCCGACCTGATCGCCTATCGCCGCCGCTACGACTCGATCGTGCGGCGCCTGAGCGAGAATACGATCAACAGCGTCTACGGCGGGGAATTCCGCTGCGTCGTTTACCTGAACAAGGTGACGAAGGCCCAGCACATCGCGCTGGTGAAGGGCGATCCGACGGCGGCGGGCGGTCCGATTCTGGTACGCATGCACGCCGTCAACATCTTCACCGATGCGCTGGGCCAGCGCGATCACGGTCGCGGCGGCGAGATCGAAGCCTCGATGCAGGAGATCTCGAAGGAAGGCCGCGGTGTGATCGTGCTGATCCGCGAGCCGGCCACGATCATGCTGACCGAGCAGCGCCGTCGCGCCGGCGAGGACATCGAGATGTCGAGCGGCGAGTTGCGTGACTACGGCGTCGGCGCCCAGATCCTGATCGATCTCGGGGTGAAGGAAATGGTCCTGCTGTCGAACAGCAAGAAGAGCGTTGTCGGCCTCGAAGGCTTCGGCCTCAAGATCGTCAGCCAGAAGCCGGTTCCCGGCCGGCCGGCCAAGTAAAGCCATGTCGACGCGTACGGAAAATCCGACGGTGCGGCCTGCCGTCGCCGGTGTGAAAGGCGCGCGCATTCTCATCGTCGAGTCGCATTACTACCCCGAGGTCGCCGACGCGCTGATCGCGGGCGCCGAACGCGAGATCAAGAAGAATGGCGCCACTGCGGAGCGCGTCACTGTGCCGGGAGCTTTCGAGATCCCGGGAGCGATCGCGCTCGCGGCCGCCAAGAAGGGCCGCAAGTACGACGGCTATCTCGCATTGGGCTGCGTCATTCGCGGCGAAACCACGCATTATGACTACGTCTGCGGCGAGAGTGCGCGGGCATTGATGGATCTGTCGGTGAACCACAGGCTCGCCATCGGTTACGGCATCGTGACCGTGAACAATGCCGATCAGGCCTGGGCACGCGCCGCCACGGATCGCGGCGACAAGGGCGGAGACGCCGCGCACGCCTGCCTCGCCATGGTGGCGCTCGGCCGTCGCTGGAAGAAGAAATGAGCGACGCTCCGAAGCCTCCCAGCCGCCGGCAATCCGCGCGGCTCGCTGCCGTGCAGGCGCTCTATCAGTGGCAGGAAGGCCAGGACGAGCCGTCGGCGATCGTCGACCAGTTTCTGACCGTGAGGACAGGCGAGGTGGGCGAGGCCGGCATGCGCCGCGATGCCGACAAACCCCTCTTCAGGGACGTCGTCGAGGGTACCGTCGCGCACAAGGAAGAGCTCGAGGCGATCGTGACCGGCGCGCTGGCCAAGGACTGGACCTGGGCGCGGGTCGATCGGCTGGTGCGCGCAATCCTTCTGGCGGGCGCCTACGAGCTGATACACCGCAAGGACGTGCCGCCGCGGGTGGCGATCAACGAATATGTCGAGATCGCGCACGCCTTCTACGACAAGGGCGAGGCGACGTTCATCAACTCGGTGCTCGACCGCGTGGCGCACGAGGCGCGGCCGGCCGACTTCGTGCGCTAGCGCGCAATGCCCCGCCGCGGGCGCCCCGGCGAGTTCGAGCTGATCGCGCGCTATTTCGCGCCGCTGGCCAAGGGTTTCAGTGGCGCACGCGGGCTCAAGAGCGACAACGCCTTCCTCGCGCCCGATCCGCGCTACGACCTCGTCGTGAAGACTGACACCGTGGTTGCAGGCGTGCACTTTCTGGCCGGCGAGAAGCCGGAGATCGTGGCCGCCAAGGCCCTGCGGGTGTGCCTGTCCGATCTCGCCGCTGGAGGCGCCGTGCCTTTCAGCTACCAACTTGCGTTGTCGCTCGGTGCGAACTGGACGGAGCGCTGGATCGCGGGCTTCGCGCGCGGCCTCGCGGCCGATCAGCGCCGCTATGGGCTGGCCCTGTCGGGCGGTGACACGACATCGACGCCGGGTCCGACCACGATCTCGATCACGGCGTTCGGCCACGTCGCGCGCAACAGGGGCCTCGGCCGCGACGGCGCGAAAGCAGGCGACGAACTCTGGGTGACCGGCACGATCGGCGACGCCGCTCTCGGACTGCTCGCTGCGCGCGGCAAGATAAAGAATACCTTCCTCGAGCGCCGCTATCGCCTGCCGCAACCACGTACCCTGCTGGGACCTCGGCTCGTGGGCATCGCCCACGCCACCGCCGACGTCTCGGACGGATTGCTTGCCGACGCGGGTCACATTGCCGATGCGTCGCATCTTGCGGTGCATATCGAACGAGAAGGAGTGCCACTGTCAGCGGCGGCACGCGGCGTCGTCGAGGCAAGGGCGCCGCTTTGGGCAAACGTGTTGGGTGGCGGTGACGATTACGAACTCGTCATGGCGATACCCTCGCGCAATCGCGCTGCACTTCAAGAGGCAGCCAAGGCAGTCGGCTTAAAAATCACGCAGATCGGACGGTTTGCACGTGGAGCAGGCGTTCATCTCAGGGTCGCAGGACGCGAGGTCCGCACACCGCGCAGGGGCTACGTCCACTTCTAGGGGTAGTCTGGTCCGGGGCCGGGGACTATGTTGCGCGCCCAATGGACGGAACAATAAAGATCGAGGAAACGCAGCCCGCAGAGACGCGCATCCCGCGCCGCGCGATGCGCAACATTGGTTTGCTTGGCTTCTGCCAGGCTCTGACGCAAGGCAGCAACACGCTGATGTTCGCCTCGTCGGCGCTTGCGGTGCTGACGATCGTCTCGCCCGACATGCGCATCTGGGCGAACCTTCCTGTCACCATGCAGCATCTTGGCGTCATGCTGTCGGTCTTTCCGGCGTCGATGCTGATGATGCGGCGCGGCCGCAGGTTCGGCTTCCGCATCGGCTCGCTCGCGGGAATGTTCGGCGCGTCCTGCTCGGCCCTCGGTCTCGCGCACGGCAGCTTCCCGATGATGTGCTGCGGCGGCCTGATCCTGGGCTATGCCGTGGCGAACATGCAGCTCTATCGCTTTGCCGCGGTCGAGCTCGCGCCGCCGAAGTTCCGGGCCCAGGCGATCTCCTATGTGACGGCGGGCGGCGTCTTCGCCGGCATTCTGGGACCGACTCTGGCGCGCTGGACGCCCGATCTTTGGGTGCCGATGTTCCAGGCGAGCTTTGTCTCGGTGATCATCATCCATGCGATCGTTTTCACGGTCCTGAGTTTCATCGAATTTCCGACGGTCAGGGCCGAGGATGTTGCGGGCCCGCAGCGTCCGTTGCTCGAAATCGTGACGCAGCCGGCCTACATGGTGGCGGCGGCGGGTTCGATGATCGCGTTCGGCGTCATGTCCTTCGTGATGGCGGCGTCGCCGCTGGCCATCAAGCTGTGCGGTCTGCCGGTGACCGAGGCGCCGATCACGATCTTCGCGCATGTGATGGGCATGTTCGTGCCGGCGTTCTTTACCGGCCACCTGATCCAGCGTTTCGGGACCTTCAACATGATGACGGTGGGCATCGCGTTGCTGATCGGCGGCGTGGCCGTCGCCCTGATGGGAACGACCGAGTGGCATTTCCGGATCGCGCTCAGCCTGAACGGCGTGGGCTGGAATTTCCTGTTCGTGGGCGCCACGACCCTGCTCACGACAACCTACCGGCCGTCGGAGCGCGGCAAGGCGCAGGCCTTCAACGACTTCATGGTGTTCGGCACGACCGCCACAGGCAGCCTGATGGCGAGCGTCGTCCTCGAACTGGGCGGCTGGGCCCAGCTCAACTACCTGGCCTTCGCCCTGGTCTGCATCGCCATGCTGGTGATTGGCGTCTATCGCCTGAGGGCGCCGGCCCGAGTTTGAGCCCAAGCC
>CAIWTJ010000033.1 GCA_903915535.1 Enhydrobacter aerosaccus
GGCCGCGCCGCCGCGCCAGCCGCCGCTCGTAGGCGAACACCAGCAGGTTGAAGGTGATGGCAATGCAGAGCACGAACAGGATCAGCCCGTACATCGTCTTGTTGTCGAAGTTGTCGTAGGCGAAGGCGATCTGGTGACCGAGCCCGCTCGTCGACAGGATGAACTCGCCGGCGATCACGCCAATGAAGGAATAGGTGACGGCGAGCTTCAGCCCGGAGAAGAGATGCGGTGCGGCGGCAGGCAGGCGGATGTGCCAGATCTCGGCGGGCAGCGACAGGCGCTGCATGCGCGCGGTCTTGATGAGGACGCGCGGAATGCGGTCGAGGCCGGTCAGAGTCGCCATGATCATCGCCACCATGGCGAACAGGGTCGCCAGCACGATCAGCGGCAGCGCGCCCAGCCCGAAGATCACGATAAGCAGCGGATAAAAGGCGAAGTGCGGCAGAGAGTAGTAGGCCGCGAGGAAGGGCTCGACGGCGCGGCGCAGCGGCGGCAGCCAATAGAGCACGCAGCCCCAGACGAAGCCGCCGACGATCGACAGGCCCATGGCAATGCCGACCGAGCTGAGCGTCTGGCGGATATCGCCGCTCATCTCGCCCGAGCCCAGGAGTTTGACCATCGCTTCGACCATCGCCGTCGGCGCGATCACGAGCTTGGGCGAGATCACACCGCCGCGGCAGAGTGCCTCGACTGCCCCGAAGAAGCCGACGAGGACGACGAGGCGGATCCAGCCGGCCTTGCTCATTGCGCCGCCATTGCGCCCTGGCCCAGCGCCTGCATCGACTCGGTGCGCAGGAGCGACCAGAGCCGCGAGGTCACGGCACCGAAATCGGGCCTCTCTGCGAGCCGCGAATCGCGGTCACGCGGCCAATGGGTCTCGACCACGTCGATGAAGCGACCGGGCCGCGCCGACATCACGCCGATGCGGTCGGACAACAGGTTCGCTTCGTCGAGGGCGTGGGTGATCAGCATGACGGTGGCCGAGGTCTCACGCCACAGCCGCAGCAGTTCGTCGCCCATGAGCAGGCGCGTCTGCTGGTCGAGCGCGCCGAAGGGCTCGTCGAGCAGGATCAGCCGCGGCTGCAGCACCAGGGTGCGGGCGATGCAAACGCGCTGCCGCATGCCGCCCGAGAGCTGGCTGGGATAGGCGCGGCGGAAATCGTTCAGGCCCATGAAGCCTACGGCAAAATCAACCCGCCGCTTGATCTCCGCGGGATCCGTGCCGAGGCGGCGCAAGCCGAAGGCGACATTGTCCTCGACGGTGAGCCATGGAAAGGACGCGTCTTCCTGGAAGACGACGCCGACCCCCTCGGGCACCACCCCGGCGACCGGCTTGCCCTCGAACTCGACAGAGCCTTGGCTGGGGGTGGACAGGCCCGACAGCACGTCGAGCAGGGTCGACTTGCCGCAGCCCGACGGGCCGACGACGCTGAAGAACTCGCCGGCCCGCAGCTCCAGCGACAGCGGCCCCATTGCATGGACCGCCGGATGGCCGGCGCGCGGCGGATAAATGCGCGAGACGTCGGTGAGGCGGGCGACGATGTTCATGCGAATCGAGCCGGCAAAGTCACTGTGTCTTTGACTGCAGGTCCTTCGGTACGAAGCGGTCGTCGATCGCGGCCTTCCAGTCGACATCGCCGTCGAGGGCTCCGGTTTCCTTCAGCGACTGGGCCGTGAGATCCATCAACTTCATCTTGATGTCGCCCTGGCCCCACCAGTGCGGCGACTGCGCGAGCGTGCCGGCGAGTGCGGAGGCGGCAATGTCGGGCGGCAGGTTGTAGGCCTTGGCCAGTGCAGCCTCGGCAGCCTTGTGGTCGGCGTAGAGCAGGTCGACGCCCTTGCGGCGTCCCTCGATGACGGCACGCAATTTTTCGCCCTTTTTGGCGATCATGTCGTTCGTCGCAATACCGACGGTCTGGGTATACGGCGGCAGTTTCGAATCGAGCCAGGGAATGACCTTGTACTTCGCTCCCGCCTTCATTTTCTGCGAGTAGATCGGCTCGGGGATGATGGCGATGTCGATTTTGTTGTGCTCGAGCGCGGTCAGGCCGGCGCCGAAATCGCCGATCGCCACCATCGTGACTTCCGACGGCTTGATGCCGTGCGAGTTCAGCACGGCGAAGACGCTGCTTTCGCTCACCGACTTCGGCCGGCTGTAGACGAAGCGCTTGCCCTTTAGATCCTCCGGCGTATCGATCTTCACATCCGGCCGGGTCACCCAGAAGGAACTGGGGCCGTCGGTGCCGCCGCTGATGATCTTGATCGGGAAGCCTTCCTTGAGCGCACTGAGCGCCGCCGGAAACGCCACCTCGGCAAACAGCGTGTCGCCCGCCATCATGTTGCGGACGCTGGTTCCGCCGCCCTTCGACGTCAGGATGCCGGTAACGTCGACGCCGGCCTGCTTGAAGTAGCCCTTTTCCAGGGCGATCGCATAGGGCGTGCCGTACAGCAGCGAGGCATAGTGGGTGACGACGATATCCTCGGCGCGCGCAGCGCCGCACACCATCGACACGGCTGTCAGCGCGGCACAGAGCGTGACCTTCAGACGCTTCATTTGTTTCCTCCAAAAGCGCCGGTCGATGCCGACGCTCGATTTCTTATTGTTATGACATCAGAACATTCGGGCCGGCGCATCGTCAAGGCCGCTTACCAATCGGAAACTTGATCAGTTACTCCAGGTAACCATCTATGCGGCCAGACAGGAGTAAACCCATGATCGAACTCAGGCCCTTCGACAAACTCGGCAAGTCGGACCACGGCTGGCTCAAGGCCAACTTCCATTTCAGCTTCGCCGACTACCGCAACAATGACCGCGTGCACTGGGGTGCGCTGCGCGTGTGGAACAACGACCGCATCGCGCCGCAGTCGGGCTTCCCGCCGCATCCCCATCGCGACATGGAAATCGTGACCTACGTCATCAAAGGCGCGATCACGCACAAGGATCACCTCGGCAACGAGGGCCGCACCGAAGCGGGCCAGATCCAGGTCATGAGCGCCGGCAAGGGCATCCAGCACGCCGAGTACAACATGGAGGATGCGGAGACCGAGCTCTTCCAGATCTGGATTCTGCCCAACAAGGAAGGCGTGCCGGCTCGTTGGGAGACGGTGCAGTTCCCGGCCGACGCGCGCGATGGCAAGCTGGTGCCCCTGGCGTCCGGACGCGGCCATGACGGCGCGATCCCGCTCTACGCCGACGGCGCTCTCTATGCCGGCAAGCTGAAGGCGGGCGAGACGCTCGTTCAGAAGCTCGACGGCAAGCCCGCCTATCTCGTGCCGGCCAAGGGCAAGATCGAGGTGCGCGGCAGTGACGGCAAGCTCGTGGCCGCCAACGCCCGTGACGGTGTGGCGATCGTCGACCAGGTCGAGGTGACCCTCACTGCGGTCGAGGATTCCGAGATCGTGCTGGTCGAAACAGACAAGTTGAACTGACAGCGGCCCGTCATCATGCTCCTCCCAAACGGGAGGAGCATGACATGGCCTACAAGGGCTTCGATCTGACGGGCAAGGTGGCGCTGGTGACCGGCGGCAACGGCGGCATCGGTCTCGGCATGGCCGACGCGATGGCCGAAGCCGGCGCCGACGTCTGCATCTGGGGAACGCGCAAGGAAAAGAACGACGCCGCGGTCGCCCAGCTCAAGAAGCATGGCCACAAGGTCCATGCCCAGATCGTCGATGTCGGCGACGAGAAGCAGGTCGAGGCAGCCTTCGCAGAGACGGTGAAGGTGATGGGCCATGTCGACAACTGCGTCGCCAATGCCGGCGTTTCGGGCCGCGGCAAGGGTTCGATCCTCGAAATGGACTACGCCGAATGGCGCCGCGTGCTGCAGGTCAATCTCGACGGCGTCTTTTTCACTTTTCGTGCAGCAGCCAGGCACATGGTCGAGCGCGGCAAGGGTGGCTCGCTTGTGGCCATGGCCTCGACCGCGGCGATCGAGGGCGCGGCGCGCTCCAGTCACTACGGCGCCAGCAAAGGCGGCGTCACCGCCATGGTGCGGGCTCTCGCCGTCGAACTGGCCCGCTACAAGATCACGGTGAACTCGATCCTGCCCGGCTGGATCGAGACCGAGATGACGGCCAATGCCGTCGCCAATCCAAAATTCGCCGGCAGCGTCCTCCCCCGCATCCCGCAGCGCCGCTGGGGCACCGGCGCGGATTTCGGCGGCATCGCCGTCTACCTGGCGTCGGGCGCCACCGGTTACACGACGGGGCGCGACTTCGTCATCGATGGTGGCTATACGTTGTTTTAGCCGGGACCATCCTTCAGGAGTACCTACGATGATGAAGTCTGCTGCCGCCTCCCTTGCGCTGGTCCTGCTGGTGGCCGGCTCCGCGCTGGCGCAAGACAAAGAGAAGAAGGCGCCGGCCAAGCCCGTCGCGGCCGCCGCGACGAGCACCGAGGATCGCTACGTGGGTTACTACTATCCCAAGCCGACCTCGAGCGAGACGTTCGAATCGACCCTGCAGACCATCGCCGGCGTCGACCGGCCGCAACGGGTTCAGTTCGTCACCGTGATTTCACAGGGCACCCTGCAGGCCGCCTATCGCGTTCCCTACGCAGTGTTCGTGAAGGGCGAGAAGGCCGACAAGCTGATCGTGGTCGGCCTGCAGCGCGGCGAACTCGATACCGTCTTCCGTCAGCGGGCATTGCTCGCCAACATGACCACGATGGCGCGCCTCTCGCCGTTCTTCCAGGAACACACGGTGGCGGAAGACGCGACCTTCTTCGACCTCTTGAAGATTCTGGGCTTCAGCTCGGTCACCGTCACCGACGGCGACAAGTCGACCCATCAGGTGATCGTCAAGTAAGCGCCGCGTCGATTTCGGCGTGGTACCACCCCAGCGCCTTCTCGAACTTACCGAAGGTTTGGACCTTATTGGCACCGCTGCGGAAGTTTGACTGGATGGTCGCGCCGACCGCGAAATCCTCGGCCAGCGCCGCCAGGATGAGATCGCGGTTGGTGTCCCAGTAGCTTTCCGGTTTCGTTGCACGAACCGTCGGATCGACCAGGATCGACACGTTGATCAGCGCCTCGTCCGGTGAGATCGGATAGCTCGTGAACACGCCGCAGTGATCGGCGGTGTAGGCCAACACCGTGTTCGGAAACAGGTTGTAGAGCATCACCGCGTGATCGAGCAGCCTCCACGTCCCGCGCGGCTCCTTGTCGATCTCGAGCAGGGTCTTCTTGGCAACGGCGAAGCGCGAATGGCGGTCGCGGCGCTCGTGGGTCGTGATGTTGTCGAGGAACAGCGGCGCCACGCTCGCGCCATGCAGGTAGCGGAAGTGATAGAGCTCGAGGAAAGTGTCGATCACCAGCTTCCAGTTCATGCGGGGCCGGATCGGCGTGGTGCTGTGAACCTCCCAGGTCGCCATGTCCCACGACTGGAGATCGGGCTTCACGGTGCCGAGGAATGAATCGATGTCGAAATCGGCGCTCTGGCCGTCTTCGAGCGCCGTCGGCACGACCCAGACCATGCCGCAGCGCTCCGCCACCGCGAGTTGCTTGAGACCATGCGTGCCGCGGTCGAGATCGCCGAACCAAGCACCGTCGGTAATGCCGACGAGTTTGCCGGTGAGATCGTAGCTCCAGCCATGATAGGGGCAAACGAACGCGCGCTTGTTCGCGCCGCACGGCCTGGTCTCGAGAGTCGCCGTGCGGTGGCGGCAAACGTTCAGGAAGGCGCGCAGCTTCCCGTCCGTCCCGCGCGCGACGAGGATCGGCTGGCCGGTGTCGGTACTGGTGACGAAGTCGCCGGCCTTGCGCAGCTGCGCCGAGAAGGCGACGACCACGGGATAGCGGCGAAAGAGCGTCGCCACTTCGCGATCGTAACGGTCCTGCGAGAAATACGTGTCGACGGCCGTGTGGGTGAGGCCCGGACCATCGTCGCGAAGATTGGCGCGGGCCATCTCGAGCAGACGCTCGATATAGGCGACCTGGTCGGCGTGTTGCATGCGAAGTTTCCTTAAATCGCGTTCATGCCGCCGTCGATCACCAGCTCGGTGCCGGTGACGAAGCGGGACTCGTCGGAAATCAGGTAGAGGATGCCATAAGCGATGTCCTCCGGCGCGCCGAATTCGCCGAGCGGGATGTGCTTGCGCATGCGGTCGCGCTTCTTTTCGTCCGGGAGGATGCCCTCCCCCATGGGCGTCATGATGATCCCTGGATGGACAGAATTACATCGCACCTTGTAGCCCTTGCGGGCGCAATCCATCGCCACCGTCTTGGTGAACTGCCGCACCGCGCCCTTGCTCGCACCGTAGGCCGAGAGATCGGGCGTGCCGACCAGCGCCGCCAGCGACGAGGTATTCACGATCGACCCGCCGCCCGATTGCCGGAGTGCCGGCACCGAATACTTGCAGCCCAGGAACACGCCCTGGACGTTGATCGACAGGATCTTCTGCCACTGCTCGACCGTCTCGGTCTCGAAGGTCGCGGGGAAAGGCCCCGCGATGCCGGCATTGTTGACCAGCCCGTTCAACTTGCCTTCGCGCTCGAGGATACCGTCGATGATGCGCTTCCAGTCTGCTTCCTGCGCGGTGTCATGATCTTCGAAGCGCGCCTTGCCGCCGATCTGCTGCACGGTCTCGAGACCGCCCGCGCGGTTGATGTCGCTCACGATCACCGTGGCGCCTTCGGCTACCAGAAGCGCCGCCGTCGCTCGGCCGATGCCCGACCCCGCACCGGTCACCAGCACGACCTTGTCCGCAACGCGGCTCATGCTTTCCATCCCTAACTTTTCTTGAGACGAGGCTAGAAGCGGCGCAGGCTGAACACAAGCAAGGAGAGGCCGATATGACCCGCACGCTGGAATTCTACTTCGACTACGGCAGTCCCTATAGCTACCTGGCCGACACGCAGGTCGAGGCGATCGCCCAGCGTACCGGGGCCACCCTTGCGCGCAAGCCGATGCTGCTAGGCGGGGTGTTCAAGTCGACCGGCAATCATTCCCCCGCGGAGATGCCGCAGAAATCTGCCTGGAGCGGTTTCGACATGCCGATGTGGGCGCGTCACTACAGCGTGCCGTTTCAGCGCAATCCCTTCTTTCCGATCAATACGCTGGCGCTGATGCGCGGCGCCGCGGCGGCCCAGATCGACGGCAGCTTCGAGCGCTATCACCCGGCGATCTTCAAGGCGATGTGGATCGACGGCCGCAACCTCAACGACATAAAGGAGGTCGCGGCGGTCCTCATGGGCGCCGGACTCGACCCGCAAGAGTTCGGGAACCGGATCCAGGAGCAGGACGTTAAGGACCGCCTGAAAGCAACGACCGACGAAGCCGTCGCGCGCGGCGTGTTCGGCGCCCCGACCAGCTTCGTCGACGGCAGGATGTTCTTCGGCAACGATCGCCTGCCGTTTGTCGAGCTGGCGCTAAAAGGAGCCCTTCCATGATCAAGTCTGTCGCTCTCGCCTTGACCGCAGCCGGCACCCTGTTCGCGGCGCCTTCTTTCGCCCAGACCGTCGGCAGCTGCCCGTCCGCCGGCGCGGCGGCCTCCGAGCAGCCGGAATGGGTGCTGTTCGATCTCGGCAGCGCCGTGCTGAAGCCCGAAGCCAAACCCACCATCCAGAAGGCTGTCGCCACCGCCAAGGCGCGCCAGGTCGTGAAGGTCTGCATCGTCGGCCAGACCGACAAGCTCGGCGACAAGAACTACAATGCTAAGCTGGCGATGGATCGCTCGCATGCGGTCGCCGCTCAGATGGTGCGCGACGGCATGCCGGCCGACAAGGTGATCATCGCCACCAATCTCGAGGCCTTCGGCAACCTGAGCTTCGGCTCGAAGGACGCGCAAGAGAAGGATCGTCGCGTGACGATCGTCTTCCGCTAGCGAGAACCTGTTTCCCTTAAGCGGGGGGGGGTAGCGGGGTAGCGCTAATTGCGCTAATTCTCCCCGACCCCATATGTTCTGGCGATTACCGCCGGGTAACGCTTTCAAAAACCAGAATATAGTCGCCCGTCCCCGGATATGGTGCAGCCGGCGGCGCAGCAGGTCTCCCGGTATGTCCCGCCTCACGAGGCCTGGCCTAAAACGCACCCCTGCTGTATTTTATGCAGTTCCTCGCGAGGGCCTCGCGGGCCCCTGCGCGACGCAGCTTCAAAACCTTCCGGACGATGAACAGAGCGAACGACTATTATTGCGTAATACGCAATCTTTGTCAAGCGCCGCTTTGAACATGATGTGCTAAACGCCCATCTCGATCACGGCCTTGCCGACCACCTTGCGGTCGGTCAGGGCGCGAAAAGCTTCGGCCGCACGTTCCATCGGAAAACGATGCGAGATGTGCGGCCGCATCACGCCCAGTGCCGCGAGCTTGGGCAGTTGTTCGACATAGTCGCGGCCCTGTTCGGGCGCGATCCTGAGCGGCGTCTCGCCGGCGCGTATCCCCAGCACCGACAATCCCTTGATCAGGATGTGGTTCGACATCAGCTTGCTCGGGCCGCCCGAGGTGAAGCCCACGATCAGCAGGCGCGCGCCGTAGGCTGCGACCCGCATCGACTTCTCCAGCACGTCGCCGCCCACGGGATCGTAGATCACGTCGCAGCCCTTGCCGCCGGTCAGCTCCTTCACCACCGCGACGAAGTCCTGATCGCGATAGTTGATCAGGTGATCCGCGCCCCAGTCCTTCACGACGGCCAGCCGCCCATCGTCGCTGCCGGTGGCGATCACGGTGGCGCCGAGATGCTTGGCGAGTTGCACCGCCGCGAGGCCGACACCGCCCGACGCACCGTGGATGAGAACGGTCTCGCCCGCCTTCAGCGCGGCGCGATGAACCAGCGAATGATAGGCGGTCTGCGCGGCGACACGGAAGCCCGCGCCTTCGGCCCACGACCAGCCCGACGGTAGGGCCATCAGCTGACGGTCGTTGTCCGGCACGCGCACATATTCGGCGAAGGCGCCCGGGCGAACGCCGAAAATCACGCAATCGTCCTTGCGCCAGTCGACGACATCCTTGCCCACGCCCAGGATCCTGCCCGCGCCTTCCATGCCGGGAATGAACGGCAGGTCGGGCTTGTGCTGGTAGAGGCCGGCCACGGTCAGGACGTCGGGAAAATTCACAGCCGCCGCGCCCACCTGCACGACCACTTCCTTGGCACGGGGCCTCGGGATGGGACGGTTCTCGATCACGAGCGCCGCGGGGTCGCCCAGCGCGTTGCAGACCAACGCGCGCATCACGCCTAATCCAGTTCGAAGGCGTTCTTGTAGTCGAGCTTCAGCGCGGGATCCTGGTCTTCCTTCTTCAGGAAGCAGTTGCCCACCACCAGCACGTCGATCTCGCTGCCCATGAAGCAGCGCCAGGCGTCTTCGGGCGTGCACACGATCGGCTCGCCGCGCACGTTGAACGAGGTGTTCACGATCACCGAACTGCCTGTCTTCGCCTTGAACGAGGAGATCAGGTCGTGGAACGGCTTGTTGGTTTCCTCGTGCACGGTCTGGATGCGGCCCGAGTAGTCGATATGCGTGACCGCCGGGATGTCCGAGCGCGGCACGTTCAGCTTCTCGATGCCGAACAGCTTGTCCTCTTCGGCGGTCATCTTGCGGCGGCGGCTCTCGACGACCGGCGCGACCATCAGCATGTACGGGCTGTCGGTATTGAAATCGAAGTACTTGGAGACATCCTCGCGCAGCACCGCCGGCGCGAAGGGGCGGAACGACTCGCGGTACTTGACCTTGAGATTCAGCGTCTTCTGCATCGAGGGCGAGCGCGCGTCGCCGATGATCGAGCGGGCGCCGAGCGAGCGCGGACCGAATTCCATGCGGCCCTGCATCCAGCCAACCGCCTTCTCGTCGGCCAGCGCCTGCGCTGTCTGGTCGATCATCTGCTCGCGCGTGAGACGCGTGAACTTGGCGCCGACGGCGGTGAGGCGCTCGGCGATCTCGTCGTCCTTGAATTCGGGGCCGAGATAGGAGCCTGCCATGCCATCCATGTGGCCGTTGAGCTTGCGCGGCTGGCCCATGAAGCCGTGATAGGCGGCAAAGGCCGCGCCCACGGCGCCACCGGCATCGCCCGCCGCCGGTTGGACCCAGATACCGTCGAAGATGTTCTCGCGCAGCAGCTTGCCATTGGCGACGCAGTTCAGCGCCACGCCACCCGCGAGGCAGATGTTCTTCGCGCCGGTCTCCTTGCGCACCGAGCGCGCCAGACGAATGACGACTTCCTCGGTGACGGCC
>CAIWTJ010000034.1 GCA_903915535.1 Enhydrobacter aerosaccus
GCCCAAGGCCGCAGCACAAGCGATCCGCAAGGTGGCCGACCTGCAGTGGAAGCCGGTGCAGTATCTCGCCAACGTCTCGGCTTCGGTTGCCGCCGTGCTGAAGCCCGCGGGCTTCGACGCCAGCACCGGCGTGATGACGGCGGCGTACCTCAAGGACGCGACCGACCCGCAGTGGGCGGGCGACGCCGATTTCAAGGAATGGCTGGCCTGGATGAAGAAGTACCAGCCCGACGCCAACCCCGACGATTCGGGCAACGTCTACGCCTATGCCGTGTCGGCCACGATGCGCCATGTGCTGACGCAGTGCGGCGATACCCTCACGCGCGCCAACCTGATGAAGCAGGCCGCCAGCATGCGCCAGCTCGAGGTGCCGATGCTGCTGCCCGGCATCAAGATCAACACCAGCGCCACCGACTTCTATCCGATCCAGTCGGTGCGCCTGGCCAAGTTCGACGGCGAGAAGTGGGCGCTGTTCGGCGACGTGCTCTCGAACGAGAGCACGTGAAGAGGGGCGACGGTTTTCCCGGTTTATATACGGTGGGGAGCGGGGAGAACGTCCTCGCTCCACGCTAAGCATCTGATTCATCTTCGCTTCCCGCTTTTGCGTAAGAAAACAATAACGGCGAAAAACCGCTGCTCAACGGTCGATAAACCGCGACCTCATCCTGAGGAGCGGCCCGCAGGGTCGCGTCTCGAAGGATGGGCAACAGACGCGGTGCTCGTTCCCATCCTTCGAGACGCGCTGCGCGCTCCTCAGGATGAGGTAAGTGTCGTCTCAACATGCGCACGACCCTAGGCGCGTTCGCTCGAAACCCCTATTACGGTCGTTATATCGATCCGTTCCTTGTGGCATAGGGAACGGAAGGCCCTCGTCCGGCGCGAACCTTGCTAGCGACGAGACGACTCCGGAGAAAAAAGTGAACCGTCGCCAACTGCTGCTCGCTTCCACCGCTCTCCTTGCAACGGCACGACAAGCCGCTGCCCAGACCTGGCCCACGCGTCCGTTGCGCCTCGTCGTGCCGTTCGCCGCGGGCGCGGGCATTCTCGACATCATGGCGCGCATCGTGGGCCAGCATCTGGGCGAAGCGACCGGCCAGCAGGTGGTGGTCGACAACCGCCCGGGCGCCGGCGGCAATGTCGGCGCCGACATCGTCGTGAAGGCGGCCCCCGACGGCTACACGATGCTGATGGGCAATACGGCGGCGCTGGTAGCGCCCTATCTCGTCGCCCACATGAATTTCGATCCGCTGGTCGATCTCGTGCCGGTCACGCAGGTCAATTCCGCGCCGCTGATGCTGGTCGTGCATCCGTCGCTGCCCGTCACGTCGGTGAAGGAGTTCATCGCCTACGCCAAGGAGAAGAAGGGCGCGCTCAACTACGGCTCGGGCGGCGTCGGCGCCACGCCGTTCCTCGCCGTCGAGCTCTTCAAGTCGATGGCGGGCTTCGATGCCGTGCACGTGCCCTACAAGGGCGGCGCGCCGGCGCTGGCCGATCTCATGGCGGGACAGATCTCGTTCATGATCGAGAACGTGCCGGGGACGCTCCCTTACGTGAAGGACGGCAAGCTGCGCGCGCTCGCCATCACCAGCGCGCATCGCCTGCCGCTGGTTCCCGACCTGCCGACGATGCAGGAAGCGGGCGTGGCGGGATATGAGATGGTGGGCTGGAACGGCATCTTCCTGCCGAAGAACACGCCGGCCGACATCGTCAGCAAGCTGAACGCCGTGCTGGCGAAACTCCTGAACAGCGACGCGGTGAAGAAGCAGATGGCCGCCCTCGGCGCCGAACCCGTCGGCAATCCGCAGCCCGAGTTCGCCACCTTCGTGAAGAGCGAATCTGTCCGATGGGGCAAGATCATCCGCGAGAACGGCATCAAGCCGGAGTAGCTAAAACGACCGCCGGCCAGCGTTTTAGTCGATATAACGACCGTAATAGGGGATTCGCGCGAACGCGCCTAGGTTCGCGTGCATGACAAAAAACATTCTCGAATGGGGCTGGCACACGTCCACCCCGAACTCCTCTTCCTCCAACTCGGATTGGAAGCCCGCTCCTACGCTCCTCGGTGGCCGTGATACCGGTGCCGACATTGCGGCTGCAGGCGATCGCTGCCATCCACATCGTATGCCCCTGTCGTAAGGCTTTCGATCTTCAGCGTCTTGACCGCGCAGTTACGGCACAGAATGTACAGCCCAAATAGCAGAATACAATTCCAGGTTGTTTGCCGGGGCGATCCTGGTCGATAAAATAGCGAATGATCACTCGCGCTAGTGCAATTCGTCGACTTGGTGAAGGCGACTTATTCAATGCCGAGCACGAAGCTGGGCCGACTCGAATCTGCATTGTCACGTCTGTTACGGAGACAACAATTGTTGCCCGCAGTACTACGGTGCAGGAGATTATTGAGTTTGATCGAAGAACTGGGGCGGCAATCCCTCCCTTTTATTTTGTCATTACATCGGTAGCCGCACTTCCTCAGGATATTCATGACATCTTTCTTGGTCTTGATCGAAAATATCGCGAGGGAAAAATTCGCCGGGCAAAGGAGCCTGGTTGGGTACGTCCTCCCGCGGACCTCGCCCTGACAGACGATCAAAGTCGGGCGTTTCAATTCGCTCATGACTTCTACAAAGACAATCCTTTGCCGCGCGAATAAGGCGACACTAGAAGATCGATTTCATTGTCATCAACTGTCTCATCCCTAGAAATCGCACCAACGATGACTGATCGCCAGGCAGCGCTCGAAGCACTTGAGGCCGGTCATCTCTATCTACGCAGTGGATGCCGCCGGGCCGGTTCGAATTTGCCTGGCGATGTCGGTTTCGGAGGAGATCATCCTTGCCCGGTCGGTAACGACGCAGGAGATCATTGAATTCGACCGGCGCACCGGCAGGGCCGTACACAAGCGTCACGGCTTCAATTTCGACTATGCCATCGCCTCGGTCGAGCCGCTCCCACGCGACATCCATGAAATCATGCTGAGCCTCGACCGGAATGGCCGTGCTTTCGAAGAAAAGCTCGCCGCAGATCCGGAATATGAGTCTCCGCCAGACAAGCCGATCTTGAATGGCGACCAGCGAAGAGGCTTGCTCTTCATCGCCGACTTCTACCGCGCCCATCCGTTGCCGCCTGAGTGAAGCTGGCACGGAATTCGCTCGACAGCGGCGAAAGGTCCTCCCCATTCTCGACGCATGAGCACCGGCCGCCCCGAACCGCTTGTCCGGTTCATCGACATTCGCAAGAGCTACGACGGCAAAACCGACGCCGTGCGCGCGCTGAACCTCGACGTCGAGACGGGTGAGTTCCTGACGCTGCTGGGGCCGTCGGGCTCGGGCAAAACCACCACCCTCACCATGCTGGCGGGCTTCGAGCAGCCGACGGCCGGCCGCATCCTGGTCGCCGGCGCCGACGTGACGCATGTGCCGGTCGAGAAGCGCGGCATCGGCATGGTGTTCCAGAACTACGCGCTGTTTCCCAACATGACGGTGGGCGAGAACATCGGCTTTCC
>CAIWTJ010000035.1 GCA_903915535.1 Enhydrobacter aerosaccus
AGGCTCGCGGTCCGGAAGACCATGAGCGCCACTGGAGGTGCGCTCTCCCGTGTCTCACGCCTCGAGCGTCTTCTTCATGAAGGGGAAGGCGTGGTCCATCATGCCGGCGACGGCAGGGCCCAACTCGTCCGGCAACAGGTCGATCGTCCAGACCAACCGGGATTTCGCGGGCCCGTCCGGGAAGATCTGCACGGCGGCAGAATAGTGCGCGGCCCGGCCTTCGACGATGGTGTAGACGAGGCGCCTTTCGGCATCGTCCAGGGTGACCAGCCGTTCGCGCGCCACCATGCCGTTGAAGAAAGTCACGATCCGGTCGCCCTTGTCCATCTCGAGCCCGGTGAGGAACCCGGGAGCCACCCTTGTGTGGACCTGTCGGAAGTCGCGCAGGGCGGCCCAGACTTTTTCGACAGGCACATCGAGCGTCAGTTCGCGGCGGTTGGTTGCCATGTTCAAGCCTCCTCGCGTGTTGGTAAACTCTTTGGAAGAGAGCGGGCGGTCGGTCTGGCGGTTTTCGGACATCACCCCTTTCGCAAATAAGAACGTGGAGGAGACATGAAGATTTTCCGGACGTTGGGGCTCGCGGCCCTCACTCTGTCGATGTGCGCCACGGCCGGCGCGCAGGGACTTCCGAAGGCGCAGACGCCGGAGGAGGTTGGCTTCTCCGCGGCCAGGCTCAAGAAGCTGTCGGAGCGCATCAACGAGGGTGTCAAGGCGGGCGAGCTGCCGGGCGCCGTCGTGCTGATCGCGCGCAACGGCAAGGTCGTGATGCACGAGGCCTACGGCTTCCGCGACAAGGACGCCAGGGCGCCGATGAAGACCGACTCGATCTTCCGCATCGCCTCGATGACCAAGCCGATCGTGGCGGTGGCGACGCTGATGCTGATGGAGGAGGGCAAGCTGTCGCTCGCCGATCCGGTGTCGAAGTACATTCCCGCCTTCGCCGATACCAAGGTCGCGGTGAAGAAGAAGAACGACGACGGCACGGAGGAGATCGTGCAGGAGCCGCAAAAGCGGCAGATGACGGTTCAGGATCTGATGCGCCATACCTCCGGCCTCACCTACGGCTCGGCTGAGAGCCCGAACAAGGTCAAGCAGTCCTACGCGGACATGAAGGTCATGGTCCCCGACCAGACCAATGCCGAAATGGCCGAGAAGCTCGCCAAGCTCGCGCTGCTCTATCAGCCCGGCACGCACTGGGAATATTCGATGGCGATCGACGTGCTCGGCCGCTTGGTCGAGGTCGCCTCTGGCCTCAGCCTCGACAAGTTCATCGAGGAGCGCATCACCAAGCCGCTCAAGATGGCCGACAGCGGCTTCGACGCCGCGCCGGAGAAGAAGGACCGTGCCGCGCGTCCGCAGAAAGAGGGCAAGAAGAACGAAGTGCCGGTCATTCCGGACATCACGCTCAAGACGGTGTGGAAGTCCGGCGGCGGCGGCATGGTGTCGACCTCGGCCGACTATGCGCGCTTCGCGCAGATGCTGGCCAACGGCGGCCAGCTCGACGGCGTGCGCCTGCTGTCGCGCAAGAGCGTCGAGCTCATGACGTCGAACCACCTGCCGCCCGATATCATCATGGGCGACGACATGGGCGCCTTCGAGGCGCTTGAGCCTAGCGCACGCATGGGACAGGGCTTCGGGCTCACCGTGGCGGTGCGCACCGACGCGGGCCGCAATCCGCTGCCCGGGTCGGTGGGCGACTACTACTGGGGCGGCGCGTACGGGACCTACTTCTGGGAAGACCCGCACGAGCACCTGTACGTGATCTTCATGATGCAGTCGCAGACCGCGCGCCTGCCGTACCGTTACCTGATGCGCGACATGGTCTACCAGGCGCTCACGGGCAACTAGGAGGCGATCCGGAGCTTGCCGAGGAAGTCGCGCTTGCCGAGAGGCACGCCCTTCTGGCGCAGGATGTCGTAGGCCGTGGTGGCGTGGAAATAGAAGTTGGGCAGCGAGAAGGACATCAGGAAGCCTTCCGCTTTGAACGGGATCTTGCGCTCGCCGAGGGAGAAGATCACGTCCTTGCCCTCGATGGCGTTCACGTCGTCGGGCTTGATCGCCTCGAGCGCGGCTTTCGCGTCGCTCACCAGATTCTGGAGACCGACATAGTCCTCACCTGCGGGTTTGGGCGGCGAGAAGGCGCCCGCCATCGCGCCCCTGACGCCGCCGGCGGAGTGATGGGCTGCCGAGACGACCTGGAAGCGGAAGGCCGCCATATCGGGATACAGTTTCGTCTCCACGATCTCGTTGGGGTCGATGCCCTTCTCCTTACAGTGCGCGAGACCCTTGGCGAGAAAGCCCTCGACGCCGCCGAGGACCTGGAGGAACGAGGTGACGCTGAGGTCGTAGAGTGAAATAGCCATGAACGTTTCTTCCTTTCGTTGACGTTATGCGAGATCGGCAAGTGCGCGATGGTCGGTAAGCCGTGCCCACTCGTAGCGCTTCACCAGTTCCAGCGAATTCAGGAACTCGATCGCGCCCATCGGCCGGCCGAAGACGTGGGCATGGACGGTGATGTCGAGGCAGCCTGCAGGTCGGCCAAGCCGTGGCCAGTTGGCGACGATGCGTTCAAGGATGCGGGTGAACGCTTCGGGCTCTGCCCCGTACCGAATATAGAGCGGCATGTCGTTCACTTCCATCGTGAACGGCACCGCCGCGATAGCGCCCGCCGGTGTCGCGTGGCGGTAGGGCAGGTCGGAGTCGAAGAAGTCGGCGTGCCACGTGAAGCCTGCCTTCGCCAGCAGCGCCGACGTGCGTTCGCTCGGCGTGCAGCGTGGGCTGAGCCACCCGGGCGGCGGCGTGCCCGCGCTCGCGGCGATGGCCTTGGTGCAGCGTGCCAGATCCTGCGCTTCCTCCTCTGCCGTCTGGTAGGAGGGGATGATGTTTTGGCCCCAACCGTGTGCCGCCACGATGTGTCCGGCACCGGCGATGGCGCGCATCAGGTCCGGATAACGTTCGGCGAGGATGCCGCTCACGTAGAACACAGCGCGCTGCTTTTGGCTTTCGAGAACGTCGAGGAGCCGCCAAGCGCCGACCTTCGGCCCGTATTCCGCCCACGAGCGGCCCTGTAGGTCGAGCACGCCCGCGCGCAGGGGATTGCCCATCGGTCCGATGCCGGGGGCGGAGTCGTCGGTCCACCCTTCGAGCATGACGCTCACCGAGATCGCGAGCGGTTTGGCGGGCCAGCCGGCGGGGAGGGATTTGGCGGGGATCATGGCGGGCTCGCGATCGTGGACAAGGACAGGGTGAAAGTCGATCATTCCGCTGGAGGAGACGCAACATGATTGACGTGCATTACTGGCCGACGCCGAACGGCTTCAAGATCACCATCATGCTCGAGGAGTGCGGCCTTCAATACAAGATCGTGCCGGTGAACATCGGCACGGGCGAGCAGTTCAACCCCGAGTTCCTGAAGATCAGTCCCAACAACCGCATGCCAGCGATCGTCGATCACGATCCGCCGGGCGGTGGCGAGCCCGTCGCGGTGTTCGAGTCGGGTGCGATCCTGCAGTACCTCGCGGAGAAGGCCGGAAAGTTCCTGCCGAAGGACCTGCGCGGCAAGTACGAGGTGCTGCAGTGGCTGAACTGGCAGATGGGCGGGCTCGGCCCGATGGCGGGGCAGGCCAATCACTTCAACAACTATGCGCCGCAGTTCAATCCGGTCGAGGCACTGAAGTACGGACAGGATCGCTACAGCAACGAGGTCAACCGCCTGTTCGGCGTGCTGAACAAGCGCCTCGCCGATCGCGCATTCGTGGCGGGTGACATCTCGATCGCCGACTTCGCGATCTGGCCGTGGCTCGTGGGCTTCAAGAACTTCGGCCAGAACATCGCCGATTTCCCGAATCTGAACCGCTACTTCGAGGAAACGATGGGCAAGCGCCCCGGTGTGCAGAAGGGCAAGGCGGTCGGGCTCGAGCTGCGCCCGAAGCCCGGCATCCACAGCGACGAGCAGCGCAAGATCCTGTTCGGCCAGACCGCGTCGGTCGTGCGCTAGTTCGTCAGGAGGATCGCGCCTGAGGGATGAACCTCACCCTGCCACCCCGGCAGGACGAGCGTGGTCGCATCGAGCTGGGTGACGATCGCCGGGCCGACGATTTTATCACCGGCGCCGAGCGTCGAGCGCTCGTACAGCGGCACCTCGCGAGTGCCGACCGCGAAGTGCACGGGCAGCGTCTTCGCCGATTGCGCGCCTGTGCCCGGCGCCAGCATCGGGCGCGGCGGCGCGGGCATGCGGCCGGTGGCTTCGACACGCAGCGTCACCAGTTCGACGGCGGAATCGAGCGCAAAGCCATAGAGTGTGCGATGCGCCTCGTTGAAGGCCGCCTCGACGCCCGCGACGTCGTCGACCCAGCCGATGGAAAGCTCGCTCCCCTGGCCGTGATAGCGCAGCAGCGCGATCTTCACCTGCTGACGATCGGCGGGGCCAACCTGCTCTCCCGCGAGCCAGTCGTCGGCCTGGCGGCTGAGCTCGCCGTAGATCGACTGCGCGCGGGCAAGATCGATGGCGCCCGCCTTGGGCAGGGTGCGGCTGAAGTCGGCCTTGAGGTCGGCCGCCAGCAACCCGTCGGCGCAGAGCACGCCGGGCGCGGGCGGAATCAATACGCGTCGGATGCCGAGCAGGGCGGCGAGCGAGCAGCCGTGCAGGGGGCCGGCGCCGCCGAACGGCACGAGCGTGAAGTCGCGCGGATCGTGGCCGCGCTCGACCGAGACGAGGCGCAGCGCGCCCATCATGTTGTTGTCGATGATCGCCAGGATGCCGCGCGCGGCGGCGTGACGCGTGAGGCCGAGGGGATCGGCAACGCGCAGATCGACGGCGCGGGACGCGGCCTCGACATCGAGGGCCATGCGGCCGCCCAGCAGGGTCGCGGGCAGATGACCCAGCACGACGTGCGCGTCGGTGACGGTGGCCATGGTGCCGCCGCGGCCGTAGGCGGCGGGACCGGGCTCGGCGCCCGCGCTTTGCGGGCCGACGGTGAGGCTTCCGCCCTCGACGGCGGCGATCGACCCGCCGCCCGCGCCGATGGTCACCATGTCGACCATGGGAAGCGGCAAGGGCCAGTTGCCGACATGACCGCTTTGCGTGAGCGCGATCCTGCCGTCCTTGATCAGGCAGATGTCCGCACTGGTGCCGCCGATGTCGACGGTGATGATGTCCTTGATGCCGCACGCCGCCGCCACATCGCGCGCACCGACGACGCCGGCCGCCGGACCCGACAGCGCGGTGAGGGCGGGCGCGCGACGGATCGTGGCGCCACCCGCCACGCCGCCGTTCGACTGCATGAGCAGTAACGGCGCGGTCACCTTCTCCTCGGCAAGGCGCGCTTCGAGGCGCGAGACATAGGTCGAGACGCCGGGCATCACCGCGGCATTGAGCACCGTGGCGAGCGAGCGTTCGTATTCGCGCACGACGGGCAGGACGTCGGACGAGGCAGTGACCGCGACGCCCGGCAGGATGGCGCGCAGAATCTCCGCGGCCCGCTGCTCGTGCGCGGGATTGGCGAAAGAGTGCAGCAGGCAGACGGCGACCGCCTCGACCTTGGCGGCGCGGCAGGCCTCGGCGGCGGCGCGTACGCTCGCTTCGTCGAGCCTCTCGATCACGACGCCACCCGCACCGATGCGCTCGGCGATCTCGAACACCCGCGACGCCGGCACGGGCCGCGCGGGCTTCACCCAGGCGAGGTAGTTGGCGCGGCGCGGGATACCCTGGCGGCCGATGGTGAGGACATGGCGGAATCCTTTGGTGGTCACGAGCGCGGTGCGCGCGCCCTTGTCCTCGAGAATCATGTTGGTCGCGACGGTCGTGCCGTGCAGCACGCGTTCCAGCAGAGGCGCGGCAAAGCCCGCATCGGCCAGCGCCAGCCGCACGCCGGTCAGGAAGGCCTGCGAGGGATCGGACGGCACGCTGGGCGTTTTGGCGCGCCAGATCCTGCCGCTCGATGCGTCGTGCAGGGCGATGTCGGTGAAGGTGCCGCCGATATCGACGGCGATGGCGAGCGAGGGCTTAGACGAGGCTGTCGACATAGGCGTGGCGATGGAAAGCGCGGATTGCGGGCCGCTTGGCACGAAGTTTTTCGGTGGCCGCAACGTCGACGACGCCATCCACAACGCTTACGCCATACAGGTTTCTGGCAGCCTCGATGCTGACGAAGCCGCCGGCGACGTCCTCCGCGACCATCTCGGCCGGGCGGTCGAAGGGATGGCCGTGCCCGCCGCCGCCGCCGGTCTCGATGCGCAGCACGTCGCCACGCTTCAGCATGTTGCCGTCCGACAGGGGCTGGAACTCGTGCGCGTGATTGGTGCCGGGATTGAGGACGATCCGCCCGGTGCCCCCCGACATGCCGCCGGCCATGCCCCAGGGCGGGTTCTTCACGCTGTCGATGCGGATCGCCATGATGGCTTCCTCGGCCAGCACGTCGTACTCGCGCACGATGCCGCAGCCGCCGCGATATTGGCCCGCACCGCAGGAGTCGGTCAGGATGCCATAAGTGCGCAGGCGCACCGGATAGCCGTTCTCCAGGAACTCGACCGGGTAGTTCTCCTGCGCCACGAAGTAGACCGCGTCGGTGCCGTCCGCCGTCGCGCGTGCGCCCCAGCCGACGCCGATGCCGTCGAACATCAGGAACGGCGCCAGTTCGCCCGTGGTCGTCTTGTAGGTGCCGCGCATGAAGCCGATCACGTAGGCCGAGTGCGCGGCGGGGGCCGTGCCGCCGGCGACATTGATCAGCCCGTTCACGGCCGCGAGGAAGCGCATCAAGGTGAGGCCTCGCATGCCGAGCGGGGCGGGGAACTTCGGCCACAGCAGCGAGCCTTCGCGCAGCCGCACCTCGTCGAGTGCCTGCGCGCCGCCCGCGTTGCAGACCTGCGAGGCGTCGCCGCCGAGATAGAACATCGCCAGCGCCGTGCCCGGCACGTCCGGGTTCATCAGCAGGTTCACCGGCCCCGGCGACTGGTCGTCGGTCTCCGTGGCGTCGAAGATGAAGCGGTCCCGGCCGTCCGGCCCTTTCTCACGGGTCAGCGCGAGGCGAAGATGAAAGGGGCCGTTGCCGTGACCGTCGGAGTCGATGGCATCAGTAAAGCGGTGCGTGCCGTAGGCGAAGGTCTCGGCCAACTTCTCACGCACGAGGTTGCGCGTGCGGGCGAGTAGCTGGCGGAAGGCGTCGGCCAGCACGTCGAGGCCGAAGCGGCTGGCGATCTCCTCGATGCGGCGGGTGCCCAGCGCCGCGCTCGCCATCAGCGCCCGCATGTCGCCGATGTTCTGCTCGGGGAAGCGCGAATTGCGGAAGAAGATCTTCAGCGTCGCCTCGTTGGTGACGCCGGCATCGATCAGCTTGGTCGGCGGGATGATGATGCCTTCCTGGAAGATGTCCGACGTGTCGGGGCTGATCGACCCTGCGCGCATGCCGCCGATGTCGGAGAAATGCGCCCAGCCCATCACGAAGCCGCAGCGCTGTCCGGCGTGGAAGACCGGCGCCACCAGCACCTGGTCGTTGGAGTGCGAGACCGCGCCCCGCGAACCGTAGCAGTCGTTATACCAGTAGAGGTCGCCGTCCTTCATCGTGTCGGCGGGGAAGTCGCGGAACACGGGGCCGCAGACGTCGCCGAATACCGGCAGATTCGAACCGACCGCCATCACGCCGTCGGCGTCGAACACGGCGGTGTAGAAGTCCTTCTTCTCGCGGATGAAGGCGGAGATGGCGGTACGCTCGATCAGCGCCTCCATCTCGGCCTGCGCCGCGCGGATCGCGCCGCGCACGATCTCGAGCGTCACGGGATCGCAGATGTCCGTCGAAGAGTTGCGCGTCTCGACCTCAGTCAAGGGGGGCATTCGTGCGGTCCTTCAGGAGGAGCAGGGTGACGGTGCTGACAATGGCCGCGAAGATCAGGAAGTAAGCGGGTGCTACCGGGTTACCCGTGGCACCGATCAAATATTCGGCGATGAACGGCGCCAGGCCGCCGAACAGCGTCACCGACATGCCGTAGCCGATCGACAGAGCCGTGAAACGAACTTTTGTCGGAAAGAGTTCGGCAAGGATGGCACACAGCGGGCCGGCATACATGGCCAGCAGGACGGCCGATAGCGACTGCACGATCAGCAGCTTGGTGGCGTCGGGCACACCAGAGAGATAGCCGAACGCGGGATAGGACAGCACGCCGTAGCCGATCGCCGAGGCGATGAGCAAGGGCTTGCGCCCGATGATGTCGGACAGCCAGCCCATCACCGGCGTGAGGACGGTGAGCACGATGGCCGCCACCGTTGCCGACGTGTATGAGGCGCCCGCACCGAGGCCGAGCTTGGTCGTGGCGAAGGTGGGCATGTAGATGTTGTAGGTATAGTTGCCGACCGTGCCGATTGCCGACAGGCCGAAGGCCGCTAGCACCGGCCAGCGGTGGGTGGTGAGCGCTTCGACGAAGGGATTGCGCGCGACCTGCTTCGTCTCGACGGTGCGGCTGAAGGCGGGGCTCTCGGCGACGCGGGCGCGCAGGTAGAGGCCGACCGGCGCCAGCACGAAGCCGATGAGGAACGGCACGCGCCAGCCCCATTCGATCATTTGCGGCTTGGTCAGCCAGCCGTTCAGAGCCGCGGCGGTGAAGGTGGCGGCGATCAGGGCGAGGCCGACGCTGAATTGCTGAACGCTGCCGATCAGGCCGCGCTTGCCGGGTGGCGCGAACTCGACGAGGAAGGTCGCCGACCCACCCCATTCGCCGCCGGTCGAGAAGCCCTGCACCAGCCGGCACAGCACCAGCAGGATGGGCGCGGCAATGCCGACCGAACCGTAGGAAGGGATCAGCCCGGTCAGGGCCGTCGCCGCAGCCATCAGGCCGACCGTCAGCACCAGCGCGTTGCGGCGGCCGTGACGGTCGCCATAGGCGCCGATCACGATCGCTCCCACGGGACGCATGAAGAAGCCCACGCCGTAGATCGCGAAGGACTTCAGCAGGTTCGCCGTGGGATCGCCGGCCGGAAAGAAGTTCGCGGCGATCTGGGCGGCGAACAGGCCGTAGATCAGAAAGTCGTAGAGCTCGACGAAATTGCCGACGGCACTGGAGACGATGGCGCGGCGGCGTGTGCTGGCATCGAGTCGGTCGGCACCTGCGGTTCCCGGCAGTCCCATGGTTGCTTCCGACATTTTAGCCCCCCAGCAATGCCTCGTGCCCCGTTAGTGTGGGCAAAGGCCGCCGCCAGTGCAACTTTCGTCTGGCGGCCCTAGGCGTTGAGGTCGGCCACCTCGCGGGCAGTCTTGGCCACGCGCCGGCGCAGCGCGACGGGCTTCAGCACTTCTGCGTCGCCGCCCAGTTTCAGCATGTCGACGGCGGCATGTTCGATCGATTCGATCGGAATCGTGACACGCGTCCAGCCTCCGCTCTTTTCCGGCTCGGCCGAGTCTTGTGCGGCCTGATGCACCATTGCGCCTAGAATCTCGAGGCGCGCCAGGCCGCGCTTCGACACGCGCAACTGGGCGGTGCCGCGATAGATGCCGATCTCGTAGGCGCGCGAGGAGGCCGTCCAGAAGCGCACGAGGTCGAAATCCTTGGGCCGTGTGAAACGTTCGCCGGTCGACCGAAGGTCGAGGATGTTCGAGACGCGGTAGGTGCGCAGGTTCTCGCCCGCCGCGCTTGCCCCAGATTGGGCGACGACGTACCAGATACCGGCCTTGAGAACGAGACCGAGCGGCTGGAGGCGCCGCGCTACCGGCGTGTCGGTCTTGGCGCGGAGATACTGGACGTCGATGCAGGTTTCTCCCCAGACGGCAGTGGCGATCGCCGGCAGCAGGCGTGCCGAGGCGGCGCTGCGGAACCAGTCGACCGGATCGAGATGGAAGCGCGCGGAGAGCCGGCGCGCATTGGCGCGCGCGCTTTCAGGCAGTGCAGCCGTGAGCTTGAGTTGTGCCGTCGCGAGCGCATCGGCGAGACCCATCTCCGCGGCGGGGCCGGGCAAGCCCGCGATGAACAGCGTTTCGGCCTCGGAGGGCGACAAGCCGGTGAGCTTGGTGCGGTAACCATCGAGCAGCTGGAAGCCGCCGCCAGGGCCGCGATCGGCATAGACCGGCACCTCCGCCGCGCTCAACTGATCGATGTCGCGGTAGATCGTGCGCACGGAGACCTCGAAATGCGCCGCCAGTTCCTCGGCCGTGAGGCGGCCGCGATTTTGCAGCAGCAGGAGGATCGACATCAGACGGCTGGCGCGCATGGTGGAAAACTTAGCATAAATACCTGACGGTTCTTGACAGGTATTGGCGGCTAGTTTGCCGACCCGAAGGAGGCCGCAATGCTCAACTCCCTGCTCAAGCGACCGCTCACGACAAGTCCCGATTTCGACTTCCTGATGGGAATCTGGCGCGTCCGCCACCGCTACCTTCTGAAGCGGTTGGCCGATTGCCACGACTGGATCGAGTTCGACGGCTGCTGCGCCGCGCGCAAGATCCTGAACGGCTTCGGCAACACCGACGAGAGCGAGATCAACCTGCCGGGCATGCCTTATCGCGGCATGAGCGTGCGGACCTGGGACCCCGAGATGGCGAAGTGGTCGATCTACTGGCTCGACTCACGGCGGCCGGGACAGATGACGCCGCCGGTGAAGGGCGGCTTCGCGAAGGGTGTCGGCACTTTCTTCGGCGACAACGAGCACCAGCGCCGTGCGATTCGCGTGCGCTTCGTGTGGTCGCGCATCGCGCGCGACGCGGCGCGCTGGGAGCAGGCCTTCTCGTTGGACAAGGGTGCGAGCTGGGAAACGAACTGGATCATGGACTTCACACGGATGTAATCGACATGAAGAAACTGTTCGCTGTGCTCAACACGCGCGGTCCGCGATGGGATCATGCCAAGCCGATGGAAGAGCACGAAGGCTGGCGCGCCCATGCCGATTTCATGAATGCGCTCTTGGCCGAAGGCTTCATCGTGCTGGGCGGTCCGCTCGACGGCACGCGTGACGTGTTGCTGATCGTACGCGCCGAAGATGAGGCCGAGGTGACGGCAAGACTGGCGCCGGACGTCTGGATGCTGAACGGCTTCCTGCAGCGGCGCTGGATCGCTCCCTGGATGTTGCGGTTGGGTGAACTGGCCGCCCCTTGACGCTCCGGCACCGGACAACCACGTTGACGATGCCCAACGGGGTAGGAGGCCGTCAATGCAGTCCGAAGAACGCGATCTCATCGCTGGCCTGTTTGGCCGTCTGAGGGGATTCGAGGCCCAGCCTCGCGATCCCGAGGCCGAGCGGTTGATCGCCCAATCCATCGCGAACCAGCCGGGTGCGCCCTATCTGCTCGTGCAGACAGTCCTCGTGCAGGAGCAGGCGCTGAAGGGTGCTCAGGCGCGCATCGCGGAGCTTGAAGCCAAGACAGCGGCCCAGCCCGCGCCGGGCTTTCTCGCGAGTGCTCCCAGGCTGGGGCCGTGGGGCAACGCTTCCGTGCCGCCGACGCAGCCGGTGCAACAGGCGCCTTCCGCACCGGCCTTTGCGCCCCAGGCGGCAGGTGGCGGTTTCCTGCGCCAGGCCATGATGACGGCCGCGGGCGTTGCAGGCGGCGCGTTGCTGTTCGAAGGCATACGCAACATGATGGGTCACAGCCCGGGGCCGTTCGGGGCAGGGGCCGCGAACGCGGCACCGCTTTTGTCGCCGGATCCGCTCATGCCGCCGGATCAGCTGAATTCCGCTGATCTGGCGCAGGACGACGGCGCCGCGGACGACTACGATACGACCGACGATTCCAGCGGCTTCGACTCCGGTGGATCCGACGACATCTAAGGGGGGCAATATTGGCTGAGATCGAACTTCATACCTGGGGCACGCCCAACGGCCGCAAGGTCTCCATCATGCTCGAGGAGTGCGGGCTGCCGTACAGCGTGCACAAGGTCGACATCTCCAAGGGCGAACAGCACAAGCCCGAATTCCTGAAGATCAGCCCCAACAACCGCATTCCCGCGATCGTCGATCCCGACGGTCCGGACGGCAAACCGATCAGCCTCTTCGAATCGGGCGCCATTCTTCTCTATCTCGGAGAGAAGACCGGCAAGTTCCTGCCGAAGGAGCCTGCAGCGAAGTACAGGACGTACGAGTGGCTGATGTGGCAGATGGGCGGCGTCGGCCCGATGTTCGGCCAGGCACATCACTTCCTGCGCGCGGCGCCGACCAAGATCGAATACGGAATCAAGCGCTACGTGGACGAGGCCAAGCGCCTGTACGGCGTGCTCGACAAGCAGCTCGCGACCAACGCCTTCGCGGCGGGCGCGGACTACACGATTGCCGACATGGCAATCTTCCCATGGATCTCCCGGTACGAATGGCACCAGGTGAACCTGGCCGACTTCGCCAACGTGAAGCGGTGGTTCGACCTCATCAATGCCCGGCCCGCGGTGGTCAAGGGCATGGCGGTGCCGTATCTCAACTAGGACGGCCGCCCAGGCGGCATCCGTGATGGCGATGCTGCTGCTGGGCGCCTGTGCCCCGCAACAGCAGGCCCCGACTTGCGCCGCGCCGCTCAAGCCGGCGGTCGAGGTCGATCTCTTCTACGGGGCCGTGAGCGACGCCGAGTGGGCGTCCTATCTCGCCCAGGAGGTGACGCCGCGCTTTCCCGACGGGCTGACCGCGATCGACGCGGCCGGCCAATGGCGCGATCCCTCCGGCACGATCACGCGCGAGCGCTCGAAGATGCTGATCCTCGTCGTGTTCGATGCGCCGGCGCACTTGCCGAGGGTAAAGGCGATCATCGACGCCTATCTCAAGCGCTTCAATCAACAGTCCGTGCTGCACACCGAACGCGCAGTCTGCGTGGGTTAGGCCCGCCGCACCATCGCCGGCACGATATCCTTCAGTGACGGCGCGCCGACCTGCATCATCACCGAGCGCAGCTCCTCGCGCAGGATGCCCAGCACGCGCTCGACACCCGGCTCGCCGAAGGCGCCCAGGCCCCAGAGATAGGGACGGCCGATGCCGACGGCATGCGCCCCCATCGCGAGAGCCTTCACGATGTCGGTGCCGCGGCGGAACCCCGAATCGACGATCACCGGAATCTTGCCGCCGACGGCCTCGATGATCTCGGGTAGGGCGTCGATGGTCGAGCGTCCGTGATCCTCGGCGCGGCCGCCGTGGTTGGAGACGACGATGCCGTCGAGACCGTGTTCGACGGCCAGGCGGGCGTCCTCGGCGGTCATCAGTCCCTTGAGCAGCAGCCGCGTCTTCACCGTGTCGCGCAGCCGCTTGACGAAGTCCCAGGTGAGGGTGGTGTGCGACGTCGTGCGCAGGCGATTAATGTCGAGACCGTCGAAGTTGGCCTTGCGCGATAGGAATCCCGTCATCGACCGCTCGTGGCAGCTCCCACAGGCGCGCGTGTCCGTGCGCATCAGCCGATAGAGCGTTTCCCAGTTCTGCCGTGCGATCACGTCGACGGTGATCACGATGGCGCCGGCACCGGCCTTCTCGGCACGCTTGGCCAGCCCTTGGGCCACGTTCCACTCGTCGGTCGGATAGAGCTGGAACCAGACCGGCCGGCCGCGCGCCTCGATCGCGTCCTCGATCGAGGTGTTCGCGACGGTCGACAGCATCTGGAGGTGGTTGCCGGTCTGGGCCGCCCGCGCGACGGCGAGTTCGCCGTCCTCGTGAAAGGCGCGGTTCGAGCCCGTCGGCGCCACCACGATCGGACTTCCGTAGGTTTCGCCGAACAGCTCCATACGCATGTCGATCTTGCCGACGTCGACGAGCCGGCGCGGCCGCAACTGGAACTTCTGGAAGCCTTCGCGGTTGGCGCGCAGCGTCACCTCGTCGTCGACACCCGAGGCCATGTACCCGAAATGCGCCGGCGGCACGGTCTTCTGTGCCACGGGTTCGAAATCGAAGACGTCGAACGCCTCGCGCGGCGTTGCGATCAGCCTGTCGAGAGTGCGCGGCGCCCACACCATGGGATCCGGCAGACGGTGAAGCTCCTGGGCCAGCGCCTCGCCGCTGGCGAGCAGCGGGCTCGCGGCCAGGAACTGCAGGAAGCGGCGGCGATGGGCTAGTGTGTCTCGGCCCATTTGATCAGTTTTCCGACGAAGGCATCGCAGGAATCCATCTGCGACTTGGCCACGAACTCGTTGGGCTGGTGCGCCTGCGAGATGTCGCCCGGGCCGCAGATCACTGTCGGGATGCCGTGGCTACGAAAGATTCCCGCCTCTGTCCCGTAAGGCACGGCGTAGGTGCGGTTGCCGCCGGTCCATTCCAGCGCGAGCTTGGCGGCCGCCTCGTTTTCCTGCGGGAGCAGGCCTGGGACGAAGGAGCGCCGCTTGATCACGATATTGGCGTCAGGATGCTTGGCGCGCATCTTGGGCAGCAGCAGCTCCTTCACATACTGCTCGGCGCGGCGTTGCACCTCGGTGTTGTCGTCGCCGGGCAGGGTGCGATAGCCCCAGTTCAGCACGCATTCGCGCGCCAGGATGTTGCCCGCCGTGCCGCCGCTGATAATGCCCACATTGATCGTGGTGTGGTTCGGCATGGTGTCGAGATGCGGATGCTTCCGCTGCGCCAGCTCTTCCTGCAACTCGTTCAACCAGTGGATGAACTCGCCGGCGTAGTGAATCGCGTTGACGCCGAGATGCGTCATCGACGAATGCGCCTCGAAACCGGTGAAGGTGGCGTTGAGGCCGCCGCCAGCGTTCTGCGCATTGACGACACTCATCATCGTGGGCTCGCCCACGATCACGGTCTGCGGACGCGGCACGGCGCCGACCAGCTTCTCCGCCAGCGAATGCGCGCCCAGGCAGCCGATCTCCTCGTCGTAGGAGAAGGCGAAGTGCATCGGCACCTTGAGCCTGGCCTTCTGGAATTTCGGCACGTGCGCCAGCGCGACGGCGATGAAACCCTTCATGTCGCAGGTGCCGCGGCCGTACAGCTTGCCGTCGGGCTTCTCGGTGAGGGTCCAGGGATCGGTCTCCCAGGCCTGGCCGTCGACCGGCACGACGTCGGTGTGGCCCGAGAGCACGATCCCGCCTTCGGCCTCCGGGCCGATCGACGCGAAGAGGTTGGCCTTGGTGCCTTCCTCGTTGGGGACCAGCGTGCTCTTCACGCCGTGGTCGTCGAGATAGGACTGGATGTACTTGATGAGGTCGAGATTGGAGTTGCGCGACGTGGTGTCGAAGGCCACCAGGCGCTTCAGCATCTCGATGGAGGTGACGGGTTCTGTGCTCATGCGGCGAGCCTCGCACAGATCGTCCAAAGCGTCCAAATGCCTGATTTTGCCTGCGAAATCGGCCCCAGGTTTGACACCCTGCCGCCTGGCCGGTAGAACCGCCGCGCATCCGCCGTGGATATAAGTCGCCGGGGCCTAGACGGGCTGCGGAGGGGTGGCCGAGTGGCCGAAGGCGGCGGTTTGCTAAACCGTTATAGGGAGATAATCCCTATCGTGGGTTCGAATCCCATCCCCTCCGCCATTTCCCCATTTCCTGCTGTTTCAAGTCGTTTCCCAATCTCCCAAAACCCAGCAATTGCTTCACTGCTTCGGCTCTTGATGTTTCAGGACGCCTCCCGATATACCGACCATTGGATGGGTAGGAGGATGGGTGTTGGCGGACAATCCAAAGGCGCGACGGATGCTGAATGCCGCGCAGGTCGAGCGCCTGAAGGCCCCGGGTAAGCACCCGGTCGGCGGCGGGCTATATCTTCAGGTCACGGGCACGTCCCGTAGCTGGTTTTTCCGTTACCGGCACGGAGACCGCAGGCGCGACCTAGGCCTCGGCTCCCACCCCCTGATCACGCTCTCAGCGGCTAGACAGGCCGTGCTGGAGTCGCGTCTGCACCTCAACGCAGGGCGCGATCCCATCGAGATGCGACGTGCCGAACGGCTCGTCGCAAGGAAGCCTGTGATCGGCACCTTCGCCGAGATCGCCGCAATCTACATCGACCAGCACCGGGCCGGATGGCGCAATCCGAAATCGGCCGCCCAGTGGCAGGCGAGCCTCGACGCCTACGCGATGCCGCACCTCGGGACCCTCGCCGTCGATGCGATCACCACCGACGACGTAATGGCGGTTGTGGGTCCGATCTGGACGACGAAGACCGAGACGGCGGCACGTGTTCGCGGCAGGATCGAGGCAATCCTCGACTTCGCCAAGGTGCGGGGCATGCGTGGCGGAGAGAACCCGGCGCGGTGGCGCGGCCACCTCGATCACCTGCTGGCCGCCAAGGCCAAGGTACGCCCGGTGAAGCATCACGCAGCACTGCCCATCGCCAAAGTGCCCGCCGCGATGAAGGCGCTCGCGAAGAGCATCACCCCGGCGTCGCTCGCGGTGTCGTTCACGGCGCTGACCGCGTGCCGCATCGGCGAGGTCGTTGGCGCGCGCTGGGACGAGATTGACCAGAAGAGCGCCGTGTGGACTGTGCCGCCCGATCGCACGAAGACTCGCCGAGAGCATCTTGTACCTCTGTCGAGGCAGGCGTTGGCCGTACTCAAGGAGGCGGCGAAGATCCGTCGGAGCGACCTCGTGTTCCCCAGTATCGTGCGCGGCAGGCCAATCTCGCTCACCGGCACAATGATGGCGCTTCGTCGCGCCGTGCCGTCCGCAGAGGGCGTCACTGTGCATGGGCTTCGCAGCACCTTCCGCGACTGGTGCGGCGAACAGGGCGTGCCACGGGAACTGGCCGAGCACGCGCTCGCACACGTGGTCGGTAGCGCCACCGAGAACGCTTATGCCCGTAGCAAACTCTTGGAGCGGCGACGAGGCCTGATGGCGAGGTGGAGTGACTTCGCTTGCGGTGATGAGAAAGCGAAGGCTGCGAAGAAGCCGAAGGGGCGTCGGTAAATGGCGAGGACGAAGGCAAAACCCTATACGGGCTTTCTGGCGAAGCCGCGCAAGCTGAGCGCCGCCGAGCGCAAGCGGGCGGCCGGTCTGCCCATGACGCCGCCCGAACGCCTCGACGCCGAGCATGACACGCACGGACATTGGGGATTGATCTACGAGGAGCTTTGCGCCGAGTACGGTCTCGACTTTGCGCAAGCCTCGATGAAGGTCCTCTGGATGCGGATGGCAAGGCGACACGTTCCGGCGGCACGTGATCTAGCGTTGCCTGGGCAGGTGGGCAGGTCACCCGAGGAAGGTGCGGCGCAGATCGACTCGGAGTTGCGCAGGACCGCTGCGGGCAGTCCGGATCGACGTGAAGCCGCCCGGCGCATTGCCGAACGGGAGCTTTCTGATGGCAACCCGAGCGCCCGTATGCCGCCACGGGCGATCAGGGATCGTGCACGCCAGATCATGCGAGCACATGCGCAACGCGAACGACGCAGGCGGCAAAATCCCACTTAAAAAGACAGGGCTTCAAACCCGGTCCCCCTCTATTTGAAGCCGAAAACCCGGTCTAATTGGATGCTCACGAAATCAACTCGTGAGGCATCGATGAGCACCGAGAAGACTACTGAAGAGACTGCAAAGCGGGGCAAGCCGCCGCTGCCCCCATGCGATGGCTGGCCGCGTTACCTGACGGGGCCGCAGGTCTGCTTCGCCCTAGACCTGACACCCAAGAAGCTGGAGGTGCTGGTCAAGACGAAGGTTCTGGCCGCCGAGCACCTCGCGGGCGAGACCTACGTCGAGGCCGAGCCCGTGCGCGCTCTGGTCGCGATGCGGCGCCTGCTGGAACGGGAGGCCGCGTGATGCCGCGCACTAACACCGGTGCGCTCGAAGCCGAGCACGCGGCCGCCACGGCCGCGCCAATGCTTCTCAGTGCAAACGACTTCTCCAAACAGCTTGGGATCAGCCGAACGACTCTGTGGAGGCTGGTCGAGCGCGGTGATGTTCGCTCCGTGCTGATCGGACGGAGCCGCCGCTTTCCCATGAGTGAGGCCGTTCGCATCGCCCGCGCCACCGGTCCACTGCGTCCTGTCGTGCGGCAGCGCCGCGTCGCCTGACCCCGAAAGAATAACGCCGCCGGGCGTGCAGGCCCAGCGGCGCAATATTCGAGACTGAGGGAGAACCCATGAAAAAGTTCCCTGACGACAATTTAGTAGTGTTCACCACCGCCTTCAACCTGATCGACAGCCACTCCGGCATGGAGACCGGTCGATGAACCGGCACGAGCGGCGCAAGGCGGCGGCGAAGAAGCAGCGCCCCGAGATCGTCAATTTCCCTGACGACACGGCTCCGCACGAGGGAGCCTACTTGTTTAAGTGGGAAGTCGTCTGGCTACGCGGCGAGATGGCGGCTCTCCACTACAAGGAATTGCTCCTCTACGCGCTCGATTTGGCCAAGTCCGAGCCGCCACAGTGCTATATCTGCAATCGCGACATGGGCCATATGCCGGGGCGACGGCCTTGGTGGGTAGGCAAGCTGAACCGCGTCGCCGTCGCCAACTCGTCCGCCGACCCGAGGCGCTACCGCGAGGCGCTCGCCAGCCCGCCTGAGATTGAGACGCAGGAGAAAGGCGTCTGCATCGTTGGCATCTGCGAGACGTGCTGTCCTCCCGACCGCGATCCGAACGAGATGTTCAGGAAGCGGACGCTGGCCGATCAGAGCAAGCGCGGAATGCTGCCTGCGGGCGAAACTGTGACCGCCCGCTTCTCCTCAACGTCAGGGAGGGCCTAACAGTGCAGGTGACCCTCGATACTTTCTTGTCGAAAGCATTCGCGACGCGCCAGCCGAACGAGAAGGTCGCGCTGGGTCTAGCATACCCCGGCAACCGGGGCTTCAGGCCAAAGGGCTGGACGCCCGGCGTCCAGGTGCTGGCGCGTGGGCTGCACTTCAATTGCGCGACGTTCAAACCCGAGGCGTCACGTGCCACCGTCGACAACACGGCTCGCGTCCACGTCGTGATGCTCGACGACGTCGGTAACCTTGAAGGGAAGTCGAAGGCGTCGCTGGACCGGATGCTGAAGTTGCCCGAGGAAGTGCGACCGCACAGCGTCATCGCCACGCGCCGTGTCGGCGAACACTTCAACGCGCAGGCGTGCTGGTTCATTCGACCCGTCGGTCACGAGATGGGGCGAGCCTTCATTCGCGCTGCCGCGATGGGGGGCTGGGGCGATCCCGACTGCTCCGGCGGGATGCGCTGGGCGCGGCCACCCGGCTCGATAAAGCAGGACGGAAACGGCTACGCCGCGACGGTCGAATACGACCGCCTTGATGCACCGCGTGTCGAGATCGGCGCGCTCGCATTCGCGCTCGGACTTCCCGAGTCGTGGCGAGAGGAGATCAACGCGCGGCGGGCCACGCGGTCCTCGAACGCTGCTGCCCCATTCGCCGGACTCGTGCGCTCGGCAATGGCCGTCCTCGTCAACGACTTCGGACGCGAGGACTGGGTTCGCATCGGGTTGGCCCTGAAGGCGTGCGTCGGCCCGTCGCCTGCACTCAGCGACGCCTCGGCAAGTGCGCTGTTCGACGAGTTCTCACGGCAGCACCCGAGCTACAGGCCCCGCGACACGCAACAGGCGTGGAACACGTTCGCCCCCAACGGCTCGATCAGCTTTGACACGATTGCGTGGCATGCCAGCCAGCGCGGATGGCGCGACGTCGACTATTGGCAGCAGCGCTTCGAGCAACAGGAAAAAGAGGCCCAGCGGATGGGAGTCGATCAGTTGATCGCGGCAATGGTGCGGGCGGAGAAGCCCGGCACCGGCACTGCAAGTGACAACATTTCTGCAGGAGGATAGCCATGCCGGATACTGGCTCCGCCGTTGGCCTCGACGATAGCAACGATATCGACAAGATCGTTGACTGCATCAAGTCCTTCACCAACTTCGTGGCCGGGGAGTGGGAGGAAGATCGTTGGATCTTCGACATTGGTACGGGAGACGCGGCATTCCGCGGCTTCCTGTCGCTTGCGGGAGGTGTAATCCTCGTGATTAGCGGTACCGCCGACCCACGCCGCACGGAGGCAATGATCCAGGTCATCAAGACGCGACTTGGAGTTGTCGCCGACTTGCTGAAGATCGACGACTCGCTCGCTCCCCAGGCGCCGGTGGATCGCGTCGCGATCAACGAGGGGGCCGGGATGCAGGAGGCCAACCTGACAAAGGCGATGGAGGCGCTGGGTCGCAGCGAGACTGTCTACCGTCGGGGAAACGCGATCACAATTCCTGACCGATCGGTGAGGGTGAAGACGCGGTACCGCGGCGAAGCCAACGCTCGGGGTGGCACCGCGCAGTACGCCGACCGGACGCAGATCGGACTCGTTACCCTAACACCGGAAATTCTGTCGGCGCGGCTGGAGCGCGTCTGTTTTTTCTACAGACTAGGCCCGGCCAGGCAGGGGGCAAATCGCGTCCCGGCATATCCTACAAATCGCATGCTCAAGCAGATTTTGAATTTTACCGGCGACACTAATTCCCCGATCAAGTCCATCACTGGGGTCATGACGACACCCTTCCTGCGGCCCGATGGCACGGTCTGCGACAAGCCGGGCTACGACGACGCGACCGGCGTCTTCTTCGACCCCTGCGGCAAGGTGTTCCCGCCGATGCCTGCTATAACGCCCGAGAACGCTCAGCGTCTCGCTTGGCAGGCGGCGAACCGCCTCGCCCACCCGTTCCGCGAGTTCCGGTTCGACACGTCGAAGAAGGTCGCCGGAGAATGGATGCTGACGTTGGACCGAGACCGCACGGCGGCCGTCAGCGCGTTCATGGCGGTCCTCGCCGTGCATGCCGTCCGCACGAGCCCGGCCTACATCATTGAGGCCCCGATGCCCGGCAGCGGGAAGACTCTCATTGCCGAGCTTGCGCCGATGATGCTGATCGGAGACGACCCGGCACTGGTCAACGGCACCGACATGTCGAGCGACACCTTCAGCAACGACTTCGACACCGCACTGCTTGCGGCCCGAGGCTTTGCCATCATCGACAACGTCCACGGCAAGATCGGGGGAGGCAAGTTGCTCGCTATGCTTACCTCGAAGGAGGTCAACGTGCGCCTCTACTACTCCCAGCAGGCGGTCCCGGTTGGTGCCGGAATGCTGCTCCTCATCACGGCCAACAACGCCGAGATCGACTACGAGATCGCCCGCCGGGCGATCATGATGCGCATCGACACCGGGAGCGAGCGTCCCAACCGCAACGTCCACGGCTTCGATCCGCGCGACGAGGTGTTGCGCGATAGGGGGCAGATGGTGATCGACGCACTCACCATCATGAGGGCCTACGTCGTCGCCGGTTGTCCGAAGCAGAATGGCGTCCCGATGGGGTCGTTCGAAGATTGGGGTCGGGTGGTTCGCGACGCTCTAATGTGGGCGGGGCTGCCCGACATCGCCGTCAGCACTGACGAGGCCTATGACGTCGGGGATGCAATCGAGTCCCTCGACGCAATGATCGATGCGTTCGTCGAGAGTGGCTTGGCCGAAGACGACTCGGGTGTCGCGGCCCAATACCAGACCGCCCAGATCGTCGCGCTGGCGACAGAGCGAATGCGCGAAGTTCTTGCGGAGACCGCCTCATCTCCGGAGGACTGGGTGCGCCCGAATAATTGGGACGGGCCGCCACCCTTCCGCCGCCAGAAGCTACGGGAGGCGTGCCTTGCCGTCGCCGAGAAGAAAGGTGCCCGGGGTATGATCTCGAAGGAGCGGCTCGGTCACTGGCTGAGTTCGCATCGCCGCCCGCGCCGCGGCTGGACTTTCACGCGCGCTTTGGAGGATGGCCGCGCTCACTATCGCCTTGTTAAGACGCAGTGGCCGTCGGACGAAGGGAGGTAGGGGTTAGTGAGGATTGAAGCCCACTCTGGGGGAAAGTTTTGAGGGGACGGAGTTACAAAAGGGGTTAGTGGGGGTTTACGACCCATTTGGGTCCCTCTTCTGAAAGTGGTGGCAATATTAATGTAGATGCCACTTTGAAAAGAGAGTCCGAAATGGGTTGTAAACCCCACTGAACCCCTACGCTCGCTAAAGGAGTCTTTGTTGCAAATACCTCTGGTCCGCCCCCGTCGCCGCTGGCTGCTCTTGTGTCCGAGTTGCGGCAAGCAAGCAGCGGTGCTGCACCCGCCCACCGGCAGCGGGCGACCACCTGTACGGGCGGCGCTGGAGGCTGAGTGGTCACGGCGGAACGAGCGCGGCGAGGTCACCCTGCCGGATATCCCGGGAGGCATCGGCTGGGTTTGTCTGTCGTGCCGCACCGGGAGGCAGGGCTCGACCGCGAGCCGGATGGGTCCCGTCGACCGGCTAGCCCGCGCAGCGACCAAGGCAGACGACCCGCGCCGGGGCATGCGCCGCGCAGGCGAAAGCTGGGCTCAGGAGGCCCGCCGCGAGCGTAGGATCGCCGAAGCCATCCAAAAGCTGGCATCGCTGGATTTAGGCGCGGCGAGCCGTCTAGAGTCGTTCCTGAGCGGCTAGAAAGGTCCCATTATGTGGCACCGGAGACCCGATCCATCTAGTGACCGCCAGCACCGCCGCATCCCTCCAGAGGCCGCCGCAGGCCCGCCAGCGGCTGTCGCTCGCCGACTTCGCCCAGATCGCAGGGGCGAACCTCGACGCTCTCCCTCACCGGCACCGTTACAGGCCGCTCACCCGCGCGATCTGGGCGGCGCTGATGCTCGACGTCGTGACGCTCCGGGCGTTTGTCTCAAGGTTGACCGAACCCGCCAGCGAGCGCACCAGCGGCTCGCCCGTCGACGACTCACTGTCCGGGCATTTGGCGGCGCTCGACGTGATCGCGGCGCGCTTGGTGCTGAAGGCCGTCGATGGTGACGTGCGAGCCTGCGAGATTGTGGCTGACCGCATTGAGGGCAAGGTCGGCACAAGGCGCGACGAGCCAGAAAATCAAGACTCCTCTCGCCGCGCAGAGGCGGCCTCGCTGGTCGCAAGCATCGTCACTGCGCTGACCAACAGGCGGCTGGGGCTACCCGTCGACGCGGCGGTATTAGACGGCTGAGACGCTGCGCGCACCTATGGATGAACTGCGTCATCTCGTTATTGCGGGCGATCTTCGGTATATTGTGTCACGCTTAGCCCGCCCGCTCCGTCGACAGGAAAGATTTAGGATGCCGCGTATGCAAGGGGCCACCGGGCTGCCGTCATGAACGTTAGAGCGCTTGGCATATTCGTTCTGATAGTCACATTGACCGGCGACTGCCACGCCGAGGCTCAACGCGTCGTAATACTCGACGGAAGGTGGACGCCCGACTACGCCTCCAACGCCTGTAAGTACGCGCAAGGTTGGTACAAGACAAACCGCGCCAGTATTGAGCGGGTCGGGTGCGAGGCGTACCCCGCATGCACCGAGACGATGCCCACGCTTGTCGCATGCGCGAACGGTGATCCACGCGAGCAAGCTAGAGAGTTTGAGCTAGCAATTATGACAGAAGTGGCCAGTGCATCGATATGCAATGGGATTTCGTTTGCGAACTATAGCGGCTCCCGCGCTACGACTGCTGCTATCGCAAAGTTGATGGGGCAGCCGCATTGGATGCTCATAGTTGACTACGTGCCCGGCATTCAAGAGCAGAGTTGGACTCTCATGCGAGGAGTGAGAGCGGAGGGCGAAGGCAAAGCGACGGCAAGCGAGACCGCGCACAAAGTCTGCTCAATTGCTAACGGTCGCGGCGGGAAGGTAATACACTGAGTGATAAGGCGAGACGCGGCATTTTCGGACTCGCGCCGGAGTAAATGAAATGTGGGCTGGGCTCGCCAAAAACACACGTGGCCTCGCGCCATTGAGGAGAAGTCACGCCGCCATTGAGACAATTAAGAAACCTATCTCAACGCCACATTCAAGATAGCAGCCAGTCTGACGCCTGCCTTCTCATGCTGCAGCATGGCAAGCGGCAAGGCTTCCTCGGCATAGCTGGATGGCAGGACGCAGCCCTCAGGCCTGCGTCGTAGCGAGAAGTGAAAGGAAAAAGGCACAGATAGGTCGTTTCATGTGAGCCTGAACCAAGTGCCAGCTTCTCTCTGGTTAACCTTTGAAGCTAGTCGAAGACTAGGTGGCCCTGTCCCGACCTGCCACTACTTGCAGTTGGCCACTCAGTCTGATAAAAACTCTCCGTCATCAAGAGTTGGGCTGACGCCCATACCAACCTGCCAACCGGGCAAGGTGGTTTCCCGTAAGGGGATGTGGCTCTTCGGAGCAACAAAGCGGCAAGCGTCAGCCCTCCAGCAGGAGGGCTTTTATGTTTCTGGGAACGCATCTTTCAGCGCTCGATCGCTCGGTGATTTCATCCAAGACGATCGAGGCGTACTTAGCCACTGAATATCGAATTGGCGGGCACGCTGGGTTTATCCTGCGTATCGGGCAACGGCATACGGGGCTGCGGTCATTGCTTCTTGGCCGGTTACTCCTCGACCGCAAGGTTACCTCCTCCGCGGTTCTTACGGCCTGGAACCCATGGAGTAAGCGGCACTCCAAAGCGGAAAACAATCGAGCGCAACAAGACCTGTTGACGGAGCTAGATCGGCGAGAGCTTGACCATATCCCAGGGTACGGGGTTGATCCCACGGGTGAGTGGCCCGCTGAAGAAAGCCGTCTCGTCCTTGGCATCGATCTCGCGACTGCGGCCGAGATTGGGAAGCACTTTCGACAGAATGGACTCGTGTGGGCCGCAGAGGATGCATTGCCTCTATTGGTTTTGCTGCGCTGACCAATTGGGCTGGCCCACCTCACGGGCCGGGGAATTTGATCCAGCTTGCCGCCCCCTGCACTTCGCCAAAGCGGCTAAAGAGGAGAAGTTACATGTCAATTGCCTCGCAACCCGCTAACCTCAGTGTGGCCCTCTCGGCTCCTTCGGACGGATTTGCAGATCGTCGGTCAGATCATGCGCTTCGTGCCCACCTGCTCATTGATACATCGCAGTCGATAGCCTCTTATAAGGCGGAGGGTGTTGAGCTCATATTTCAGGATCGTGTGTAAGCGCCGGAGACAAAATCCCTCACTGAAGCGGCCGGAAAGTCTGGTTGCGCCGGAGCAAAAATACCTCGGCAGATAGCTCTTTGCACGGCGTGCAGAGGGCGGGGGGATGAAGGGCGTGGAACTTTACAGGCAGG
>CAIWTJ010000036.1 GCA_903915535.1 Enhydrobacter aerosaccus
GAACGTCGACGAGATGCTGAAGAGCGAGAATCCCTCGATCAAGCGCATCCTCGGTGTCACGCCCGGCATGGGCAAGGCACTCGGCGTCGACGAGAAGTGGGTCTACAACATCATCAAGCAGGTCGGTAACTACGGCGAGAGCTTCGAGCGCAATGTCGGCAAGGACACGCCGCTCAAGATCGAGCGTGGCCTGAACGCGCTGTGGAGCAAGGGCGGCCTGCAGTACGCGCAGCCGGTCCGCTAAGGAAGACTTCGGGTGCAGGTGCGGGATGGGGGTCCCGCACCTGCTCCTGGAAAAATCAACGAGAGAGCGAAGCTGCGGATCAACCGCGGCATGAGGCACAGGCAGGGGGACTAACGTATGGCAGTCGAGACACTCGGCTCCGCGTCACGCTCCACGAAAGTGGCGCCCTGGAACGATCCGGCCATCCGCGGCTGGGTCTTCCAGATCGTTGTCGTTGGACTGGTCGGCGCGCTGGCCTACTTCCTGGTCTCCAACACGGTCGAAAACCTCGCCCGGCAGAAGATCGCATCCGGCTTCCATTATCTCGACCGCGAAGCCGGCTTCGAAATCGGCGACACGATGATCGCCTACTCGCCCGCCAGCACCTACGCCCGCGCGATGTTCGTGGGCCTGCTCAACACCCTGCGGGTCGCCGTCGCCGGCATCGTGCTGGCGACCATCCTCGGCACCCTGCTGGGCGTCGGCCGCCTGTCGCCGAACTGGCTGCTTTCCAAGATCTGCGAATACTACGTCGAGATTTTCCGCAACGTGCCGCTGCTGCTCTGGCTGTTCCTGATCTACAAGATGATCAGCGAGTCGCTTCCAGGCCCGCGCCAGGCCGTGAACGTCCTGAACTCCTTCTTCCTCAGCAATCGCGGACTGTATTTCCCGATTCCACTGGCAAACCCGATCCACCAATGGATGGGCATTGGCCTGCTTGTCGGCATCGCGGCGGCTTTCTTCACGGCGCGCTGGGCCAAGCGCCGCCAGGAGGCGACCGGCCAGCCGTTCCCCACCATCTACGCCAGCATCGCGCTGGTCCTCGGCATTCCCGCCCTCGTCTGGGTGGCCGGTGGCGCACCCGTCGCCACGAGCTGGCCCGAGCTCAAGGGCTTCAACTTCGTGGGCGGCATGGTCATCCAGCCCGAGTTCACCGCGCTGCTCGTCGGCCTCGTTCTCTACACCTCGGCGTTCGTGGCCGAGATCGTGCGCTCGGGCATCCTGGCGCTGAACAAGGGCCAGACCGAAGCCGCTTCCGCGATCGGCCTGTCGCGCGGCCAGGTCATGCGCCTGGTGCTGCTGCCGCAGGCGATGCGCATCATCGTGCCGCCGATGACCAGCCAGTATCTCAACATCACCAAGAACAGCTCGCTGGCGATCGCGATCGGATATCCCGATCTCGTGGCCTCGGTAAACGTCACCATTAACCAGACCGGCCAGGCGATCGAGAATGTGCTGATCATCATGGCGGCCTACCTGACGGTCAGCCTGTCGATCTCGGCGTTCATGAATTACTACAACAAGCGCATCGCGCTCACGGAGCGCTGAGCATGACCGATGTAGTGCCGACCGGCGAACGCCGGCAACTCGCCCCACCCGTCCTCGACACGGGCGTGATGGGCTGGATGCGCAAGAACCTGTTCTCGAGCTGGGCCAACGGCATCACCACGGTCGTGCTGCTTGTCGCGATCGGGTGGATGCTCAGCTGGTTCCTGGAATGGGCGCTCTTCACCGCGACCTTCACGGCGCCGAACGGCCAGGCCTGCCGCGGGCACGGCGCCTGCTGGGCGCTGATCCACGAGAAATATCGCTACATCTTCTTCGGCTCGTTCCCCTACGCCCAGCATTGGCGGCCTCTTCTGGCGGTCGTCACGATGCTGGCGATGCTGGTCTCGAGTGCGGACCGGCGGATGTGGAACTCGCGGCTGATCTGGATCTGGGCGATCGGCTCGTTCATCACCTTCCTGCTGATGTTCGGCGTGCTTTCCTTCCCGATCAGCCTGTTCCTCACCATCGCGGCGGTCGTGGGCGGCATTGGCATGTCGGTCCGCGGCGCCATCGCCGAACCCGTCGAACTCAACGCCTGGCGCGCCCTCGCGGCGATCGGCGTCATCGGACTGATCCTGCGAATCGCGGGCGTGATGCCCGCCTGGTCCCTCACCATCGCGGCATTCGACTATGTCGAGACCGGCATGTGGGGCGGGCTGCCGGTGACGATCATCCTGGCAACCTACGGCCTGGTGTTCGCCTTCCCCTACGGCGTGCTGCTGGCGCTGGGACGGCGCTCGAAGCTGCCGCTGATCAAGGGGCTGTGCGTGGGCTTCATCGAGCTGATCCGCGGCGTGCCGCTCATCAGCCTTCTGATCATGGCCTCGGTCATGCTGCCGCTGTTCCTGCCGCAGGGCACGTCCATCGACAAGTTCCTGCGCGCGCTGGTCGCCGTCATCCTGTTCGCCGGCGCCTACATCGCCGAGATCATCCGCGGTGGCCTGCAGTCCCTGCCCAAGGGCCAGTTCGAGGCGGCAGACGCGATGGCGCTCAGCTACCCGCAGAAGACCATCCTGATCATCCTGCCGCAGGCGCTGCGGGTGGTGATCCCGCCGCTGATCAACACCTTCATCGGCTTCTTCAAGGACACGTCGCTGGTGCTGATCATCGGCATCTTCGACTTCCTCAATACCGCCAACCAGGCACTGGTCGATCCGAACTGGGCGGGCTTTCCCGCCGAGGTCTACCTGTTCGCCGCCTTCGTCTATTTCTGCTTCTGCTTCTCGATGTCGCGCTATTCCAAGTATCTCGAGGTCGAGCTCAACAAGGGGACCCGCCGCTAATGGCCACCAATTCCGTTATCGAGCTGAAGGGCGTCAACAAGTGGTACGGACAGTTCCACGTGCTCTCCGACATCAACCTCAGCGTCAAGGAGGGCGAGAAGATCGTCGTCTGCGGACCGTCGGGTTCCGGCAAGTCGACGCTGATCCGGTGCATCAATCGCCTCGAGGAGCACCAGCAGGGCGACATCGTCGTGCACGGTGTCACGCTGTCCAATGACGTGAAGAACATCGAGGCCATCCGCCGCGAAGTCGGTATGGTGTTCCAGTCCTTCAATCTCTTCCCGCACCTCACCATCCTCGACAACCTGACCCTGGCGCCGATCTGGGTGAAGAAGATGCCGAAGAAGGAGGCCGAGGAGATCGCAATGGGCCTGCTGAAGCGCGTGCGCATCCCCGAGCAGGCCAACAAGTATCCCGGCCAGCTCTCGGGCGGCCAGCAGCAGCGCGTGGCGATCGCCCGCGCGCTCTGCATGCGGCCCAAGATCATGCTGTTCGACGAGCCGACATCCGCGCTCGATCCCGAGATGGTGAAGGAAGTGCTCGACGTCATGGTGGAGCTCGCCAAGGAAGGCATGACCATGATCTGCGTCACTCACGAGATGGGCTTCGCCCGCGCCGTGGCCGACCGCGTGATCTTCATGGACCGCGGCGAGATCGTCGAGCAGAACGAGCCCGAGGAGTTCTTCGCCCATCCGAAGAACGAGCGCACCAAGACCTTCCTCGGCCAGATCCTGCATCACGGCTGAGCTTCTTGTGGGGTAGACTGGGACGATGAAGCTCCTGGTCACGGGCGGCGCCGGGTTCATCGGCTCCGCCGTCATTCGCCACGTCATCCGCACGACCGGCTGGCAGGTCGCCAACGTCGACAAGCTGACGTATGCGGGCAATCTCGAGTCCCTGGCCGAAGCGGGCGCCAGCAATCGTCACCGACATTACAAGACGGATATCTGCGACCGGCCGGCGATCGACGCCGTGCTGGCCGAGGTGCGGCCCGACGCGATCCTGCATCTCGCGGCCGAAAGCCACGTCGACCGTTCGATCACCGGTTCGGCGCCCTTCATCGAGACCAACGTCACCGGTACCTACACCCTGCTCGAGGCGACGCTCGCCTACTGGCGCCGGCTCGAGGCCGACGCGAAGACGCGCTTTCGTTTCCAGCACATCTCCACCGACGAGGTGTTCGGCTCGCTCGGCCCCACCGGCAGGTTCGAAGAGACCACCCCCTACGCGCCCAACTCGCCCTATTCCGCCAGCAAGGCCGCCTCCGACCATCTGGTGCGCGCCTGGCACCACACCTATGGCCTGCCGACGCTGGCGACCAATTGTTCGAACAACTACGGGCCCTATCACTTTCCCGAGAAGCTGATCCCGCTGGTGATCATCCGCGCCCTGCGCGGCGAGCGCTTGCCGGTCTATGGACAGGGACTCAACGTGCGCGATTGGCTGCATGTCGAGGACCACGCCGAGGCGCTGGTGGCGGTGCTGACACGGGGTCGCCCCGGCGAGACCTACAATGTGGGCGGCGACAGCGAGCGCACGAACATCGACGTCGTGCGTGCGATCTGCGGCCTGCTCGACGAGATGCTGCCCGGCAGTCCCTACCGGCTGCACGAGAAGCTGATCGAATTCGTGACCGACCGCCCCGGCCACGACGCGCGCTATGCGATCGACGCCTCCAAGATCAGGCGCGAACTGGGATGGCAGCCGCGCCACTCCTTCGACAAAGGGCTGCGCGACACGGTGCGCTGGTTCCTCGACAACCGCGCCTGGTGGGAGCGGGTGATGAGTGGCGCCTATCGCGGCGAACGGCTGGGATTGACCGCCTAGCCGCCTGCAACCGCCTCCGGAGGCAGGCGTTGTACGGGTACTTTTAACACGAGGAGACACCCCATGCGTGCTCTTTTTGCCCTGGCGCTGGCCTCCGTGCTGGTCGCCGCCTGCACCTATCGCACCGAGACCGTTGAGCGCCTGAGCTGCCCCCGGATTTTTTGGACACCGATTTGTCCAACCGGAGGCATTCATGGTGAAGTCGAGCATGAACCAAATCGAAACCAACGATGTGAATGATGATCCTGAGGTCAGCAGGGTCGAGCGCAGTTCGTCCAGGC
>CAIWTJ010000037.1 GCA_903915535.1 Enhydrobacter aerosaccus
GTGGCGCACGATCGGATCCTTGTCCTCGATCTTGAGCGAGGCCATCAGGGTCATCGAGCGCGCTTCCTGGGCGTTGGTGAAGCAGTCGACCATGCGGTGCTGCAGCACCTGGAACTTGCCGATCGCGACGCCGAACTGCTTGCGGGTCTTGATGTATTCGAGCGTGGCGGCGTTGATCGCGTCCATGCAGCCCGTCGCCTCCGCGCAGAGCGCGACGATCGCGCGGTCTACCGCGTCCTCGACCACCGGGAAGCCGCCGTCGACGGTGCCGAGCACGGCGTCGGCGCCGACCGAGACCTTGTCGAAGGTGATCTCCGACGCGCGCTGCGCATCCTGGGTTGGATAGTCGCGGCGCGTGATGCCCTTGGCCTTGGCGTCGACGAGGAAGAGCGTCAGCCCTTTCTCCTCGCGCGCGGCGCCCGCGGTGCGGGCGAGCACGATGATGGTGTCGGCGGAGGCGGCGTTGTAGACCACGCCCTTCTGGCCCGAGAGCGACCAGCCGTTGCCTTCCTTGGTGGCCTTGAGCGACACGTCGGCGAGGTTGTAGCGGCTCTGCCGCTCCAGCCACGCCAGCGCAAACTGCTTCTTGCCCTCGATCATCGGCGCCAGCAGCGCTTCCTTCTGCGCGGCCGTGCCGGCGGCCGCGATCATGCCGCCACCCAGCACCACCGTCGGCAGGAAGGGCTCGAGCACGAGGCCTTTGCCGAACTGCTCCATCACGATCATCGTGCCGATCGGGCCGAAGCCGATGCCGCCGTCTTCCTCGGAGAAGGGAATGGCAAGCCAGCCCAGCTCCGCGAACTGCGCCCAGTTCTCCGGCAGCCAGCCGCGCTCGGACGCCGCGATCTTCTTGCGGCTGTCGAACGCGTACTTGTCACGCACGAAGCGCTCGACGCCTTCCTGCAGCTGCTTCTGCTCGTCGGACAGGGACAGATCCATCTTCTCTTCCTCCACTTGATCTCTGTCATCCCGAGCGCAGCGAGGGATCCTTCCCTGTCGCCCGAAAGACCCCTCGCTTGCGCTCGGGGTGACAGCGTTGGTTATAACCCCAGTATGGCTTTCGACACGATGTTCTTCTGAATTTCGGTGCTGCCGCCGTAGATGCTGGTCTTGCGCATGTTGAAATAGCGCGGGGCGGCGGGCGGCGCATGGTCGGGCCCGACCGGCGTCTCGTTGGTGTCGTGGAACAGCATGCCCGGCTGATAGGGCGCGGCGTATTCGCCGACCGCCTCCATCGCGAGTTCGGCGATGCGCTGCTGGATTTCCGAGCCGCGGACCTTGAGCGTCGAGACTTCCGGACCGGGCTGCCCGCCCTGCGCCATCGCCGACAGCGCGCGCAACTCGCTCATCTCGAGCGCCTGCACCTGCAGATCGACGTCGGCGATCTTCTCGGCAAACGCGGGATCGTCGTTCAATTCGCGCAGGGACCGCACGCCGCGCTTGGAGGCCGGCACCTCGGCGATGCCGAGCCGCTCGTTGGCGAGCAGGAACTTGGCGCAGGTCCAGCCCTCGTTCTCCTTGCCGATGCGGTTGGCGACCGGGACCTTCACGTTATCGAAGAACACGTCGTTCACGTGATGGGCGCCGTCGAGCATGATGATCGGCCGCACGGTGATGCCGGGAGTCTTCATGTCGATCAGCAGGAAGGAGATCCCTTCCTGCGGCTTGGCGTCGGGATCGGTGCGCACCAGGCAGAAGATCCAGTCGCCCCAGTGCGCGAACGAGGTCCAGGTCTTCTGGCCGTTCACGATGTAATGGTCGCCTTCCCGCACGGCGCGCGTGCGCAGATTGGCGAGGTCGGAGCCGGCGCCCGGCTCGGAATAGCCCTGGCACCAGGCGATCTCGGAACTGCGGATGCCGGGCAGGAAGCGTTCCTTCTGCTCGTCGGTGCCGAAGGTGTATATCACAGGCCCGACCATCTTCACGCCGAACGGAATGATGCGCGGCGCGCCTTCCTCCGCCAGCACGTTCTCGAACAGGAAACGCTGCGTCACGTCCCAGCCCGGGCCGCCGAACTTCTTCGGCCAGGTGTAGGCGAGCCAGCCCTTCTTCCCGAGCGCCTGCTGCCACACGACATGGTCGGCCTTGTCGTAGTGCTTGCCTGAGAACGTCTTTTCCCGCGTCGCGGGCGAGAGGTTCTTCCGCGCGAACTCCCTCACCTCCTCGGCGAAGGCCTTGTGCTCGGGCTTCAGCGCGAGGTCCATGTTAGAGACCCAGCACCATCTTGCTGATGATGCCCTTCTGGATTTCGTTGGACCCGCCGTAGATCGTGGTCTTGCGCGTGTTGAAGTAGCGTGGCGCGGCAAGGTGCGCATATTCCGGCCCGACCGGCGCCTCGTTGGTGCCCTGCCACAGCAAGCCCGGCAGATAGGGTGCCGCATATTCGCCGACGGCTTCCATCGTAAGTTCGGTGATGCGCTGCTGGATCTCCGAGCCGCGGATCTTGAGGCCGGAGACCTCCGCGCCTGGCTGGCCACCCTGCGCCATCTGCGAGAGCACGCGCAGCTCCGTGTATTCGAGCGCCGTCACCTGGATTTCGAGATCGGCGATCTTCTCGGCGAAGGCCTGGTTCTCGATCAGCGGTTTGCCATTGTCCTGCTCGGCGCGCGCGATGTCCTTCAGCGCCTCGACACCGCGCTTGGACTGCGGGACGGCGGCGATGCCGAGCCGCTCGTTGGCGAGCAGGAACTTGGCACAGGTCCACCCCTCGTTCTCCTTGCCGACGAGATTTGCGACCGGAACCTTCACATTGTCGAAGAACACCTCGTTCACCTCATGGCCGCCGTCGGCCATGATGATCGGCTTCACGGTGATGCCGGGCGACTTCATGTCGATCAGCAGGAACGAGATGCCTTCCTGCGGCTTGGCCTTGGGATCGGTACGGACAAGGCAGAAAATCCAGTCGGCCCAGTGGCCCATCGTGTTCCACGTCTTGGACCCGTTCACGATGTAATGGTCGCCGTCCTTCTCCGCCTTGGTGCGCAGCGAGGCAAGGTCGGAGCCAGAGCCCGGCTCGGAATAGCCCTGGCACCACCACACCGTGCTCTCGCGGATCGCCGGCAGGTACTTGGCCTTCTGCTCGTCGCTGCCGAAGGTGTAGATCACTGGCCCGACCATCTTGCTGCCGAACGGGATGATGCCCGGCGCATATTCCTCGGCGCAGATGTTCTCGAAGATATAGCGCTGCGCGGGCGTGAAGCCCGGACCGCCATGCTTCACCGGCCACGTATAGACCAGCCAGCCCTTCTTCCCCAGCGCCTGCTGCCAGCGCATGTAGTCGTCGCGGCCGAGGTGCTTGCCGTTCTTCACCTTGTCGCGCACGTCGGCCGGCAGGTTTGCCTTCACGAAGGCGCGTACGTCGGCGGCGAATTTCTGTTCTTCGGGCGTGAATGCGAGGTCCATGAAACCCTCCCGGGTCGGTGTTTTCGGTTTGGCCGGAGTTTACCGGCGGGCCAGTGCCGGACAAGCGCCGCGATACCGGACTGCGGATCATTACGCCGCGAAGCGGAACAAGTTTACGTGGAAAAGTCACACGGAAACCGTGGCAAAGGTGTCACGTCTCCAGCCTCGCCGACGTGCCTTTGATCCACGTCAAAGGCGCCCACTCCTGTCTGTCGTCATCTCCCGGCGCACACAGCAGGAGCATGTTTCATGAGTAAGTCGATTATCCTCGCCGGCCTGGCCGCCGCAGGCCTGGTCGCCACCGTCCTCGCGGGACCGGCGCGCGCCGAGGACACGCAGAGCCCCTGGCAGCTGCGCCTGCGCGCGCTCGGTGTCGTGCCCGATACGTCGGGCAGCACCGTGAACGTGCAGGGCGTGCCCGCACTCTCCTCGCCCAATTCCGGCCTGTCGATCGACAACTCGATCGTGCCCGAACTCGACGTCAGTTACTTCTTCACCCGCAACATCGCGGCGGAACTGGTCCTGGGCGTCACGCCGCACAACATCACGGGCACCGGCCAGCTCGCCGGCCTCAACGTCGGCAAGGCGTGGCTGTTGCCGCCCACCCTGCTGGCGCAATATCACTTCACCGACTTCGGACGTTTCCAGCCCTATGTCGGCCTCGGCGTGAACTACACCGTCTTCTTCAGCCAGACGCCCGGCTACACGCCGAACAACAACGGGCTGGCGGTGACCAACCTCACCGTCAACAACAGCTTCGGCGCCGCCGCCCAGATCGGCTTCGACTACATGATCGACAGCCACTGGGGCTTCAACATGGACGTCAAGAAGCTCCTGCTGCGTCCCACCTACAATGCCACGGTGAACAACACGATCCCCGTCAGCGGCACGGCGAACATCGATCCCTGGCTGATCGGCGTCGGCATCACCTATCGCTTCTAGGCCGGCTGGGTCCCCGGTCCGCTACGATCGGGGGCGTAAGCCGAGACTCACGCCACGCCGTACTTCTGCGGCTGCAGGGTGAATGCTTCGCCCTGCCAGTCGGAGCCGCCATTTCTGTCGGCGATCTCCCGATAGAAACGCATCGCCGCGACAGCGTCCAGTTGGGCGGTGTCGACCCCGAGATGCCGCTGGAAGAGCGCGCAGCGCAGCTCGCGAGCAAACGCTGCGTCCCAGATCGAGGCGTTCATCTCGCTGTGGCCGCCCAGGGAATTGGCATGGAGGTTACACGAGCCGATCGTCGTCCAGACATCGTCGACGATCATCAGCTTGCAGTGCACGTAGGTCGGCACGCGTTCGCGGCCCTCGAGTGCGGCGATGCTGACGAGGCGGAATCCCGGGTGGCGGCCGAGCGCCGCTACCCCGTCGAACAGCGCACGCCGGCCCGGATCCTTGCGCGCGGCATAGACGTAGGGCTCGGGGATCGCCGGCACCAGCAGCACGACGTCGACACCGCGTGCGAGGGCGCGCTCCAGCCGCCCGGCGATCCGGGGAATCGGGATCGCCTGATTCTCGATGTAGATCGTGCGCTGCGCGGCGTCGATCGCGCGCTCGTATTGCTCGAGGATCGACTGATCGTCGGGCGGCAGCATGCGCTGAATCTGGACGGTGCTCGGGCCCTGCGGGCCGGAAATCGCCGCCGGCACCGGCATTTCGTCCGTGCCGTCGCAATTCCAGTTGCCGTCGGGCGCGTGGCGTTCGCTGGCGCCGTTCCAGCGCTGGACGAAGTTGCGCGCAACGTCGATGCCCGACGGACCGGTGACCTCCACGTAGGCGTCGTGGCGCTCGAGCGACTTGGCCGTGAGGTTGAGGCCGCCCACGAACGCGGTCTCCGAAGGCATGCCGGCGTCGATCATCCAGCTCTTCTGGTGATGGCAGAAGACACCGGCCGCCCGATCCCAGCGGATGCGGACGCGCGAGCCGCGGGCGCGCAGCATTGCGCGGTCTGCCCCGGTGCCCTCGAAAATAGTGCCGTAACGGGCGCTCTCCGGATTGCTCCGCCAGAACAGTGCGCGCACCTCCACGCCGCGGGCGGCGGCGCGGTCCAGCAGGTCGAACAGAGCGCCGCGCCCCTCGGGAAAGCGAAGAGCCTCGTCGTAGAAGGCAACCGTGAGCCAGACGCTGTGCCGGGCGGCATCGACCGCCTCGCCGATTCGCTGGAACGCCGCGGTACCGCCAATCAGCGGCCGCACAAGGTTGCCCTCGCGCACCGGATAGGGGCCCGACGAAACGGCGGGAATCATGGCACGATCAGCGTCCTGTCGGCCTTGAGCGTTTCGATTTCGGCCTCGCCGATCCCCGCCTCGCGCAGGACCTCAACGCCGTCGCCGCCCAGGCGCGGCGCGTGGCGGCGGAACTCGGTCTTGGTCTTCTCGAAATCGAGCGGGCTGGCGAAGGTCTTGATCGGCCCTTCGCTCGGATGCTCGCGGTCGGTGAAGAAGCCGGTGGCCTTGAGATGCGGGTCCTCGAGCACCTGCTCCATCGAATGGACCGGCATCGCGGGGATGTCGGCCTTGTCGAAAGCTTCCAGCCATTCCGCCGTGGTGCGATCCTTCAGCAGCGAATCGAGCACCTGGTAGAGCTCGCTGAAATGCTTGGGCCGCTGGAACTTGTCGACGAACTTCGGCTCCTGCGCAAGATCGGGCCGGCCGGCCAGCTCGAAGAACGTCACCCAGTGCGCGTCGGTGTAGGGCAACGCGCAGATGTAGCCGTCCTTGGTCGGGAAAGGATGGCGGTACTTGTTGATGATGCGGTCGTAGCCCATCGCGCCGCGTCCCGGCGTCCAGGTCTCGCCGAACAGATGCTCGGTCAGCCAGAACGAGGCCAGCGTTTCGAGCATGGGCACCTCGATCATCTGGCCCTCGCCCGTGCACTTGCGATGGTAGAGCGCGCCCAGCACGGCGATGCAGAGATGAAGACCGGTCGTCTTGTCGGCGATCAGGCTCGGCATGAACTTGGGCGAGAGTCCGTCGACCCGGCTCTGCAGCGACGCCGCCCCCGACACGCCCTGCACCAGATCGTCGAACGCCGGCTTGTGGCCGTAGGGACCCTTGCGCGCGTAGCCCAGCGAGTAGGCGTAGATGATCGAGGGATTGATCTCCTTCAGGTCTTCGTAGCCCAGCCCCAACCGCTCGATCGCAGCGGGGCGGCTGTTATGGATGAAGAGATCGGCCCCCTTGATCATGTCCTTCAGGATCTCGACGGCGCGCGGCTTCTTGAGGTCGAGGCAGAGCGAACGCTTGTTGCGGTTGGCGGCCATGTAGATCGGCCCCATGTTCTTGTCGCTGCCCATCGATCCGCCCGACAGGCGCAGCAGGTCGCCCTCCGGCGGCTCGACCTTGATCACGTCGGCGCCCATGTCGGCGAGATGCTGCGTGGCGAACGGCCCCAGCAGCACCGCCGTCAGATCGATCACCTTCACGCCTGTCAGCGGTCCCGGCATTTCCTCACCCACTTTTTGTTGCCGCGACCGTGCCACTGGCGGAAGCGAAATGGTAGTCCTACGCACCACCTCATCCTGAGGAGGCCCGCAGGGCCGTCTCGAAGGATGGGTAACGAACGCGGTGCGCGTGCCCACCCTTCGAGACGCGGCCCCTTGGGCCGCTCCTCAGGGTGAGGTTTGGCGCTTGTTGGAGAGAGAAAGAAATGCCCGGAGCGTTGGACGGCCTGCTGGTGGTGAGTGTCGAACAGGCGGTGGCCGCCCCCTATTGCTCGGCGCGGCTGGCCGACGCGGGTGCGCGCGTGCTCAAGATCGAGCGGCCCGAGGGCGACTTCGCGCGCGGCTACGACAGCTACGTGCATGGCTGGTCGAGCTATTTCGTCTGGCTCAATCGCGGCAAGCAGTCGGTCGCGCTCGACTTCAAGAAGAAGGAAGACTTCGACCTGCTGCAGCGGCTGATCGGCAAGGCCGACGTGCTGATCCAGAACCTGGCGCCGGGTGCCGCCCAGCGCGCGGGCTTCGGCTCGGCGGAGATGCGCGCGCAGAACAAGCGCCTGATCACCGTCGACATCTCGGGCTACGGCGACCACGGCCCCTACAAGGACCGCCGCGCGTACGATCTCCTGGTCCAGGCCGAAAGCGGCATGGCCTCGATCACGGGCACAGAGCATGCGCCCGGCCGCATCGGCGTCTCGGCGACCGACGTCGGCACCGGCATGTATGCGCATGCGGGCGTCCTCGAAGCGCTGATCGCACGTGAAAAGACCGGCGAAGGCCGCGCACTCTCGGTCTCGCTGTTCTCGGCGATGGCCGAGTGGATGACCGTACCGCTGCTGGCCAAGGAATACTCGAACTACGACTGGCCGCGGCTCGGCCTCACCCATCCGATGATCGCGCCCTACGGCGTCTATCCCAGCGCCGACAAGGTGCCGCTGCTGATCTCGATCCAGAACGATCGCGAGTTCACGCGGCTCTGCGAGAGCGTGCTCGACCGGCCGGGCCTCGACAAGGATCCGGACTTCGCCACCAACAAGGCGCGCAATGCGCGACGCGCCGAGACCAACAAGATCGTCTCCGACAGCTTCGGTGCGCAGAGCTTCGAGACGCTCGCGGCCAAGCTCGACGCGGCGCAGATCGCCTGGGCGCGCGTCAGTTCGGTCGGCGATCTGTCGGCGCATCCGCAGGTCAAGCGCATGAGCTTCGCCTCGCCCAAGGGCGAGGTCTCGATCCCGGCGCTGGCCGCCTCCTATCCCGGCCAGCCGCAGCGGCTGGGCGACGTGCCGACGGTCGGCCAGCACACCGATCAGGTCCGGCGCGAGTTCGCGGCTTAATGCCGGGGCTCCTCTCATGACGAGGGGCGTCGAGAGCGCCCGCCTCGCGGCCTTTGGCGCCGCCTACTTCCTCGCGGCCGGCGCTTTCATGAGCTACTGGCCGGTGTGGCTGCGCAACCGCGGCATCAACGATCCCGAGATCGGCACGCTATTCATGGCGCGCCAGCTCGTGGGCGTGGCCGCGATGCTGGGCATGGGCTTTATCGCCCATCGCCTCGGCCGGCTACGAGGGTTGCTTTTCTTCCTGTCGCTCGCCGGTGTCGTGATGATGGGCGCCTACGAGATTTCCCACACCTTCCTCGCTCTATTGTTGACCGGCCTGATCTGGGGGATCGTCTGGTCACCGATCATGGCGCTCTACGACGGCGTGCTGGTGAACGAGGCCAAGCGGCGCGGCATCGTCTACGGCCGGCTGCGCATGTGGGGCTCGGTGGCCTTCATCGTCGGCACGCTGATCACCGGCGTTGCGGTCGACCGGTTCGGGCCGCCGTCGGTGCTCTACATCGGCACCGTCGGCGTCGCCCTGCTGGTGCCCTTCGCGCTGCTGCTGCCGAGATCCGAACCGCGCGAGCCGGGCGTGACGCATCACGCGCCGTTCGGGCTGTTCGAGCTGTTCCGCAACAGGCCCTTCGTGCTGTTCATGGTCGGCGCCGGCTTCTGCCAGTCGAGCCACGCCGTGCTCTACAGCTTCGGCACGCTGACCTGGCGCACCGCCGGCATCGACGACGTGACGATCAGCCTGCTGTGGGGCGAGAGCGTCGCCGTCGAGATCCTGATGATGGTGGTGAGCGGCTGGCTGCTGCGGCGCATCGGCGTGGTCCGCCTGATCGGGCTCGGCCTCGTCTGCGGCCTCGTGCGCTGGACCGGCATGGCCTTCACCAACGATCTCCCGCTGCTCGTGCTGTTGCAGCTGCTGCACGCCGGCACCTTCGCCGCCTGTCATCTCGGCGCCATGGCCTTCATCCAGCGTGCGCTGCCACCGTCGGGAGTAGCCCTGGGCCAGAGCATCTATTACGCACTCGGCACCGGCGCCACGCAGGCCGTGATCTTCCAGTTCGCGGGACTTCTCTATGCGCGCTACGGCCAGCACGCCTTCCTCGGCATGACGGCCATCAGTGCAGTGGGACTGCTATGCATCGCGATGCTGGCGCGCCAGTGGAATGGCGGGCTGGTCGTGCGCGAAGCATCCTAGACAAAGCCGGCGCCCGGTCGCAGGCTATGTCGACCGGCCACGAGTGCCGGAAATCGGAGAGCCGAATGACGCAAGGCAAGAAAGCAGCCACGCACGTCGTTGGATTGATCCTCGCTCTGTCGCTTTTCGTCTACGCCGGCAAGATGGCGCACCACAGCCTCACCGTCGCCGGGCACCCTCACTTCTACGTCTGGGGCGGCCTCACCGTCGGCGCGGCGATCGCCGCTCTCGTCCTCGTCAGCCTGATCTACGTTGCGTTCGGCGCGGAAGCCGCCCGCAATGGGCGCAGGCCGCGCTTTGTCGTGCTCGCCAAGCGCATGGACGATCGCGCGCTCAATGAGGCGGTTGCGAATTTGCCTTGACCTATATTGCGATATTCGCCATGATGACCAATGGTTTTCTGCCGGACCGCGAGCCTCTGGCTCGCTCAAAGCTCTAAGAGCGAGCCAGAGGCTCGCTGTCCGGAAGAAATCCTCGCGAGGGGCTCGCGAGTCCTCGCGAGGAATCGGGTAAAACCCCTCAGGGCCAACGTTTCAGGCGATTCCTCGCGAGCGGCGAAAAAGAAAGGCTCCCATTTAATTCCCGTTTATTTAACGGGAACGGCCGCGCGCCGTGACCGGCCAGATCTCGACCAGCGTGTCGCCTTTCACGATGTGATAGGCCTCGTACAAATTCACCGTGGGATCGCAATGCGGCGGGGTCAGGATGACCTGCTCCCCGTGCCCCGGCGCCGCCTTGCCCTCGGGCGCGATCACGGCGAGATGCTCGTCGCCCATGAAGCGCGTCGTGGCGCCCTCGACGGCGCCGCTCAGGATCACCGGCGGGCCCTGCTCCGTGGCCATCGCCTTCAATCCCGCGTCGACCGTCACCATGCCGGGCGTATTGGCGCTCACCACGCGCGCATCGATCTGCAGCGCCTGCTCGAAGGTAGGCTTGTCGAGCCCGCGCAGGTCGCAGATGTTGTAGTCGTGGTCCATGAACACGTAGGACCCGACCTGCAGCTCGGTGAACACGCCGAGCTTGGCGTCGATGAAATGCGTGCCGGTGCCGGAGCCGGTGACGATACCGGGCTTCAGGCCCGCGGCCTCGAGCTTGTCGACGATGCCCTTGAGATAGACCGTGCGCTCCTCGATCTCGGCCTTGCGCTCCTTGAAATCGCGGATGTGCTGGTGGCGGCCGCAGTAGAACTGCACGCCCGCGTACTTCAGCGACTTGAGACCAACGACTTTCTTCACCAGCTCGACCACGGCGTCGGGACTGGCGACGCCGGTGCGATGCATGCCGGGATCGATGTCGATCACCACGGTGAGCGGCTTGCCGGCCTTGGCGGCGGCGGCAGCGAGCGCGTCGACGTTCGCGGGATGATCGACCACCAGCATCAGGTCCGACACCTTGGCATTCAGCGCGACCAGCCGCGCGATCGCCTGCGGCGTCACCACCGGCGAGGTGATGTGCATCGCCTGCACGCCTTCCTCGGCCAGCGCCTCGGCTTCGCCCAGCTTGGCGCAGCAGACGCCGAGCGCGCCCGCCGCGATCTGGCGCTTGGCGATGTCGGCGGACTTGTGAGTCTTGGAGTGCGGCCGGAGCTTGACGTTGTGCTCCTTCGCAAAGCGCGCCATCTCGGCGATGTTGCGGTCGAGCATCTCGACGTCGAGCACGAGGGCCGGCGTGTTGAGCGAGCGGCGCGAGCCCTGCTGGCCGATGAGGTGCCCGTGCAGGCGTTGTGCTTCCATCATTTTTTCTGCTCACTCGGTTGGAGATTGCGCACGACCATGGCTTCGCCGGTCGTGCCGCGGTTGACGCCGGCGCTCTTCATGAAGGTGTTGTCGGCGCCCGTGCCCCAGAGGGCAACGCCCTGGGCCAGCAGGCCGCCATCCACCTTCACCGTTTCGCCGGTGATGAATCGGGCCTCGTCGGAGGCCAGGAAGGATGCCACGTCGGCAATCACCTCGGGCTCGCCGCGGTCGGGCCACGGCTGCTGGGTGAACTGCTTCTCGTATTTGTCGGGCCGTCCGCGATGAACCAAGGGCGTCGAGATCACGCCAGGCGCGATGCCGACCACGCGGATGCGATGCGGTCCGAGTTCGGCCGCCACGTTCTCGATCAGGTTGATGACCGCGGCCTTGGCCGCCGAATAGGCGTGGCTGCCGCCGCCGCCCACCATGCCGGCGATCGAGGCCGTCACCAGGATCACGCCGCCGGTCTCGTTCTTCTTCAGGGCGAGCGACGCATGCTTCATGCCGAGGAAGACCGACCGCGTCAGCACGGCGAAAGTGTAGTCCCAATCCTCGACCGAGGTTTCCGCGATCGGCCCGAAGGCGCCGCCGACTCCGGCATTGAGATAGGCGATGTCGAGTCGGCCGAAACGCTTCTCGGCCAGCGCCACGGTGGCGGCCATGTCCGCCTCCTTGGCGACGTCGCAGCGGATGAAGGCGATGTGCTCGCCGTGCCCGTTCGTCTTCGCGACGGCCAGCGTCTCCGCGCCATTGGCTTCGTTGAGGTCGGCGACGACGACCTTGGCGCCATCGGCGAGGAAGCGCATGACAGTGGCGCGGCCCATGCCGCTCGCCCCGCCCGTCACGATGGCGACCTTGCCCTTCAATCGGTTCATCGTTTCAGCATAGCGGCCCCGGCCTTTCCCCCCAAGCCCGGCGGGCCTAACATCCCCACAAGAAGAGAAGGATCAGGAGGAGACAGGCGATGAGCATCACCATCCGCCAGATCGGGCCCTGTTTCGCGGGCGAAGTCGACGGGCTCGACATGCGCCAGCCGCTGTCGCGCGAGGATGCCGCGGCGATCCACGCCGGCATGGACCGCTATGCGGTTCTTGTGTTCCGTGACCAGAAAATCGAAGACGCCCAGCAGCTCGCCTTCACGCGCGCCCTCGGCCCCATCGAGCAGGCGATCGGCACCAGCCTGCGCGCCGCGGCGGACCAGCGGCTGCCCACGACCTTTGCCGACGTCTCCAATCTCGACAAGACCAACACGCCTTTCGCGCGCGACGACCGCCGCCGCCTGTTCGCCATCGGCAACCGCCTCTGGCACTCGGACAGCTCGTTCAAGGCGACGCCTGCCAAGTATTCGCTGCTGCACGCGATCTCCATCCCAAATAAAGGCGGCAACACGCAATTCGCCGACATGCGCGCCGCTTACGACGCGCTCGACGAGGAGACCAAGGCCGAGGTCCAGGACATGGTCTGCGAGCACAGCCAGATGTTCTCGCGCCAGCTCATCGGCTTCTTCGACTTCACCGACGAGGAGCGCGAGCGGTTCCGGCCGGTGCGGCAGTGCATGGTGCGCACGCATCCGGTGACCGGTCGCAAGTCGCTCTATCTCTCCAGCCATGCCGGCGGCATCGTCGGCTGGCCGATGCCCGAGGCGCGCGGCTACCTGCGCGACCTGATCGAGCACGCGACCCAGCGCGAGTTCGTCTATACGCACCAATGGCGCCTGGGCGATCTCGTGATGTGGGACAACCGCCAGACCATGCATCGCGCGCGGCCCTTCCCGGCCGACCAGCCGCGCGACATGCGGCGCACGACGCTCGCGGGCGACGGGCCGACCGTCGCGCAGGCGGCCTGAGTGCGGGCCCTTGTTTTTCTCCTCTTGCTTGTCGTTCTCTCGCCGATTGCCGCAACAGCACAGCAGCGCTCCGGCATCGACCTGTCGACGATCGACAAGGCTGTACGGCCGCAGGAAGATTTGTGGCGCTACGCCAACGGCAAATGGCTGGCGGCGACAGACATCCCGGCCGATCGCTCGAGCTGGGACTCCTTCGGCATCGTGCGCGAGGCGACACAAGGGCAGTTGCGCGACGTCCTCGAGGGTCTAGGCGCGGACGTGTCGGGCGAGCGCCGCAAACTCGCCGACTTCTACGCCTCGTTCATGGACGAGACGAAGGCCGAGGCCATTGGCCTCTCGGCCCTCAAGCCCGAACTCGATCGCCTGCGCGCGCTCGACGACAAGGCCCTGCTTCCCGCCACCTTCGCCCGTCTCGCGCAGATCTGGGTGCGCACGCCGTATTTCGTCGACATCGGGCCCGACGAGCGCGACGCCACGACGTATCTCGCCCATCTGGGCCAGGGCCGCCTCGGCCTGCCCGACCGCGACTACTATCTAAAGGACGACGCACACTTCACCGCGATCCGCGCCGCCTATCGCACGCACATCGGCAAGCTGTTGTCGCTGGGCGGCGTGACGGCAAGCGATGCCGAGATCGATGCGCTGATCGCGCTCGAGACTGCGATGGCGAGGCTGCAATGGACGCGGGTCGACAACCGCAATCCGCTCAAGACGTACAACAGGCGCGAGCGGGCCGAGCTGCCGTCCTATCTCACGGCAGAGAGCATCGGCGTCGACGTGCCAAGCCTCGTGGTCTTCCAGCCCAGCTACTTCGAGGGGCTGTCCGGCCTGCTGCGCGACGTGCCGCTTGCGACCTGGCGGGTCTGGCTCACCTACAACCTGCTGAGCGCTTACGCACCCTATCTCGGCGCGGCTTTCGTCGACGAGGATTTCGCCTTCGAACAGAAGACCCTGCGCGGCACGCCCGAGCAACAGGCGCGCTGGAAGCGCGCCGTTTCGGCCGTCGACCGCGGCATGGAGTTCGCGCTCGGCCGTCTCTATGTCGAGCGCTATTTCCCGCCGGCCGCCAAGGCGCATGCCGAGGCGCTGATCACCGAGATCACGGCGGCCTTTCGGCGCAGCATCGAGACACTCGCGTGGATGGGACCCGCGACGCGCACCGAAGCGCTCGCCAAGCTTGCCGGCATCCGCGCCAAGGTCGGCTATCCCGAGAACGGCCGCACCTACGACGGGCTGGAGGTGAAGCGCGACGATCTCGTGGGCAACGTCCAGCGCGCCCGCACCTTCGGCTATCGCTACTGGCTCGCGAAGGTCGGGCAGAAGGTGGACCGCACGGAGTGGTTCGCCGGCCCGCAGGTCGTGAACGCCTTCTACAATCCCAACCAGAACGAGATCCTGTTTCCTGCCGGCATCCTGCAGCCGCCGTTCTTCGATGCGACGGCCGACGATGCCGCCAACTACGGCGGCATCGGCGTGGTGATCGGCCACGAGATCAGCCACGCCTTCGACGACGAAGGCAGCCGCTACGACGCGGTCGGCAACCTGCGCAACTGGTGGACGGACGCCGACCGTGCGGCCTTCGAGAAGATGACGCACGGCATGATCGCGCAGTATGACGCCTTCAGCCCGCTGCCCGGTTATCGCGTGAACGGCGCGCTGACGCTGGGCGAGAACGCGGCGGACAATGCGGGCCTCGCCGTCGCCGTGAAGGCCTATCACGCCTCGCTGAACGGCAAGCCCGCACCCACGATCGACGGCTATACCGGCGACCAGCGGCTGTTCCTGGCTTTCGCGCAAATCTGGAAAGCCAAGATTCGCGATGCCGCGAGCATCGAGCGGCTGAAGACCGATCCGCATGCGCCCGGGCAGTTTCGCGCCAACGGCGCGGCGCGCAACCAGACCGCCTTCGACGAGGCCTTCGACGTCAAACCCGGCGACGGCATGTACCTGCCGCCCGCGCAAAGGATAACGCTATGGTGAACATGCTCCGCCGCTCGCTCCTCTTGGGTGCCGCCTGCCTTGCCGCGCCCGCGATTGTCCGGGCCGACACCTATCCCGCACGGCCGGTGAAGGTGATCGTGCCGTTCGCGCCGGGCGGGCAGACCGACGTGATCGCCCGCTTCCTCGCACAGAAGCTGTCGGAGCACCTGGGCCAGCAGTTCGTCGTCGAGAACAAGTCGGGCGCCGGCGGCAACATCGGCATGGGACTCGCAGCGCAGGCGTCGCCGGACGGCTACACGCTGCTCTTTACCGACGGCACGACTTTCGTCGTCAATCCGAACCTCTACGACAAGGCGCCCTACGATCCCTTCAAGGACTTCCAGCCCGTGTCGCTGTCCGTCACCACGACGCAGGTGCTGGTGGTGCATCCGTCGCTGCCCGTCGCCACGGTTGCCGAGCTCGTCGCTCTCGTGAAGTCCAAGCCCAACACCTACAGCATCGCCTCGCCCGGCATCGGCACGCCGGGGCACCTGACCGGCGAACTGTTCAAGGCGGCGGCCGGACTCGATCTGATCCACGTGCCGTTCGGCGGTGGCGGACTCGCCATCAACTCGGCGGCCGCCGGCCACACGCCGATCGCCTTCGGGTCGCCCGCGGCAACCATGTCGCAGATCACCGGCGGCAAGCTGCGCGCGCTGGCCGTCGCCAGCAAGAAGCGCATCGCGTCGCTGCCCGACGTGCCGTCGATGACGGAGGCCGGCTACCCAAGCGTCGAGAGCGATGCCTGGGTGGGCTGCGTGGCGCCGGCTGCCGTGCCCAAGGACATCGTCGGCCTGCTCCATCGCGAGATGGGCAAGGCCGTCCTGCTGGCCGACGTGAAGGAGCGCGTGGCGGCGCTGGGCTTCGAGCCGTACGACCCGTCGCTCGACGCCTCCACGACGCGCATGCGCGAAGAGAGCGACAAATGGGCGAAGCTCATCCGCGCGCTGAGCCTGAAGGCGGGATGACCTCATGCTCTTCCGGACCGCGAGCCTCCGGCTCGCTCAACGTTGCAAGGGCAAAAGCGCGGCGATCCGTTTGAGGATGAGCGCGCGAGGACGCGCGCGGTCCGGAA
>CAIWTJ010000038.1 GCA_903915535.1 Enhydrobacter aerosaccus
ATCGCTCTCGTAGGCCGACAGCACCCAGTCGACCAGAGCGTCGCCGTCGCCGCCGCCGCCCGGCGTCACCAGGATGAACGGACGGTCGATCTCGTCGCCTTCGTGCGGCACGTCGGTATGCAACGGCAGCTCGCGGCGCAGGTAGCCGGTGTAGACCATCTTGTGACGTACCGACGGCGGCACGACGATGCCCTGCAGCGGCTTGTTGATCTGGGGCAGGCCATAGATCCAGATCTCGTCATAGAAGTCAGCGAGCGCCGGCACGATGTTCTTGCGCTCCCACTCCTTGGCGAGCTGCTCGGGATCGTCCATGACGTCGCGCAGGCCCATGACGATCGGCGTGCCGCGTTCCTTGAGCATGCGCAGGGTCGGCTCGACCTCGCCGCGCAGGCCCAGCGGCTCCTTGTCGACGATGAACAGGTCGGGACGATAGATGTCGGCCGTATCGCGGATGATACGCGTGCGCATCTCCAGCGTATGCTCCACGCCGACCCGCAGGTTCGCGGAGTCGTACTCGCCGGTGTCGATCTGCTTCACGACGCCGGGAATGCGCACGAAATCGATACCCGAGCGAAATTCGTAGGAGCCGATGACCGCCGATCCGGAGATGATCAGAACGGAAATCGAACTGTCGGCCTCGACGATGGCATTGGCGATCGTACGGCATCGGCTGACGTGTCCGAGACCGTACGAATCGTGGCTGTACAACAGCACACGCTTTGACCGGCTACTTGCGGGCATACAATGCCTCTCCCCCTGGCCGCTTGATATCCGCCCGGCCGGCACTTCGGGCGGGACTATAGCACACTGCGTCCGCCGCGCGAACCCCCACCCGGTCGCACCCTGCGACGCCAAAAATCGAATGTATTCAAGGGGCTGATCGAATATAGGGTAGACTCCCGGACACCGATGCAGCGCAATCTCTTCTCCTATATCTGGCGGCACAGCCGGCGCGAGCAGATCGTGATCCTGGGTCTCGTCGTGCTGGCGCAGATCTTCTATTTCCTGTCGCTCAGCGTTCCCAAGTCGATCGTCAACAACGGCATCTCGGGCAACGCCTTCAAGGACGCGCCGACCGTCCAGATGCTGTCGATCACGATCCCTGTGCCGCGCTTCATCGGCCGCGACATCCATCTGTTCGACGGCTTCACGGCCGACCAGCTCACCTATCTCGTGATCATGAGCTTCGTCTTCCTGGGTGCGGTGATCATCAACGGCCAGTTCAGGAAGAGCATCAATACGCAGAAGGGCCGCATGGGCGAGCGCATGCTGCGCCGTCTGCGCTACGAGCTCTACGACCGCATCCTGCGTTTCCCGGCCGCACACTTCCGCAAGGTCAAGCAGGCCGAGCTCGCCACGATGATCAAGGACGAGGTCGAGCCGCTCGGCGGCTTCATCGGCGACGCTTTCGTTCAGCCGATGTTCCTGGGCGGCCAGGCGCTGACCGCGATCGTCTTCATCCTGATGCAGAACTGGATCCTGAGCCTCGTGGTGATCGTGCTGCTGGCGGTGCAGATGATGATCGTGCCGCGGTTGCGCAAACCCGTCCTGGTGCTGGGCCGCCAGCGTCAGCTCTCGGCCCGCCTGCTGGCCGGGCGCATCGCGGAGACCGCCGACGGCGTGAACGAGATCCATATCCATGGATCGTCGAACTACGAGCGGGCCGACATTTCGGAGCGGCTGGGCCACATCTTCAGGATCCGCTTCGAGCTCTACAACAAGAAATTCGTCGCCAAGTTCTGGAACAACATCCTGTCGCAGGCGACGCCCTTCGCGATCTACCTCCTTGGCGGCTACTTCGCGATCACCGGCAAGATGGACGTGGGCGCGGTCGTGGGCGTGCTGCTCGCCTACAAGGACCTGCCGGGCCCGATCAAGGAACTGATCGACTGGGACCAGCAGCGCCAGGACGTGCAGATCAAGTACGAGCAGGTGATCGACCAGTTCCAGCCCGAGGGCATGATGCCGCCCGAGCTGCAGACAATGCCGGACGGCCCGCCGCCGCCGCTCGGCCACGAGCTGGTGCTCGCAGGCGTGACCGTCACCGAAGACGGCCGCGTGAAGCAGCTCGACGCCGTGTCGCTGGTGGTGCCGACCGACGCGAAGATCGCCGTGATCGGCGCCTCGAGCTCGGGCAAGGACGTGCTGGGCCAGGTGCTGGCGCGCCTCGTGCTGCCGAACGGCGGCTCGATCAAGATCGACGGCAAGGACTTCCTGCAGCTTCCCGAATACCTGCTGGGTTCGCGGCTGGGCTACATCGGACAGGAGACTTATCTCTTTCCGCAAAGCGTGCGGGACAATCTTCTGTTCGGGCTGAAGCACCGCCCGATTTCGCCGGCGAAATACGAGGGCGACGTCGCCGCGGCACGCGAGCTGTTCTGGCTGGAGGCCGCGCGCTCGGGCAACCCGGCGCTCGACCCCAACGCCGACTGGATCGACTACGAGCTGGCGGGCGCCACCGGCCCGGCCGACCTGCTGCCCTGCATGGTGCACGCGCTACAGCAGGTCGAGCTCGACGACGACATCTACTCGCTGGGCCTGCGCGGCGCGATCGACGCGGCACTGCGGCCCGATCTCGCCGAGAAGATCCTGAAGGCGCGGCATACGCTGCATGAGCGCCTCAAGGACCAGAAGAATGCCGGCCTGATCGAGACTTTCGACGCCGACAAGTACAACAAGAACCTGTCTGTCGCGGAAAACCTGCTGTTCGGCACGTCGGTCGGCACGGATTTCGACGGCGACAATCTCGCCGCCAATCCCTATGTGCAGACCGTGCTGCTGAAGACCGGGTTGGACAAGGACCTGCTCAGCATGGGTCTGTCGATCGCCGAGACAATGGTCGAGCTGTTCTCGGGCCTGTCGCCCGACAATCCGTTGTTCGAGCAGTACAGCTTCATCTCCGCCGACGAGCTGCCCAACGTCCGCCTGTTGCTGCAGCGGCTGGGTGGCAAGGGCGTCGAGGCCGTGCCGCCGTCCGACCAGGCCCGACTGATGACGCTGCCGCTGCGATACATCGAGGCCCGCCATCGCCTCGGCCTGATCGACGGTGCGATGGAAGACCGTTTGCTCGCCGCCCGGCGGGCCTTCGCCGAGAACCTGCCGGCGAATCTGCGCGGCTCGGTCGAATTCTACGATTTCGACCAATACAACAGCGCAGCGACCCTGCTGGACAACATCCTCTTCGGCCGTGTGGTCTATGGCCAGGCGCAGTCCGAAAGCCGCATCCGTGCCCTGCTCACCGACGTGCTGGCAGAATTGCATCTGCGCGATTCGGTGATCGAGGTCGGTCTGGAGTACAATGTCGGCGTCGCCGGACGACGCCTGCCGGCGACGCAACGACAGAAGCTCGGCATCGCCCGGGCGCTGATCAAGCGGCCGCAATTCCTGATCGTCAACGAAGCGGTCGCCGTGTTCGACGGCCGCACGCAGGATCGCATGCGTGACAACATATTGGCGGCGGCGGACGGCCGCGGCGTGGTGTGGATCGCCAGCCGTCCCGGCCAGTCCGAGCCGTTCAAGCGGATCGTGGTGATGCAGTCGGGCAAGGTCGTCGAGCAGGGATCGCCCGAGGAGCTGGCCGCGAAGGGCAAGGTATATGCCGAACTCATGTCGTCGGCTTAGGATCAGGAACAGGAGGATACGATGAACCTCAACGAGGAAGTCGAGCTTCTGAAGGGCGTGCCGATCTTCGCCAAGATCGAGCCGGCCAAGTTGAAGCTGCTGGCGTTCACCAGCGAGCGCATGAATTTCGCCGTCGGCCAGGAGCTCTGCCACCAGGGCGACCCCGGTGACGCGATGTACGTCATCCTGGGCGGCGTGGCCGACATTCTGATCGATTCGTCGGCCGGCCAGATCCGCGTCGCCGAGCTCAAGCGCAACGACTTCGTGGGCGAGATCTCGGTGCTGTGCGACGTGCCGCGTACCGCCACCGTGATGGCGCGCGAGCAGCTCAACACCCTCAAGATCTCGCGCGATACGCTCTACCGGATGTGCGAAGAAGTCCCGCAGATGGCGATCGAGATGATGCGCGAGCTGGCGCACCGCCTGGAAGACACCAACAAGAAGCTGCAAGCCGCCACCCGGGCCGCCGCCTGATCGCGTTCAGAGGATGAGCCGTCTCGACAGTTTCATCGCGCGCATGCAGGCGCAGCGCGATTGCCTGAACTACCTGAAGCCGAAAGTGGACGCGCTCGCCGGCCCGATCCTCGAAGTGGGCCTCGGCAACGGCCGCACCTACGATCACCTGCGCACGCTGTTTCCCGGCCGCGACATCTATGTGTTCGAGCGCAAGGTGGCGGCCCATCCCGACTGCATCCCGCCCGACGATCGGCTGTTCCTGGGCGACGCCGACAAGACCATCCCGCAGGCCGCGCTCCGTCTCGGCGCCACGGCGGCGCTGATCCACACCGATCTCGGCACCGGCGATCATGCGGCCAACGTGGAGATGGGCAAGTGGCTGGGCCCGGCGCTCGACAGGCTCGCCGCCCCGGGCAGCTACGTTCTGGCCAACCAGGCCCTGACCGTGGCGCGCTGGCGGCTCTTGCCCGAGCCGCCCGGCGTGCCGAAGGACCGCTACTTTCTCTATCGCGTCGCCTAGAGCATCAGTGCCCGGTGAGGCGGACGAGGGCGAGCAGGACGATCGCGCCCACGACCGAGCCGATGAAGCCCGCCGGGCGTCCGACACGATAGATGCCCAGCGCCTGTCCGCCATAGGTCGCCAGCACCGACCCCACGACGCCGATCGCCACCGTGATCCAGAAGCCATGGATGTGCGGGCCGGGACCGAGCCAGCGCGCCACCAGGCCCACGAGGAAGCCGATCAAAATAATGAAGATGATATGCATGGCTCTCTCCCTCAAACGTCAAACGTCGCCAGCACCGGCACGTGATCCGACGGCAGCTCCCAGTCCCGCAAGTCGGTGTCGATCCGGTAGCTCCTGATCGCATCGCCTAGGGCCGGACTGGCCAGGATATGATCGAGCCGCCGGCCGCGGTTGGAGACGCGCCAGTCGTTGTTGCGGTAGCTCCACCACGAATAGAGCTTCTTGTCGGCCGGCTCGAAGCGCCGCGGCACGTCGATCCAGTCGAGCGATGCCATCATCTTGCCGAACAAATCGACTTCGATGGGCGTATGCGAGACGATCTTCAGAAGCTGCTTGTGGTTCCAAACGTCGTGCTCGAGCGGCGCCACGTTGAGGTCGCCGACGGCTATGCGTCGCTTGCCCTTGCGCGCGCGCGACGTCGGTTTTCGGTCGGCATACCACCGGGCCATTTCACGATAGAAGTCGAGCTTGTGCGCGAATTTCACGTTGGCTTCGGGATCGGGAATGTCGCCGCCGGCCGGTATATAAAGGTTGTCGAGCAGGATCGGGTCGCCCCCGACATCGAGCGCGGCCTCGATGTGCCGGCAGTCTTCCTTGCCGCAGCGATGATGGACGTTCATCGCCGTGAAGGGCACCTTCGAAAGGATGGCGACGCCGTTATAGGCTTTCATCCCCTGGATCAGCCGGTGCGTGTAGCCCAGGGCTTCGAACGGCTGGTGCGGGAAGAATTCGTCGGGGCATTTGGTTTCCTGCAGGCACAGCACGTCGGGCTTGCGCAACTTCAGGAACCGTTCGACGTTGCCGATCCGCAGGCGGACCGAATTGATATTCCAAGTGGCGACGGTCAGGCTCATTCGCGGACACTATAGTTAGGGAACGGAGACGCTGCCATGGAGTTGGATGGCGACGAGAGCAGTAACATCGAGGATCGCCGCGGCGATGGCGGCGGCGGTGGATTTGGGGGCGGAGGATTCGGGGGCGGCGGCGGCATCCCGATCCCGCTGGGCGGCGGCCTGTTCAAGGGCGGCTTCGGCCTGATCGCCATCGTCGTGATCAGCCTGATCCTGGGCATCAATCCGCTGACGCTGCTGGGCGGCTTCGTCGACGGCGGAGGCGGCAGCTACGTGGCGCCGCAGACGCAGCAGCGCACGGCGTCGCGTCCGACAACCAACGATCCCGAAGAGCGCTTCATCGCGCGCGTGCTCAAGAGCACCGAGGACGTCTGGGGCAGCCAGTTCCAGCAGATGGGACGGCAATACAAGCAGCCGCGTCTCGTGCTGTTCCGCAACGCCACGCAGACCGCGTGCGGCCAGGGCCAGGCGGCGATGGGGCCGTTCTATTGCCCGCCCGATCAGCGCGTCTATCTCGACCTGTCGTTCTTCGACGAGCTGTCACAGCGCTTCCATGCGCCGGGCCAGTTCCCGCAGGCCTATGTGGTCGCGCACGAGGTCGGCCATCACGTCCAGAACCTGCTGGGCATCGAGGCGAAGGTGGCGCAGTTGCGCGAGAGCATGAGCAAGCGCGACGCCAATGCGATGTCGGTGCGCGTCGAGTTGCAGGCCGATTGCCTGGCAGGCGTATGGGCCTATCACGCGAGCCACGATCCGGGCGGCACGCTGAAGCTCGGCGATCAGGACGTCGAGCAGGCCATAGCAGCAGCGACGTCGATCGGCGACGACACGCTACAGAAGCAGTCCCAGGGCCGCATCGTGCCTGACAGCTTCACGCACGGCAGCAGCACCCAACGGGTGCGCTGGTTCCGGACCGGCCTCGACAACGGCGACATCCGCCGTTGCGATACGTTCAACGCGAAACAACTTTAGCGCTTGCTAAAGTTGTTTCGGGCGGGTGGCAGCGCCTTCTGAGGCGCGAGAGCCCGCACCCATCAGAAAGAGCATAGGTCGCGTATTCTTGTCTTTCCTGCACCGCGCGAGCTCTCGCGCATATGAATGCGCTGCGCCCGCCCGTGTAGCGCTACGCACTACACGTACGTCACGCTCACGGTGCCGCACTTGTCGACGAAGCCCTGCAGCGTGTCGCCCTTGCCAACAGCCGCGACCCCTTCGGGCGTCCCGCTGTAGATCAGATCGCCGGCGGCGAGCGTCACCAGGCCCGAGAGATACGAGATCGTCTCCGGGATGCTCCAGATCAGCGCGTTGAGATCGGACTTCTGGCGGGTCTTGCCGTTGACGTCGAGCTGGATGGTGCCCTTGTCGATGTGGCCGACTTCACTGACCGGATAGATCACGCCGATCGGCGCGGACTGGTCGAACCCCTTGCCCATGTCCCACGGACGGCCCATGTCCTTGGCTTGGTTCTGCAGGTCGCGGCGGGTCATGTCGAGGCCGACGGCGTATCCGTAGACATGGTCGAGGGCCTTCTCCACGGGGATGTCGGCACCGCCCGATTTCATGCAAACGACCAGCTCCATCTCGTGGTGGAGGTTCTTGGTCGCGGGCGGATAGGGGATCTTGGTCGGGTTCTTGGGGTCGGCGCAGAGGACGACAGCGTCGGCCGGCTTGGTGAAGAAGAAAGGCGGCTCGCGGTCCGGATCGTGGCCCATCTCGCGGGCATGGGCGGCATAGTTGCGGCCGACGCAAAAGACGCGGCGGACGGGGAAAAGGTCCTTGCTGCCGTGGACCGGAACGCCGACGGTCGCGGGCGGGGTGATAACGTAGGCCATGGCTTTCTCCTTCAAGAGACCGGCTTTATGAAGGGCTGAGGAGTTCGATTCAATGTCAGCTGATGGCGTTTTGACGGTTCAGGCGGATACGGCGGATTCGTCGCTGGGCTGGGCCACCCTGGGCAGCCATCGCTGGCGCTGCGCGCTGGGCGCGGGCGGTATTCGCGAGGACAAGGTCGAGGGCGATGGCGCCACGCCCGCCGGGGAATTCCCGCTGCGCCGCTTCTATTTCCGCAACGACCGGCTGGTCCTGCCGAAGGTCGGCCTGCCCGCCCGGCCGATCTCCCGAAACGATGGCTGGTGCGACGACCCGCGCGCGGATGCCTACAATCGCCTGGTCCATGTCCCCAACGACTGGAGCCACGAGAAGATGTGGCGCGACGACGGGCTCTACGATCTCGTGGTCGTGGTCGGCTACAACGACGATCCGCCCGAAGGCGAATGGGGCAGCGCGATCTTCCTCCACATCGCGCGTGACGACATGGCCGCGACGCGGGGCTGCGTCGCCTTCGCCCGCGCCGATCTGCTGGAACTCGTGCCGCTCATCACCAGGGACACGCGCCTGCGCGTGCTGTCCCATCCCGCCAACGAACAGGCGCCGCCACCTTCCGAGGAAGAAGAACTCGTGAAGGAGTTCGAGGACTTCGACGAGAAGGAGTGGTCCTAGCCCACCATCCGCCCGATCGTGCGGGCAGTGTAGTCGACCAGCGGGATGATGCGCGCGTAGTTGAGGCGCGTCGGGCCGATCACGCCGATGGCACCCAGGATGCGTTCCTGCGAATCGCGGAACGGCGCCACCACCATCGAGCAGCCGGTGTTGGCGAACATCGGATTGTCGGCGCCGATGAAGATCTGCACCCCCGCGGCGCCATTGGCCAGTTCGAGCAGGCGCGCGAAGCTTTCGCCGCGCTCCAAGGCATCGAACAAAGTCCGCACGCGCTCGAGATCGGACAACGCCGTGATGTCTTCGAGCAGACGCGCCTGTCCGCGCACGATCAGGTTGCCGCCCGGTTCGCCCGCCCAGCTCGCGAGACCGGACTCGATCACCCGCGCGGTAAGGTCGTTCAGCTCGGCGCGCTTCAGCTTGAGATCCTCGACGATCAGCCGGCGCGCATCCTCGAACGTCCGGCCGGTCAGGCGGGCGTTGAGATAGTTGCTGGCCTCGACCAGCGCCGACGCCGGCATGCCGACCGGCGTGTCGATGATGCGGTTCTCGACATGGCCCGATTGCGTGACGGACACGACCAGCGCACGGCCGGGACCCAGGTTCACGAACTCGATATGCTTCAGCGGCTGCTCGGTCTTGGGCGCCATGACCAGGCTGGCGCAGCGCGACAGGCCCGACAGCAGCGTCGTTGCCTGTTCCAGCGCCTCGTTGACCGAGCGGCCGACGGCGGCGCAGCGCGACTCGATGCTGGCCCGCTCGTCCTCCGAGACGTGGCCGACCTCGAGCAGCCCGTTCACGAACAGCTTCAGCCCGGCATCGGTCGGCAGGCGACCGGCGGAGGTGTGCGGCGCATAGAGCAGGCCAAGATCCTGCAGGTCGGCCATGATGTTGCGGATGGTGGCGGGCGACAGCGCTTCGGTGATCTTGCGCGTGAGGGCACGCGAGCCCACCGGTTCGCCGGTCTCGACATAGCTTTCCACGACTCCGCGCAAAACCTCGCGGGCCCGGTCGTTAAGCTCTGTGACGGAAGCAGTTTGCCGCTGACCTGGCGGCGAGTCGGTCAGGCCCCCGGGCAGTCCGAGACGGTGAATGGCCATGGGCAAAATGTAGGAACTACAACAGGGCGGGTCAACGCGCCGCTCCCCCGAATCGCAGGTATCGTGTAAAAGAACACCATGCTGCGGCCCTATCGATTTGAGCACCCGAACACGGAAGAGATGCAGTTGGTGACCCGCGGGTCGTATGTCGCTGCCGCCTTTCTGGGGCCGCTGTACATCCTGTACCGCAAGACGTCGGGTTTCTGGCCTTCCATGCTCCTGGCCATCGTGCTGACGGGCGCAGTCGTAGGCTTCTGGGCCGTCGCCCTGACGTTCCTGTCGAACCGGATGCTGCTCGTCGCCTTGCCTGCTGCCCTCGTGATTGCCCTGATGATCCAGTCGTCCTTCGTGATCCGGCAGGTTCGCCGGCATTTCCGCCGCCGGGGCTGGCTGGTTCGCGCCCCCTCCTAGCCCGCCGAGCCGGCAAGCTTGTCGGGGCCGCCGCTATTGGCCATAAGCCCGTACCCATAAGCAGGAGACAGAATGCGCCCTTCCGGCCGCGCCCCCGACCAGCTTCGCAAGGTTTCCCTCGAGCCGGGCTTTTCCCGCCATGCCGAAGGTTCGTGCCTGGTGAAATTCGGCGACACCCACGTGCTCTGCACCGCCTCGATCGACGAGCGTGTCCCGCCGTGGATGCGCAATTCCGGCAAGGGCTGGGTGACCGCCGAGTATGGCATGCTGCCGCGCTCGACCCACACCCGTACCGACCGCGAAGCGGCGCGGGGCAAACAGTCCGGCCGCACCCAGGAGATCCAGCGGCTCATCGGTCGCGCCTTGCGCGCGGTCGTCGACTTGCCGGCGATGGGCGAGCGCCAGATCAACATCGACTGCGACGTTCTGCAGGCCGACGGCGGCACGCGTACCGCGTCGATCACCGGCTCGTGGGTCGCGCTGCATTTCGCTTTCGATCGCCTGATCAAGGAAGGCAAGCTCACGGCGAGCCCCATGACCGGCCAGGTAGCGGCTGTCTCGTGCGGCCTATGGGAGGGCACCGCCGTGCTCGACCTCGACTATCCCGAGGACTCCAAGGCACAGGCCGACGCCAACTTCGTGCTGACCGGCGACGGCGGCATCGTCGAGGTGCAGGGCACCGCCGAGGACAAGCCGTTCAGCGAGCCGCAGTTCATGGAACTGCTGTCGCTGGCCAAGAAGGGCGTCACCGAACTCACGGGCCTGCAGCGACTGGCCATCGGAAAGGCCTGATGGCACGGCGCTTCGTCCTGCCGAAGCTCGTTGTGGCGACCCACAATCGCGGCAAGGCGGGCGAGATCGCCACCATGCTGAAGCCGTTCGGCGTCGAGATCGTCTCGGCCGGAGAGCTCGGACTGCCGTCACCGGAAGAAACCGGCACGACGTTCGAGGCCAATGCCACGATCAAGGCGCTCGCCGCCACGCGCGCGAGCGGCCTGCCTGTGCTCGCCGACGATTCGGGCCTGAGCGTGCACGCGCTCGACGACCAGCCCGGCGTCTACACCGCGGACTGGGAAGGCCCGACGCGCGACGCGATGGTCGGCATGAAGCGCATCCAGGACGAACTCGCCAAACGCGGCGTGCCGCAAACCGACGCCGCCCGCACCGCCACCTTCCATTGCGTGCTGGTGCTGGCGTGGCCCGACGAGCATCTCGAGCTATTCCACGGCACCTGCGACGGCGCGATCGTCTGGCCGATCCGCGGCAGCGGCGGACACGGCTACGATCCCTGCTTCCAACCGGTCGGCGGGACGCGCACGACGGCCGAGATGAGCGATGCCGAGAAGAACGCGATCAGTCATCGCGGCCGCGCCTTCCGGATGATGGTCGAGGCGTGCTTCCGATGACGGAGCCGCCCCTGGCTCCCTTGGGCGTCTACGTCCACTGGCCGTTCTGCAAGTCCAAGTGCCCCTATTGCGACTTCAACAGCCACGTGCGCGACGGCGTCGAGCAGGCGCGCTGGCGCAACGCGTTGCTGATCGAACTCGAACACGCCGCGCGCGAGGCGCCGGAGCGCCGGGTCGAGACGATGTTCTTCGGCGGCGGCACGCCGTCGCTGATGGAGCCCGAGACCGTGGCCGCGCTGATCGCGCGCGCACGCACGCTGTGGGACTGCGCCGCCGACATGGAGATCACGCTCGAAGCCAATCCGACCTCGGTCGAGGCCGGGCGCTTCGCGACACTGGCGCAGGCCGGCGTCAACCGCGTTTCGCTGGGCGTGCAGGCGATGAGTGCCACGGAGCTGCGTTTCCTCGGCCGCGAGCACTCGCCGGCCGAAGCACTGGCCGCGCTCGAGACGGCCCGCCAGTACTTCAGCCGGTATTCCTTCGACCTGATCTATGCCCGGCCCGGCCAGACGCTGGAGGCATGGGCGGGAGAGCTCGGGCGGGCGGTGGCGCTGGCGGGCGAACATCTGTCGCTCTATCAGCTCACCATCGAACGCGGCACACGCTTCTTCACCGATCACGCGCGCGGTGCCTTCGTCCTGCCGCCCGAGGAACTGGCGGCCGAGATGTTCGAGCTCACGCAGGCCCGACTCGAAAAAGCGGGACTGCCGGCGTACGAGATTTCCAACCACGCACGGCCGGGCGCAGCGTGTCGCCATAATTTGATCTACTGGCGGTATCAGGATTACGTCGGCATCGGCCCGGGCGCACACGGCCGCTTCGGCGACGGCGCGGGCAAGCGGGCCACCCGCCGGCACAGCGGGCCCGAAACGTGGCTGGAAGCGGTCGAGCGCGACGGTCATGGCACGGCTGAGAGCACGCTGGTGACCGGCCGCGACCTAGTGGAGGAAGCGTTGATGATGGGGCTTCGTCTCAGCGACGGCATCGACCGCACGATCTTCGCGGCCAATGCCGGCGTCGATCCCGTCGAGTCTTTGGGCGAAGCAGCTCTCGCGCCGCTGATCGGCGCGGGCTTCCTCGAGGTCAGCCCGACGCACCTCACCGCGACCGCCGCCGGCCGCCAGCGCCTGAACGCCGTGCTGGAGCGGCTGATCGCATGAGGCAGCTTCTCGTTCTTGTAGTGCTGCTGATCGCGGCAACGAGCACCGCTTTCGCCCAGACTGCGAAGCCCGCGCCGCGCGCGCCGGTGCCCGCAGCCAAGCCCGCCGCGCCCAAGTCGCCGTTCACGCCGCCCGCGTTCAAGATCACCATCGCCACCGAAGCGGCCTATCCGCCATTCAACTATCTCGATCGCAAGGGACTTCCCGCGGGCTTCGAGATGGACATCGCCCAGGAGGCCTGCATGCGCATGAAGGCCGAGTGCGAGTTTATCGCCGTCAAGTGGGACGAGCTGGTACCAGGCGTGCTCGACAAGAAGTTCGACATCGTCATGTCCTCGCTCGAGGTGACGGCCGAACGGCGGCGACGGCTCGGCCTGTCGCGTCGATACTATCTTTCGCCCGGCGCCTTCATCGCCAAGAAGGGCGCGCCGTACGACGGACCGCCGTCGCTGCTGCGCAACAAGAAGATCGGCATCCAGAAGGACTCCATGCACGCCGACTGGGCCGACAAGAGCTTCCGCCGCTCCGCCCAGCTGAAGCGCTACGCGACCGTCGACGAAGCGCTGAAGGCGCTGGCCGCCGACGAGGTCGATGCGGTGTTCGGCGACAAGGCGCAGCTCTGGCTGTGGGCGCAGAAGCCGGACGGCAAGTGCTGCGAACTGATCGGCCAGGACGTCAAGGATACGCAGACACTCGGCATCGGCGTCTCGGCGGGTTTGCGCCGCGAGGACATCAAGCTGCGCGAGGCCTTCAACAAGGCGATCGGCGAGATGATGAGCGACGGCACATACAAAAAATTAAACGAGAAATACTTCCCGTTCCCGCTGAACTGAGCGGTACGGTTTTCGCCGTTTAAATACGGCTACGACATCGTCTGCGCGATCCGATGCAATAAAATCAACCTTCCTTCAATGCGTGTTGAAAGAAACCAGCATAAACCGGTGACACGGCCAATTTCAACGCTCACGCATGTGCTGAATGTCCGGATGCAGTTCCGGAAAGTGCTTCACCACGGGCAGGGTGATCTGCATGTGCGATTCGTGAATCACGTCGGCTATGAACATGAGCATTCTCTTGCGCTCATCTTCGTCCTCAATTGCACGCACAGCTTTGGTAAGCTGATTGATAGCCAAGTCCATACTTTTCATTGCCTTGATGATCGGCTCTGCGATTTCCCGTTTCATGTTGAACCTCCTTCAGAACCACTCAGTAGTTGAAATCCCCTTTTTCGGCCAGACAAGCTCGAATGCAGATTCGCATCAAACTCGACTCGTCCGATCCAGAAAACCATTTTGGCCGCGGCATCTGTCCCATGCTCCATTTCATGGAGCACTCCGCTGCGCATTGCCGGTAAGCGGCCCTTGGATCTTCCGAAACTTGAGCAAAGTTGGGTGAGCCTGTTCGGACATCGTTTGCTTCGCTCGCCGGTCCCTCTTGAAAGTGGTCATCAGGGATCGCGCCTTTAGCGGTGACTTGGGCTCGGGATGCAGCAGCTAAGACTCGGTCGCGCGCTTAAGCAGCGGCGGCATCTTCGAACTCCGCACTCGCCGGCGCTCCACCTACTCTTGCATGACCCCGCGCGGCGTTCGCGGCGGCGGCACTCAACGCTTCGATCAGATTGTCGTCGCCGTAATGAAGCGCCGCTTCCTTGGCAAGCAGGTCGATGCGGTCGAGTGCGACCCGGCGCTGCCATTCCTTGCTCTGGTCGGCGGCGTGACGAGCGATGTCGTCACTCGCGAGCGTCATGTGCGCATCGAGCGCGGTGCTGAGCCTCTTGCGCTGGTAGTCGTTGGCGAGGCCGTCGAGCAGGGCGCCCTTTATGTCGTGCAGGCGCTGGATCGCTTGTGGCGCGCTATCGATCGCATCCACGCCCTGCTTGCGATAGTAGGCATCGGGCGCCTCGAACAGCGCGTCCTGCTTGGCGGCAATGAAGCGGTTCAGCTCGCTTTCGACACGAGTGTCGTTGGCGATCTTCTCTTCACGCGCGACGATGGGATCGATCGGCGGCGCGGGTGGGGCGATAGGAATGCCCGTGAAATCGAAGTCTGTCATACGCCGAAACTAGGCGCGTCGACCGGAATCACCGATTACGGTCGTTACCGGCGCCATAATGCATCCCGGCTTGAAACGGATGGATCCGGCAGGTCACGGATTCCAGCCTGTCGAAGGGCTCAGCCGGACAATTTTCGAAGGAAGGCCAAAGGCAACGCCGCTGGGGAGCAGGCGTTATCTCCCCAGACGCAAATTCTGGAGGAACAACCATGATCAAGATCTCGATGATGCTGGTGGGTGCATTCGCGCTCGCCACGTCGATCGCCGCCTGCGGCGACCAGGGCTATGGCCCGACGCATTCATACAGCGCCCGCGTGGGCAACAACGGTACCGCCGCCGATGCCACCGCCAACAACGGTAGCACGTCGAGCAGCATGGAAGCCCAGCGGCAGAAGGTCGACAACTACAACGGCTATCAGCCGGGCTATCGCTGAGCCGGGGTTCTTAGCTCAAGCCGCGTTCGTCGCCGCGAAGGCTTCGAACGCGTCTTCGACCAGGCTGACGTGATGCAGCATCGCTGCGTGCGCACCGGCGGCGTCGCCGGAGAGAATCGCGCGCACGACGGCATCGTGTTCCTGGTTGGACCGCACCAGGCGGCCCTCGACCTGAAATTGTGCCCGGCGAAACGGGCCGACCCTGCGGCGTAGATTCATGGCGTATTCGGCGAGCGGCGCGTTGTGCGACCCCGCATAGATTGCGCCATGGAAGGCCACGTTGGCATCCGAGTAGGCCTCGGTCTGGCCGGCGTTCGCCAAAACAAGCATCGCCTCATGCCGCGCCTGCAGTCGCCGGCGTTCGATCGGCGTCATGCTGATGGCCGCCAGGCGTGCGCAGGTCGCCTCCATCTCGGCCATGGCCACAAACAAACTCTCGACCTGATCCGGCGTCGCCTTGGAGACGATGGCGCCCTTGCGCGGCCGCATGTCGATCAGGCCGCTCATCGCCAGCTGGCGCAGCGCCTCTCGCACCGGCGTACGCGACACGCCGTGCTGTTCGGCCAGACCCATCTCGTCCAGGCGCGTGCCAGGCTTCAGGGCGCCGCTCAGGATGCCGTCGGCGATCGCCGTCGCCAGTTTGTCGGCCAGCGTAGGGTTTTCCGCGCTCATGGGTCTATTTGCATACAAGATGGATGCCAACGCACACAATTGGCCCGTTAGTGCCCGAAAAGAATGCAATCTGCTGTTCTTGCATACATTTTCGCGCCCCGATCTACGCGAAACGTTGATTCTATTGGGCTTTTCGCATGGCACATCCCTTGCTGCCCGGATTTTGGCCGTCCGTGGCCGGGTAATGAGGGGGAGTCCCATGATCGACAAGTTCAACATCGGGCGTCGTGGCTTGCTGGGCGGCGCTGCCGCCGGTGCGATGACGCTGGGTCTCGGCGGTACGGCCAACGCGCAGAAGCCTCTGGTGCTCGGCTTCATCTACGTCGGCCCGCGCGACGACTACGGCTACAACCAGGCGCACGCCGAAGCGGCCGCCGTTCTGAAGAAGATGGCTGGCGTGAAGGTCGTCGAAGAAGAGAAGGTCCCGGAGACGGTCGCCGTCGAGAAATCGATGGAGAGCATGATCAACCTCGACGGCGCCACGCTGATCTTCCCGACCTCGTTCGGCTACTTCGACCCGCACATGCTGAAGGAAGCGGCGAAGTTTCCCAAGATCGAGTTCCGTCACTGCGGCGGCCTGTGGGCCCAGGGCAAGCACCCGATGAACACGGGCAGCTACTTCGGCTACATCGACGAGGCGCAGTATCTCTCCGGCATCGTCGCGGGCTCCGTCAGCAAGTCGGGCAAGCTGGGCTTCATCGCCGCCAAGCCGATCCCGCAGGTCCTGCGCAACATCAATGCCTTCACGCTGGGCGCGCAGTCGGTCAACCCGAAGATCACCACGCAGGTGATCTTCACCGGCGACTGGTCGCTGCCGGTCAAGGAAGCCGAAGCCACCAACAGCATGATCGCGCAGGGCGTCGACGTCGTGACCTGCCATGTCGATTCGCCGAAGGTCGTGGTCGAGACGGCCGAGCGCGCCGGCATCTTCACCTGCGGCTATCACTGCAACCAGGCGAAGCTCGCGCCTAAGGGCTACCTCACCGGCGCCGAGTGGAACTGGGAGCGCGTCTATGTCGACATGGTCGAGTCGATGAAGGCAGGCAAGGCGCCCGGCAACTTCGTGCGCGGCGGCCTGAAGGAAGGCTATGTCCGCACCTCGGCCTATGGTCCGGCCGTACCGGCGGCGGCAAAGGAAAAGGCGGACGCCGCGAAAACGGCGATCCTCAACGGCAGCCTCGCGATCTACAAGGGCGCGCTGAAGGACAACAAGGGCAACACGGTCATCCCGGCCGGCACGTCCTATGTCATCACCGAGCCCAAGCTCGAGGGCATGAACTACCTCGTCGAGGGCGTGGTCGGCTCGACCTCGTGATCGGCGACGATTTCATTCGCCTCCCCCGTCTTCGGGGGAGGTGGCAGCGTCACACGCTGACGGAGGGGGTGCCACGCGACCGCCCTCTCCCGTCAGATATCTCGTGTGCGGCACCCCCTCCGTCGCGGATTTCCGCGACACCTCCCCCGGAGACGGGGGCGGGATAAAATATGAACGCCACCCTCGAGCGTATCGCCGTTCCGACGCTGGCTCTGCTGGCGTCGGCGGTGCTTTTCGGCCTGCTGCTGGCGTTCTATGCGCATGTCGATCCGCTCGAGGCCTTCGCGCTGATGTACCAGGGTGCCTTCGGCACCTGGTTCTCGTGGCAGAACACGCTGACGCGCGCGGCACCGTTGATCCTGACCGCCCTCTGCACGGCGTTGCCGGCGCGGCTGGGACTCGTAATCATCGGCAATGAGGGCGCGCTGGTCGTGGGCGGCGTCGCGGCGGCTGCGGCAGGCATCGCCGTGTCGGGTGCGCCGCCGCTGGTCGTCCAGACGGCCATGGCAATCGCGGCCATGGTCATGGGCGGTCTCTGGATCGCGTTCGCGGGCGCGCTGCGCCAGTTCCGCGGCGTCAACGAGACGATCTCGAGCCTGCTGCTCACCTACATCGCCATCGCGTTGATGAACCACTTCGTCGAGGGGCCGTTGCGCGATCCCTCGAGCCTCAACAAGCCGTCGACCTGGCCGATCGGCGACGCCAACATGATCGGCACGATCCCGGGCATGGATGTCCATTGGGGCCTCGTGTTCGGCATCCTGGCCTGCCTGCTCTGCTATCTCTTCCAGCGCTTCACGACCTGGGGCTTCGCCATGGAAGTGATCGGCGGCAACCCCAAGACCGCGCGCATGATGGGTCTCGATGTCAGCCGCTACGTGCTGCTGGCTTGCGCCGCGGGCGGCGCGGCGGCGGGCCTCGCCGGCATGGTCGAGGTCGCGGCGATCCACGGCCGCGCCAATGCGTCGCTCGCCGTCGGTTATGGCTATTCCGGAATTCTCGTGTCTTTCCTTGCGCGCCATCATCCGGCGGCGATCGTGCCGGTCTCGATCCTGCTGGGCGGCATCGGCGCCTCGGGAGGCCTGCTGCAGCGGCGGCTCGATCTGCCCGATGCCGCCGTCGTGGTGCTGCAGGGCATCATCTTCGTGGCCATTCTCGCCAGCGAGACGCTGTACGGCCGCCTCCTGAAGCCGAAGGCGGCGACCTGATGGCAAGCGACCTCGGTCTCTGGAGCGTACCGCTCGCCATGATCGCTGGTGCGATTCGCGTCAGCACGCCGTTCATCTTCGTCAGTGTGGGCGAGTGCCTGACCGAGCGCTCCGGCCGCATCAATCTCGGCCTCGAAGGCACGATGGTGATGGGCGCGATGAGCGGCTATGGCGCGGCGCTCATCAGCGGCTCGCCGTGGCTGGGCGTGCTGGTCGCCGCCCTGGTCGGCCTCATGTTCGGCGCACTGCATGCCGTCATATGCCAATTGCCGAAGGTCAACGACGTCGCCACCGGCATCGGCCTGATGCTGTTCGGCACCGGCCTCGCCTTCTTCCTCGGCAAGCCGTTGATCCAGCCCAAGGCGCCCAACTTGGGCGCGATCGATCTCGGCTGGTGGAGCAGCATCCCGCAGGTCCGCCAGGCGCTGCAGGTGAATTACCTCTTCGTGATCGGCATCGTGCTGGCCTTCGGCATGGCGTGGGCGTTGAAGAACACGCGCTGGGGCCTGATCGTGCGGCTGGCCGGCGAGAGTGTGGACGCGGCGCTCGCTATCGGCGCGTCGGTCGCGCGCACGCGCCTGATCGCGACTTCGATCGGCGGCGCCTTCGCCGGCGTCGGCGGCGCCTTCCTGTCGCTCTATTATCCGGGCAGCTGGAGCGAAGGCCTGTCGAGCGGCCAGGGCCTGATGGCGGTGGCGCTGGTGATCTTCGCGCGCTGGGATCCCATCCGCTGCCTGTGGGCCTCGTTGCTGTTCGGGGCGGCCGGCGCGATCAGCCCGGCGCTGCAATCGGTCGGCGTGACGCAGGGCTACTACCTGTTCAGCGCCGCGCCTTACGTCCTCACGCTCGCGCTCATGATCGCGACCTGCTCGCCCGAGCGCAGCCTCAAGGGTGCGCCCGGCGAGCTGGGCGCCGTCAAATAGGAGATCCGGGATGGCCACCAAGCACGTCGACTCCCGCCCCTACCTCTGGCCCTGGAACGGCGACCTCAGGCCCGACAACAGCGCACTGGTCATCATCGACATGCAGACCGACTTCTGCGGCGTTGGCGGTTACGTCGACAAGATGGGCTACGACCTGTCGCTGACGCGCGCGCCGATCGAGCCGATCAGGAAGCTGCTGGCCGCCGCGCGCAAGTCGGGCTGGACCGTGATCCATACGCGCGAGGGCCATCGCCCGGACCTTTCCGACCTGCCGGCCAACAAGCGCTGGCGGTCGCAGCAGATCGGGGCCGGCATCGGCGATCCCGGTCCCTGCGGTCGCATCCTGGTACGCGGCGAGCCGGGCTGGGAGATCATTCCCGATCTCGCGCCGGCTGCGGACGAGCCGATCATCGACAAGCCGGGCAAAGGCTCGTTCTGCGCCACCGACCTCGAGCTGATGCTGCGCACGCGCGGCATCGACAACCTCGTGCTGACCGGCATCACCACCGACGTCTGCGTGCACACGACCATGCGCGAAGCCAACGACCGCGGCTTCGAATGCCTGATCGTGGAGGACTGCACCGGCGCCACCGACAAAGGCAACCACGCCGCCGCACTCAAGATGGTCGAGATGCAGGGCGGTGTGTTCGGCGCGGTCGCGAACTCGGCTGCGGTGATCAAGGCCATTACATGAACGCACCCTCCATCGAGCTGATCGGCTTCACCAAGCGCTTCGGCGCCATGGCGGCGCTCGACGACGTTTCGGTGAAGGTGAAGGCCGGCGCCTTCCACGCGCTGCTGGGCGAGAACGGCGCGGGCAAGAGCACGCTGGTGAAATGCGCCATGGGCTACTACGCCGCCGACGAAGGCCAGATCCTGCTGAACAACCGCGAGGTTGCCATCGATCATCCGCGCCAGGCCCACGAGCTGGGCCTCGGCATGGTCTACCAGCACTTCACCCTCGTTCCGAACATGACGGTGCTGGAGAATTTTGTTTTGTCGCGCGGCGACCTGCCGGCGGTGATTGACTGGGCGAGCGAACGCAAGGCGCTGCACGCCTTCTTTTCGACGACGCCGTTCGCGGTGCCGATCGATCTGCCGGTGGCCGATCTCGCGGCCGGGCAGAAGCAAAAGGCGGAAATCCTGCGCCAGCTCTATCTCAAGCGAAACCTCTTGATCCTCGACGAGCCGACGTCGGTGTTGACGCCCGACGAGGCCGATGAGGTGCTGTCGACACTCAAGAAGATGACCGAGGAGAAGCTCGTCACCATCGTCACCATCACGCACAAGTTCCGGGAGGTGAATGCCTTCTGCGACACCGTGACGGTGCTGCGCCGGGGCAAGCTGATCGGCACCAAGCCGACCGCCGAGCTCGACGACGATACCATGGCCGAAATGATGGTCGGCCGCCGCGAGACGCGCGCGGTGGTCGAGCGCGAGCAGCATGCGCTGGGCAAGACGGTGCTGAAGCTCGACAAGCTCAGCGTCGCCGACAATGTCGGCCAGCTCGCGGTCGAAGATCTGTCGCTCGAAATCAAGGCCGGCGAGATCGTGGGCGTCGCAGGCGTCTCGGGAAATGGCCAGCGTGAACTGGTGGAAACGCTGGCAGGCCAACGCCACAAGCAGTCGGGCCAAATGCTCGTGCATGGCGAAGCTTACGCCGCCACGCGCGCAGAGATGATTCGTCACAAGATCGCCTGCCTGCCCGAAGAGCCGTTGCGCAACGCCTGCGTCGCGGAGATGTCGGTCGCGGAGAACATGGCATTGCGCTCCTTCGACCAGCCGCCCTCGTCCCCCGACGGCATTCGCCTGAAGCGCGGCCCGATGCGCGATGTCGCGCGGAAATTGATCGAGGCCTACCGCGTGAAGACGCCCGGCCCGGACGCCGCAATCAAGGGCCTGTCGGGCGGCAACGTGCAGCGCGCGGTGCTGGCGCGCGAACTGTCGAGCGAGGGCGATCTGGTGATCGTGGCCAATCCCTGCTTCGGCCTAGACTTCGCGGCCGTGGCGGAAATCCGCGCCCGCATCGTTCAGGCGCGCAATCGCGGCGCGGCCGTGCTGCTGGTCAGCGAAGACCTCGACGAGATCCTGCAGCTCTCGGACCGGATCGTGGTGATGTTCGACGGCAAGCTGGCGCTACAGCAGGATGCCGCCCAGGCCGACGTCGGTGCGATCGGCCGCGCGATGGCGGGACACTAGCGGCCGGCCACCAACTATCTGCTGGCGCGCGGTGCCCCGGCCGGCGGTTCCCGGTTGCGCGGCAGCATCTGGGTCCAGTTTTCGGCGCGCACGCGCGCGATCAACTCGAAGTTTCCACCGCCACTGGGCTTCAGGACCATCGCCTCGGCCTCGTGCAGGAACTCGCCGCCCAGCAGTCCGCCGCCGCCGCCGTGTCCCACGATCACGTCGTTGAAGCCGGGCTTGGGGGCCGTGCCCAGGCGGGCCCGCAGGAGCGCCTTGTCGCCGCCATCGGCCACGTCGGCAGCGGCGTCTACATGGCCGAAGGCGATGCGCGCGGTATCCATGCAGCGGCAGTAGGGACTGGCCACCACCTTGTCGATCGGGAAGGCGAGTTCACGGAACGCCGCGGAGATCGATGTGGCCTGCGCACGGCCGAGTTCGTTGAGATTGCGTTGGCGCGGACAGTCCGCGAAATCCGTCACCGGCGGTTCGGCATAGTCGGGTGTCGTGCCATGGCGGAAGAAGATGATGTAGCCGCCGCCCTTCAACATCTCGATCAGCTGCGGCGCCTGCGGCGGCACGATCTTGGTATTGCCGACAGGATGTTCCTGCGCGAAAGCCGATGCCGCCACCAACAGCAGCAGCGCTAGCGCGCCGCAAAGCGCGCGGACCATCTCTAGTTCAGGGCGCGATCGCGCGAGACGTATTGGCCGCGCTTCAGCTCCTTGAAGAAATGCGGCACTTGCTCGTGGCGCACCGGCTTGCCGGTTTCATCGGCCAGCAGGTTCTGCTCGGAGACATAGGCCACATAGGTGGTCTGCGCGTTCTCGGCCAGCAGGTGATAAAACGGCTGGTCCCGGCGCGGACGGACTTCCTCCGGGATCGACGACAGCCATTCCTCGGTATTGGCGAAGACAGGATCGACGTCGAAGATCACGCCCCGGAACGGGTAGATTCGGTGTTTCACCACCTGGCCGATGGCGAACTTGGCCTTGCGCATCGGCGGTTCGACGGCAGTACCGGCAGTCTGATTGGCGATGTTCATGGTGAAAGTATCACTCCGAACGGGGATTCAGGCAACGCACCAGGCGGGGGACGACTACTTGGGGCTCCCGATACAATACGCTGCAAATACCCCGTCAGATTGCCCTTCCCGGCAACAGGCAAGAATGCGGCCAAAACAGCGGCAATCTCGCTCGGTTGACGCGCGGCCCGGCCTGTGGACTCTGTGCCGCAAGGCAGCTTGGGAACCATCTTGGCCGACGGTCTGAAAGTAAGATTCTGGGGTGTGCGCGGGTCGATCTCCTGCGCGGGGGCGGAGTATGTGCGCTACGGCGGCAATACCTCGTGCCTGGAGGTGACGGCCGGCGGCCGCCGCCTGATCTTCGACGCCGGCACCGGCATCCGGACTTTGGGCCTCGAACTCGCCCGCCAGGCGCCGCTCGACATCGACATCTACTTCACCCACACGCACCTCGACCATCTGTCGGGGCTCACCTTCTTCGCGCCGCTGTTCGACAAGCGCAATTCGGTGCGCATGTGGGCGGGCCACCTCGAGGCGCCGTACACCCTGAAAAAGGTCGTAAGCAACCTGATGCAGGCGCCGATCTATCCGGTGACCCTCGACATCTTCCAGGCGAGCGTCGGCTTCAAGGAATTCAGCGCCGGCGCGTCGCTTACCTGCGGCGCGGTGACGATGCGTACGGCGCCGCTCAACCATCCGAACGGCGCCACCGGCTATCGCGTCGAGTATGGCGGCAAGTCGATCTGCTACATCACGGACACCGAGCACCGCGAGGGCGGCCGCGACCAGACGATCGTCGATCTCTGCCGCGGCGCCGACATCATGATCTACGATTGCAGCTACACCGACGAGGAATACCCGCGCTACAGGGGCTGGGGCCATTCGACGTGGCAGGAAGGCGCGCGCATCGCCGATGCCGCCGGCGTCGGCACGCTCGCCATCTTCCATCACGATCCCAGCCACGACGACGCTTTCATGGACGACGTCGCGCGCAAGGCAGCCGAGCTTCGTCCCGGCAGCGCGCCCGGCGGCCTGCCGCGAATCGTCGTGGCGCATGAAGGGCTGACGCTCGCACCTTAACATGCCCCAGTCGTTGTCCCTGCGCGGCCGTTGGCGGCGGCTGAAGCTCGGCCTGCCGACGATCCTCGGCTTCAAGCCCGGCGGCTGGTTCATCCCGCATCGCTATGCCCCGCTGTTGCCGCCGCCAGGTGCGCAGCCGCCCTATCCCGCCATCGAAGCGCTATTCGAGCAAAAGCAGGCGGCGTTCACCGCGATGATCGACCTGCTCGACGCGCATGCCGCGGAGCTCGAGAGGCTGGGGCCGCTGCTCGACCAGGCGTGGTTTCCCTCGCTCGATGCCGCGATGGGCTACGTGCTGGTGCGCGAGCGCAAGCCGCGGCACATCATCGAGATAGGCTCCGGCCATTCGACCCGCGTGCTGGCCAAGGCCTCGGCGGGGCTGGGCGAGATCACGGCGATCGATCCCGCGCCGCGTGCCGACATCGCTGGCCTTCCCGGCGTCACCATCGTGCCGTCGACCCTGCAGGCGGCGCCCGCGTCCCTGTTCGACGCGATGCTGCCCGGGGATATGCTGTTCATCGACTCGAGCCACATCCTGATGCCCGGCAGCGACGTCGACTTCCTGTTCAACCGCGTGCTGCCGCGCCTGCCCACGGGCGCCCTGGTGCATATCCACGACATTTATCTGCCATTCGACTATCCCGCGATGTGGGGCTGGAGAAACTACAACGAGCAGCAGGGCGTGGTGCCGCTGCTGACCTCCGGCGCCTACGCCCCGCTCTTCTCCAGTGTCTGGGCCGAGCGCCGGCTCACCGATCGGCTTGCCCGCTCGGTCGTGGCACGCCTCAAGCGGCCGCCCGACGCGCTGGCCGCCAGCCTCTGGCTCGAGAAGCGGTGATGCTCGCGCGACTGCGCGCCTGGCTGTTCGACGGCGGCGGGCCGGAAAATCTTCCAGAGAGGGTGCGCGAGGCGATCCGCCTCCAGCAGGAGCGCAGCGAGATCCTGATCGCCTGGGTCCAGCTGTCGATCATCGCCCTGGTCGCGACGGTCTACGAGACGACCTCGATGCCGGGCGGCGTCGTGCAGTACGATTTCTCGTTCGAGACCCAGGTCTTCGCCGCTTACGGCGTGTTCTGCGTGGTGCGCCTCGTGCTCGCCTACCGCCGCCTGATGCGCCCCTGGATGCTCTATGTCTCGGTGTTGGCCGACATGGCCCTGCTGATGGGGCTGATCTTCTCGTTTCCGTTGAAGTACGCCCAGCCGGCCGCCTTCTACCTGAAGGTTCCGACGCTGCTTTACGTGTTCCTGTTCATCGCGCTACGGGCCCTGCGCTTCGAGGCGCGCTTCGTGCTGTTCACCGGGTTCGTCGCGATCGTGGGATGGATTGCGCTCATCCTATATGTGCTGAGCGGCAAGGGCGGCCCGGAAGATGTCCGCACCGACGACTTCGTCGAGTACATGACGTCGAACCTGCTGCTCGTGCATGCCGAGGTCGACAAGATCATCGCCATCGCGCTCACGACGATCGTGCTGGCCGTCGCCATCGCCCGCGCGCGTCACCTGCTCACGCGCGCCGTCACCGAAAGTGCCGCGGCGCGCGATCTCTCGCGCTTCTTCGATCCCGACGTCGCCGACCGCATCCGCTCGGCGCACATCTCGATCAAGGCGGGCGAGGGCGAGTTGCGCGACGTCACCATCTTGACCGTCGACCTGCGCGGGTTCACGCGGCTGTCGACAGAACTTGCGCCGGACCAGATCATGAAGCTGCTGCAGGACTATCAGGGCCGCATCTGCCCGCTGATCGTCGGCAACGGCGGCAGCATCGACAAATTCCTCGGCGACGGCATCCTGGCCTCGTTCGGCGCGGTGACGCCGTCGGCCACCCCGGCGGCCGACGCGATGCGTGCCGCCGATGCGGTGCTGGAGGCCGCCGACAAATGGATTGCAGAGCGGCAGGCGGCAGGTCTGGCTCCCCTCACGATCGGCATGGGGCTCGCCGCCGGACGGGTGGTTTTCGGCGCCGTAGGCGATGGCGAGCGGCTTGAATTTACCGTGATCGGCGACGCTGTGAATTTTGCGGCAAAGCTGGAGAAGCACAACAAGGACGAAAAAACGCGGGCGCTGACCGACGGCAAAACCTATGCGCTGGCCGAGCAACAGGGTTACACTCCACCCCGGGAGCGCGAGCGACGGCTGGGGCGGCGTGTGGGGGGCGTGTCCGAATCGGTCGATATAGTGGTGCTTGGTACGTGAAAAGCGGCGGGGCCGTTGCCTTGCCCTTTCCATAATCGGGGCTTATGTGACTTTGATGGGCAATAACTACGACATCATTCTGATCGGTTTGGTCGCGGTTTTCCTGATCCTGCGACTGCGCGCCGTTCTCGGAAAGCGCACCGGCAACGAGCAGCCGCCGGCGCGCGATCCGTTCACGCCGCCGACGCCTCCCACCGCGCAGCCGCGGCTGGGCGATGCGCCCGGCGGCAATGACAATGTCGTTCCGCTGCCCACGGCGAACAATCCACCGCCGCGCACGTCGCAGCCGACCAGCGGTCCCGGGGGCATTCGCGCCACCGTGATGCCGACGGCTGCGGCGGGCGTTGCCGCGATCCGCACCGCCGATCCGACATTCGAGCCGATCCCCTTTACCGGCGGCGCTCGTGCCGCCTTCAGCACCATCGTCGAGGCCTTCGCGCGCGGCAATTCCGCGGCATTGCGGCCGCTGCTCGATGCCCCGACCTTCGCAAGCTTCGACCAGGAGATCCGTGCGCGCGCCGGCCGGCGCGAGAAGCACGAGACGACGTTGATCGGTTTCGAGGCATCCGACGTCTCCGCCGCCGAACTGCAGGGCGACGACGCGCTCGTCACGGTCCGCTTCATCAGCGAACAGATACATGTCACACGCGATGCCGAGGGACAGATCGTCGACGGCAATCCCAATGAAGTCGTCAAAGCGGTCGACTTGTGGACGTTCCGACGCAATACGAAGTCGAGCGATCCCAACTGGGTGCTGACCAAAACCGAGAGCGAAGGCTGAAGGGAGACGAGCCCGGAATGCGCCGTCTCTTCCCGTTCGGCAGCGCTGCCTTGCTTGCGGCCGCCAGCCTTCTATCCGCGTGCGCCGGCACCACACCCGCCGATCCGGCCGCCAACGTTGCGATGGAGCCGACGTCGTTCAAGGATATTCCCGGCTGGGCCGACGACCGGCAGAGCGATGCACTCGGCGCCTTCCGACGGTCCTGCCCGAAGCTCGTCGCCGGCAGCGATACCAAAATCTCGACCGATGGCGGCGTGAAGATTGTCACCGTCGCGGAGTGGAAGACGATTTGCGATTCCGCCGGCGCGATCAAGGACGGCGACAACAGCGGCGCCAAGCGCTTCTTCGAGGAGAATTTCCGGCCGCTCGTCGTCAAGGTGCCCGGCAACTTCACCGGCTACTTCGAGCCCGAGATGCGCGGCAGCCGGGCACCCTCGCGCATCTTCACTGTGCCGGTCTATCGCCGGCCGGCCGACCTCACGGATCAGCCCTACCTGACGCGTGCCGAGATCGAGCAGGGTGCGCTCAAGGGCAAGGGCCTCGAAATCGCCTACGTGCAGGATCCTGTGGCACTGTTCGAAGTGCAGGTGCAGGGCAGCGGCCGCGTGCATCTGGCCGAGGGCGGGACGCTCAGTCTCGGCTTCGACGGATCGAACAACCGCTCCTACACCGCGATCGGCAACACTCTGGTCGAGATGGGCGTCCTGCAGAAGGACAAGGTCACGTGGCCCGCCATCCGCGACTGGCTGAAGCGCAATCCCGTCAAGGGACGCGACGTCATGCGTAAGAACGAGCGCTACATCTTCTTCAAGGATACCAAGTCGGCCGCGGCGACCGGCTCCGAAGGCGTGCCGCTGACCGCGCAGCGCAGCCTGGCCGTCGACACGATGTACACGCCGTACGGCACGCCGATCTGGATCGAGACGACCCGGCCCGTCACCGGCAAGCCCAACGCGACCGAAGTCTACCGGCACCTGATGGTGGCGCAGGACAGCGGCACCGCGATCAAGGGACCGGCGCGCGGCGACATCTTCTTCGGCAATACGCCCCAGGCCGCCGACTGGGCGGGCCGCATGGTGGGCACCGGCCGCGCGATCGTCCTGGTTCCGAATCGCAGCTAGTTAGTTGGGAGCGGCCGCCGGTGCGCCGTCGGTCGGCACGCCCGCCATATAGCGGTAGAGCGCCGTCAGGCGGTTGATATAGGGCGACGTGCTACGCACGGCGATGAAGTCCGAACCCTCACCGACGCCGATTGTCTGATAGTAACCCCATTCTGTCGGGCCGCGCCGCTCGATGAACGTGGCCGACCGCAGCGCATGCGGCTCGAAGATCGTGAACAGGGAATACTTGATCGGTGTCAGGTTCTCGGTCGACAGCTCGACCTTGTCGGCCGTGCGGCGTCGCACCGTCAGGTGATGGACGGAACGTCCCGTCCGCGCGTCGATCTCGTAGTAATAGAACTCGCGGCCGGCAACGAAGTCTTCCGGCTTGAGGTCGGGATAGGTGTAGGTGACGGCCGGCCCATCCGTGAAGCCCGCCTGGTCGACGAACGGCTCCCATGCCTGATGCAATGTCGACCAGAAACGGATCGACTTGTACTGCGAGAGCGCGCCGTAGCGCGTGAGCAAATCGTCGAGCGACGGCGCGTGGAACACCGCGGCGAGTGCCGTCGCCATCCGCGTGCGGCCCTCCGTCCAATGGAGACAGGGAGCAAGCTGCCACGCCGCCTTGTTGAGGTCGTCTTCGGACCAACTCGCAATCACCGGCTGACCGCCGGATGCGGCATAGGCCGGCTGGGGCGGCCCTTCGCACGGGGGCCGCATGGCAAAGCCCTGAAAGGGCGTTTGCGCCCAGGCCGCGGGGGCGGAAAACATCGTCAGCAGGGCGAGGAAAAAGAACCGATTCACGGAGTCGATAATGGCACGGGAGGGTGAATGTTGCTTCCCCCTCCCGATATAGTTGCCGCGTTTCAGTGGGTCTGCAGATCGTATCTGTCGAGGTTCATCACCTTGTCCCAGGCCGCCACGAAGTCCTCGACAAACTTCTTCTTCGCATCGCTGGCGGCATAGACTTCCGCCAGCGCGCGCATCTCGGCGTGCGAGCCGAAGATCAGGTCGACGCGGGTGGCGGTCCACTTGACCTGTTTGGTCCTGCGGTCGTGGCCTTCGTAAGCGTTGTTCCCGGCGGGCTTCCACTCGATGCCCATGTCGAGCAGGTTGACGAAGAAGTCGTTGCTGAGGGCCTCCGGCCTGTCTGTGAAGACGCCATGCTTGGAGTGGCCCGCATTGGCGCCCAGCACACGCAAGCCGCCGACCAGCACCGTCATCTCGGGCGCAGTGAGCGTTAGGAGTTGGGCACGGTCGACCAAGGCTTCTTCGGGCGACATGAACTGCCTCCCGCCGAGGTAATTGCGGAAGCCGTCCGCGCGCGGCTCGAGGGCTGCGAACGAATGCGCGTCGGTCTGATCTGCCAAGGCGTCCATTCGGCCGGGCGTGAAGGGAACCTGCACGTCGACGCCGGCGTCCCTGGCAGCTTTCTCCACTGCCGCGGCTCCGCCCAGCACGATCAGGTCGGCCAACGACACCTTCTTGCCACCGTTCTGGAACGCCGCCTGTATCGTCTCGAGCGTGTCGAGTACCGTCTTCAGGTCCGCGGGATTGTTGACCGCCCAGTCCTTCTGCGGCGCGAGGCGCACGCGCGCACCGTTGGCGCCGCCACGCTTGTCGGAGCCACGGAATGTCGAGGCCGAAGCCCACGCCGCCGAGACGAGCTGCGCGATGGTGAGGCCGGAGCCCAGGATCCTGGCCTTCAGCGCCGCCACGTCGGCATCGCCGATAACGGCGTGATCGAGCTTGGGAATCGGGTCCTGCCAGATCAGTGTTTCCGTCGGCACGAGGGGGCCGAGGTAGCGCTGGACGGGGCCCATGTCGCGATGCGTGAGCTTGTACCAGGCGCGTGCGAAAGCATCGGCAAACTGGTCGGGATTTTCGTGGAAGCGGCGCGAGATCTTCTCGTAGGCCGGATCGAAGCGTAGCGCGAGGTCGCTCGTCAGCATGGTCGGCACATGCTTCTTCGAAGGATCGAACGCGTCCGGAATGGTGGGCTCGGCATTCTTTGCCGTCCACTGCTTGGCGCCGGCGGGGCTCTTCGTCAGCTCCCACTCGAACTTGAACAGGTGCTCGAAAAAGTCGCTGCTCCACCTGGTCGGCGTGCGCGTCCAGGTGACTTCCGGACCGCCCGTGATGGCGTCCTTGCCGAAGCCGGTGCCGTATTTGCTCTTCCAGCCCAGGCCCTGGTCCTCGATGGCGCCGCCTTCCGGCTCGACGCCCACGAGGGAGGGATCGCCCGCGCCGTGAGTCTTGCCGAAAGTGTGACCGCCCGCGATCAGCGCGACCGTCTCTTCATCGTTCATCGCCATGCGGGCGAAGGTCTCGCGGATGTCGCGCGCCGAGGCGACCGGATCGGGATTGCCGTTCGGGCCTTCGGGATTGACGTAGATCAGGCCCATCTGCACGGCGCCCAGCGGATCGGCCAGCTCACGCTCGCCGCTATAACGTTCGTCGCCGAGCCATGTGGCCTCGGGGCCCCAATAAAGCTCCTCCGGCTCCCAGGTATCGGCGCGGCCGCCGGCGAATCCGAAAGTCTTTAAGCCCATGGACTCGAGCGCAACGTTGCCGACGAGAACATAGAGATCAGCCCAGGAGATTTTGCTGCCGTATTTCTGTTTGATCGGCCAGAGGAGGCGTCGCGCCTTGTCGAGATTGGTATTGTCGGGCCAGCTGTTGAGGGGCGCGAAGCGCTGCTGTCCACCGCCCGCTCCGCCGCGGCCATCGGCGATGCGGTAGGTGCCGGCGCTATGCCAGGCCAGCCGAATGAAGAGGCCGCCATAGTGCCCGAAGTCGGCGGGCCACCAGTCCTGCGAGTCGGTCATGAGGGCGTGCAGATCCTTGATCACCGCGTCGAGATCGAGGCTCTTGAATTCCGTGGCATAGTCGAAGGAGCGGCCCATCGGATCGGCCGATGGCGAATGCTGCTGCAGGACTTTCAGGTTCAACCGGTCGGGCCACCATTGCTGGTTGCCGGGGCCTGAGGGACGCTTGCCACCCGAAAACGGGCACTTGCTGTCGCCGTCCATATCGCTCTCCTCTGAAGGTCTCGTCTGCTCCCTTACATATAGTTTAGAACATTTCTAAACAAGAGGGCGGGCGGCCTTTTTTGGGCCGCCTAGAGCGTCAGATTGAAGGCGATCGAGATGCGCTCGGCGGTGCCGCGATAAGGGCGTACCTGGTGCATGATCCACGAGGGGAACATCACGAGCCGACCGGCTTTGGGAGACAGCTTCTCGGTCGACGACAGGCTGCGCGGCAGGGCCATACGCAGGTGCGGTGCCAGCATCGTGGGGATCGGGCCGCGCGGATCCATGAATTCGAGTTCGCCGCCAAGGGCAGGATCGGCGGCGATCCCACCGTCGTCGACGTAGTAGACGCCCGACCAATAGGCGCCGCGGTGGCAGTGGTACTCGTTGCCATGGCCGGTACGGTTGATGTTGGCCCACATGTTGGCCTGCCAGGTGACGGCAAAGAACCCGGGATGCGGCCCCTGGCCGGAGTGGCCTTCGGCATCGGTCGTCATACGATTGGCGACGTTACGCCCGATCGCCAGCAGCTTGATCGCCGGCGCTCCGCCCCATTTGTCCATGTCCCAGCTCGACTGATAGCCGCCGTTGTTGGAGTGCTGGGTCGTCGGGTGGGTCTTTTCGCGCTGTTCGATCACCCGCCGAAGGTCGGCGTTCAGGGGGGCCGCGTCAGGCACCTCGTAGATGACGAGGGGTGTCGCAAAGATCGGAACGATCTCGGGGGCGGGAGCGGGTGTCGTCACGAGAGCAAACTACAGCGGGGCTTGGCAGGGCGGCAATTGCGGCGTCTATTTTAACAGGAGGAATTCTAGACAAGCCCCGTTGCACGGCATTTTTGCGGCTGCCATGGTGACCGAGTGTCCACATCCCCTTCCCGCCCGCATCGCGTTGCCCTCTTCGTTACCTGCCTGGTCGACCTGTTCCGGCCGTCGGTCGGATTCGCCGCCATAAAACTCCTGGAAGACGCCGGCTGCACGGTGGAAGTCCCGCCGCTCCAGGTCTGCTGCGGCCAGCCGGCCTACAATTCGGGCGACCGACAGACGACCAAAGCCATTGCGACCCAGGTCATCGACGCCTTCGAGGGCTACGAGGCCGTCGTGGCGCCGTCTGGCTCCTGCGGCGGCATGCTGTCCCATCACTATCCTGGCCTGTTCGACGACGATCCGGCGATGAAGCTCCGGGCAGAAAATCTCGCCGGGCGCAGTTACGAGCTGATGGCGTTCCTGGTCGACGTGCTGGGGGTCGAAAAGGTCGCCGCCCGCTACGACGGCACCGTCACCTATCACGATTCCTGCTCGGGACTGCGCGAACTCGGTGTGAAGGCGCAGCCCCGCCGGCTGCTCGGATCGGTCGAGGGACTTCGCATCAGCGAGATGAAGACTCCAGAGGTCTGCTGCGGTTTCGGTGGCACCTTCTGCGTGAAATATCCTGAAATATCGAACGCCATGGTTGGCGAGAAATCGGCCGATATCGCCGCGACCGGCGCCGGCACCCTGTTGGCCGGCGACCTCGGCTGCCTGATGAACATGGCGGGCAAGCTGCAACGCGAAGGCAGCACTGTGCAGGTGCGGCATGTGGCCGAAGTGCTGGCGGACATGGGCTCCATCGCACCGATCGGCGAACCCGACGCGGTGAAGCGCTGATGGAATCGACCGCCCACGACTTCAAGAGCAACGTCGACAGCGCGCTCGCCAATCCCAATCTCCAGGACTCGCTGGCCATGCTCAAGGTCGGCTTCTCCGAACGCCGGCGCCTTGCGGCCGAGCGGTTGCCGGAGTTCGAGGTGCTGCGCGACAGGGCACGCGACATCAAGAACCACGCGCTGGCCAATCTCGATTTCTATCTCGAGGAATTCGAGCGCAAGGTGATCGGCCTGGGCGGCCACGTCCATTGGGCCCCGACCGCCGCCGACGCGCGGCGCATCATCACCGACCTCTGCAAGAGTGTGGGCGCACGGACCGTCGCCAAATCGAAGTCGATGGTGGCCGAAGAGATCGCGCTCAACGAGCATCTCGAGAAGGCCGGCATCGCGCCGATCGAGACCGATCTCGGCGAATACATCATCCAGCTGCGCAACGAGCCGCCCAGCCACATCATCGCGCCTGCGGTCCATCTCACCAAGGACCAGGTCGCCGATACCTTCCTCGAGCATCACGGCCCGCTGGGGTTCACCAAGCGCCTGACCGAACGCAACGATCTGGTCGCCGAAGCGCGCTACGTGCTGCGCCAGAAATTCCTCGATGCCGATGTCGGCCTGACTGGCGCCAATTTCCTGGTGGCCGAGACCGGCTCGTCGATGCTGGTGACCAACGAGGGCAACGCCGATCTCTCGAACACCTTGCCCAAGATGCACATCGTGCTGGCCACGATCGAGAAGGTGATCCCGACGCTGGAAGACGCCGCTGTGTTGCTGCGTGTGTTGGCGCGCTCGGCGACGGGCCAGGAATCCTCGGCCTACACGACACTCAACACCGGTCCCAAGCGCGACGGCGATCTCGACGGTCCGTCGGCCTATCACGTCGTCATCCTCGACAACGGCCGCTCCTCGGTGCTGGGCACCGAGATGCAGGAGATCCTGCGTTGCATCCGCTGCGGCGCCTGCATGAACCACTGCCCGGTCTACGGCGCGATCGGCGGTCATGCCTATGGCTGGGTCTATCCCGGCCCGATCGGGGCGGTGCTGACGCCGCAGCTGATCGGCGTCGAGGAAGCCGGCAACCTTCCCAACGCCTCGACCTTCTGCGGCCGCTGTGAAAGCGTCTGCCCGGTGCGCATTCCGTTGCCCAAGCTGATGCGCCATTGGCGCGAACGCGAATTCGAGCGGCATCTCACGCCCAAGGCCGTGCGCCAGGGTCTCGCCCTTTGGAGCTTCTTCGCACGGCGTCCGAAGCTCTACCGGCGCCTGACCGGGCTCGCCAATCGCGTGCTGTCGTTGTTCGGCCGCGCGCAGGGCCGCTACGACGCGCTGCCGCTGGCCGGCGGCTGGACGCGCTTCCGCGATTTCCCCGCGCCGCAGGCCGGCGGGACGTTCCATGCGCAATGGGCAAGGCACGGCGGAACACGGACCCGGCCATGAGCGACACCGAGAGCAGCGCGCGTTCGCACATCCTGAACGGCATTCGCCGGTCGCTGCAGCGCGGACCCCTGACGGGTGAAGCGCGCCACGCGGTCGAAGGACGGCTGGCCGCGCCGCCGCGTGGACCCGACGTGGCGCGTGCGCGATTGGCGCAGCCGGAGAAGATCGCCCTCTTCTGCCAATGGGCGGAAACCAATAACGCCACCGTCGCGCGCGTGGCCGCGGGCGACGTGGCCGGCGAGGTCACCGCCTATCTCGCGCGCAACAACCTGCCGGCGCGCGCCGTGATGGCGCCCTCGCCGCTGCTCGACGGCTACGATTGGGAAAGCCAGAAGATGCTGTCCTTGCGGCGCGGCCGCGGCGAAGGCAGCGACCAGGTGTCGATCACCGGCGCGTTCGCGGCCATCGCCGAGACCGGCACGCTGGTGATGGCGTCGGGGCCCGATCATCCCGTTACGCTCAACCTGCTGCCCGACACGCATATCGTCGTGCTGCGCGAAGCCGATATCGTGGGCGGTTACGAGGATGTGTGGGCGCGCCTGCGCGAGCGCTACGGCAAGAACCTGATGCCGCGCACGGTGAACACGATCACGGGCCCGTCGCGCACCGGCGACATCGAGCAGGCCATGGAACTGGGCGCGCACGGACCGCGGCGCATGCACATCGTGGTGGTGCGGGAATGACGGCCGCCGGCGGCGCCTCCCCTTCCAATCACAAGGGAGAGTTACGCGTCGTCGGCACGAGCGTCACGCGCGAGGTCGAATTGCTGCTGGAGCGCGTGGCTTCCTCGCTCGGCAAGCGCCCGCCGCGCGTCCTTCAGGTGGGCTCGCGCTCGCTGGTGTCGGACCGCAACGAGCGCAATTGGCGCAATCTGGTGACGAAGCGGTTCGGCGAGCGTTCGGCGTTCATTGGTATCGATCTTCTCGAAGGCAGCAATGTCGATTGTGTGCTCGATATCTGCTGCCCGCCCTCGGCGCTCAAGGCGAAGCTGGGCGAGGAGCCGTTCGACCTTGCGATCTGCTGTCACGTTCTGGAGCACACGCGCGACCCGATGCGCGCCGCGCGCAACATCGAGAGCGTGCTGCGGCCGGGCGGAATAGCCTTCATCGCCACACCGTGGTCGCAGGCGTTCCATGCCACGCCCGATGATTACTGGCGCTTTTCGGTGCGTGGCCTGATGTTGCTGTTCGAGGGGCTGGAGATCCAGTCGTCGTTCTACAGCGGCGGCGATGTCGGCCTGGATGTCGCCTACAGGGTCGAACGCGATGGTGCTCCGGAGCTCGACTCCCGTGCGGGAGCCGTCGAGCAGGGCTTGTTCCAGCTCGTTCTGGATCATGAGGACAATCGCGCCGTGCTGGCACGCCAGGCAACCGAGCGCCTGCCGGTGTCACGCACGTACATGCCCACGCTGTTCGTCAACGTGGTGGGGCGCAAGGCGTCGTAGGACCCGTGCCGGAAAGCCGGCAACTCGACACGATACGTAGTGCACAAAAGAAAAGAGCGGGCTTGCGCCCGCTCTTCCCAGTTCGCTCAGGTCCGTAAGGACTAGAAGCGGAAGTCCATGCCCAGCAGGGCGGCCCAAGACTGGCCGGCGACCGCGTTGGTCGGTCCCTGGAGGTTGTTGTAGATGAAACCGCCCATCATCTTGACGCCCGGTCCGATCGCGTAGTTGGCGCCAACTTCGAGCTTGGTCGCCGTTTCCGTACCGAACTGGAGAGCGCCAGCCTGCGGGTTGCCGCCGAAGGCGATGCCGGTCGTCGTCGGAGCGGTGGTGCTGCAGGCGCTGCCGCCCACGGTGCAGGCCGTGACCGTCAGAGTACCGTTGCCGTTGTCGTTGTAGGAAACGACGCCGCCAACCGAGAGCTGCCACGGGCCGGTCTCGTACATGAGAGCCAGAGCGTAGGAGCGGGTGTCGTTGTTGAGGCCGGTGTAGTAGTTCGTGCCCATGCCGTTGTTGTCCCAGCCGAACGAACCACCCAGGGTGAACCCTGCGTAGCTCAGCTGAGCGCCGGCGACGAACTGCTTCCAGTTGCCGAGGTTGGCACCGGTCACCAGGTTAGCGGCGGTTGCCGAGAACTGGTACGCCGGGACGAACGCCATGCTGGAGTACGACACGTAGGCAGCGACCGAGACGTCGCCGAACTTGTTCAGGTAGTTGGCGCCGACGACCCAAGCGTCCTGCCACGAATTGTCGTTCGTGGGGCAGCCGTTGGCCGTCGTTGCGTCGTTGAAGCCGCAAACGCCGCCGGTGTTGGCGCCCGGACCCGAGGCGAGACCCGACGTGCCGAACACGGTGGTGGGAGCGTTGATCTTCGGAGCGTAGCCGACACCGATCTGCAAGCCGGCGAAGCGCGGCGTGTAGTAGTTGATGCGGTTGACGTCCTGATACTGACCGTCGATCGTCTGGGTCGAGATGCGGAACGCCGCCTTGTTGTTGGTGTTCGCAGTCGGGTTGGTCCAGCTGAACGACGAGTTGTGCTGGAAGAAGCCGAAGCCGAGCAGGGCAGACGGCGCGCCGTAGTACATGATGTAGCCGGCGTCATCCTTCGAGCCGAACTCGACGCGGCCCCAGTCGCCGAAGGCGAACAGGTAGGCTTCGTCGATCTGACGCGCGTTGGAAGCGGTACCGGCAGTGCTCACAGTGCCCGGGTTCCAGGCTTCGAGCTCGACGCGGACGCCGATCGTGGTGCCGTTGTCCATCTTCGACTGGCCGACGAAATGAATTTCACCTTCCTGGATGAACTGCAGCCCCTTGTACTGCACCGAGTTGCCGTTCGTGGCGTAGGTGCCTTCAATAGAGCCGGCAAGTGCGTAGAACTGGTAGTAGCCACCAACACCCATCTTGATGGGGTCGGCTGCCATGGCGGGGGCGGCCATGAGACCACCAACGGCCAGGGCGGTCGAGCCTAGCAAAAGCTTTTTCATCATTCTCCCTCTCATTGATCAGAGACTGGTACGTACCTTAAGGCCTGTCCGACCGGCGACCGCGGTGCCCTCAACCAAGAACACGTGCTACCTCGCCAATGCGACTGAGGGATAAAACACGTGGGGAAAAGCCGGGTCAAGAAATGGTCGCGCGGCCATCGGAATCTCTCCGCACCTGTGGCGGGTTTGTCACAATTTCAACGCCCCCTGAGCACGGCAGGGCACATCTAGTGCCTCTAAATTCTATGATGGTTAGTATTTATTAAGGACTTATTGCGTTGCTAAAAAAGACTGATTGGGTGTGCCTTTATTCCACCGCTTGCAGTGCCCTTTGCGTCCGCTTATGGTCCGCCCGCCGCGCTTCTGCGCCGCTGCCGGTTGATCTCCCATAGGGTCCAATGAACGCCATCGACAAGCTAAACAAGAGCCCGCGAAGGTCGTTTGGTGCCCGCCCGATGCTGGCGATCCTTGCCGTGGCCGGCTTGGCAGCGTGCGGTGGAGACCCGAGTGCGGTCAAGGATCGCGACTACGGCGCCGGGCGCGAAGCCAAGCAACAGGCCGCCCAGGGCCTTGGCGGCCAAACCCGTGAAACCGGGAGCCTTTTCGGTCCCGGCGGGCTGTTCGGCTCCAAGAGCTCCGAAAAGGGCGAGGGCGGCACCGGCGTGGCGGTCAACGCCTACCTGTGGCGCGCCAGCCTGGACACGATCAACTTCATTCCGCTGGTCTCGGCCGACCCGTTCGGCGGCGTGATCATCACCGACTGGTACACGCCGTCGGAGGCACCGAACGAGCGCATGAAGGTCCAGGTCACCATCCTCGACCGCGAATTGCGCGCCGACGGCGTGCGCGTTGCGGTGTTCAAGCAGCAGGCAAGCGCCAAGGCCGGCGGCTGGGTCGACGCGCCGGTCGATCCGCATACCAATACCGACATCGAGAACGCGATCCTCACGCGCGCCCGCCAGCTTCGCATCGCCCAGGGTGGTACCTGAGGGCGGCGCCTGAAGTCTCGTCGAATACTTGACTTGAGGGGCCGCAGCTTGCACTCGCTGCGGCCTCTGTCGTTTTGGGAGTCCTTCCGTGTCGTCGTCGTCCCCCGCGTCCGAACCCAAGCGCTATAACTTCCG
>CAIWTJ010000039.1 GCA_903915535.1 Enhydrobacter aerosaccus
CGCATGACCATGAAATTCGGCGTCTTCGATCACATGGACCGCGCGGGCAGCGGGCTCGGGCGGCAGTTCGAGGATCGCCTCAGGCTGATCGAGCTCTACGAGACGTGCGGCTTTCACGCCTATCACCTGGCCGAGCATCACGCGACGCCGCTCGGCATGGCGCCCTCGCCCAGCGTGTTCCTCGCCGCCGTGGCGCAACGCACCAGGACGCTGCGCTTCGGGCCGCTGGTCTACACGGTGAACCTCTACCATCCGCTCCGACTGATCGACGAGATCTGCATGCTCGACCAGATGAGCAACGGCCGGCTCGAACTGGGTGTCGGGCGCGGCATCTCGCCTTACGAGGTCGGCTACTACGGCATCGATCCCGCGACCGGCCCCGAGCGTTTCGCCGAGGCGCTCGACGTCATCCTGAAGGGCCTCACCGAAAAGACCCTCAATCACGACGGCAAGTTCTTCACCTACCGGAACGTGCCGATGGAGATGGTGCCGGTGCAGCGTCCCTATCCGCCGCTGTGGTATGGCGCGAACTCGCTCGAAAGCGCCGATCGTCTCGCGAAGCTCGGGTCCAACGCTGTTGTCGGCATGAAGGCCGAGGGCGTCGGCCAGTTCTCCGCTCGCTATCGCGCCGCGTGGAAAGCGCTCGGGCGCCCCGACGCGGAAATGCCCATGATCGGCCTCAGCCGCCACATCGTGGTCGGCGACACCGACAAGGAAGCACAGAGCGCCGCCAAGCGGGCCTTTGCCCTGTGGTACGACGCACTCATTCACCTCTGGCGCGCCAACGGCGTCGGCCTGCCGCGCCAGATGATTCCCGCCGAGTTCGAAGCGGCCCTCGAGGGCGGCTACATCGTTGCCGGCTCGCCCGCGACGGTCCGCGACCGGCTGAAGCGTGACAATGATGTTGCAGGCATCAACTACTGCCTCTGCCGCCTGGCCTTCGGCGACCTGTCATTCGAGGAATCGAAACGCTCGGTAGAACTATTCGCACGGGAGGTGATGCCCGCGCTTTGACATCAGCTATGCGTCAATGTCCGCGCAGATGGTCGCAAAGTTGTGTATACTATCGACCAACAACCCTCTCTGACAAAAAGCAAAAATGAAATTCGGCATCTTCGACCACCTCGATCGCTCGGGGCCCGACGCCGAGCGCCAGTACGAAGAACGCCTGCGCCTGATCGAACTCTACGAATGGGCAGGCTTCCACGCCTATCACGTGGCCGAACATCACGGCACGCCGCTCGGCATGGCCCCCTCGCCCGGCCTCTTCCTCTCCGCCGTCGCCCAACGCACCACGACGCTCCGGTTCGGCCCGCTGGTCTATCCGCTCGGTCTCTATCATCCGCTACGCCTGGCCGAAGAGATCTGCATGCTCGACCAGATGAGTGGCGGCCGGCTGGAACTCGGCGTCGGCCGCGGCGCCTCCCCCTATGAGGCCGCCTTCTTCGGCGTCGATCCCAAGACCACGGCCGAGCGCTTCGATGAAGTTCTGGCGATCGTCCTGAAAGGGCTGGTCACCGGCCGGCTCAACCACCAGGGCAGGCATTTCACGTTCGACAACGTGCCGCTCGAAGCGACCCCCGTGCAGAAGCCGCACCCGCCGCTGTGGCATGCCTCGCGCTCGCTCGAGAGCGCGCCGCGTCTCGCCGGCGAAGGCTGCAACGTGGCGCTCAGCCTGCCGACCAAGGACGCCGCCGCCTTCTGCGCCGCCTACCGTGCGGCCTGGACGGTGCTCGAGCGCGATCCCGGCGAGATGCCGTTCCTCGCCAACACGCGCAACGTCGTGGTCGGCGACAACGACCGCGAGACGATCGCCATCGCCAGGCGCGCCTTCAAGGTCTGGTACGATTCGCTGGTCCACCTGTGGCGCGCGCACGACGTGGCGTTGCCGCAGCAGATCTTCCCGTCGGAGTTCGAGGAGGCCGTGGCCCAGGGCTACGTCGTCGCGGGCTCGGTCGATCGCGTGCTCACCCAGATGCGCGACGACATCGGCAAGACCGGCATCAACTACGCGCTCTGCCGCTTCGCCTACGGCGATCTCTCGTTCGAGGAATCCGCGCGCTCGGTCCGCCTGTTCTCGCGCGAGGTGATGCCCGAACTGAGCCCCGGCGAAGGCACCGACAGCAACGCACGGCTGCCGGCCAGCGTCGTCGATCGCATGGGCCAGTACGGCACCGAATCCGACGTCGATATCGCCTTTCCGTTCCGCTGACGACTCCGCGCCGGGAGCTCGCCACTAAAGGCGGATGTGAATTCGCCGAAATAGCGATCATCGTCTTCCGGACCGCGAGCCTCCGGCTCGCTCAAGATCGGGAGGCGAGCGGGAGGCTCCCGGTCCAAAAGAGCATGATCAAAAACTGCATTGACAAACAATGCGTAA
>CAIWTJ010000040.1 GCA_903915535.1 Enhydrobacter aerosaccus
CTGATGCCGGCGCTGCGCGGCCTCAAGATCGACCAGCACGTCATGATCGGCGGGCCGATCCAGTTCGACGCCAAGGGCCAGAACGTCAACATCACCGCCGCCGCCGTTCAGAACCTGAAGCGCAAGCCCACCGTCGTGATGCCGCAGGCCTCCTCCGCCTCGTCGCTCGTCTTCCCGATGCCCGGCTGGAACGACAAGCAGCGGGTGTGACCGTCCAGGCGTCTTGACCCAGGACTTCCTTCTCTCGCTCGCCCAGGCAATTGCCAAGGGGCTGTTGACCGGCATGGTCTACGGCCTGATGGCGCTGGGCCTGTCGGTGATCTTCGGCGTCATGCGCGTGGTCAACTTCGCGCATGGCGAGATGATGGTCGTCGGCATGTATATCGCCTGGGCCGCCTTCGAATATGGCGGCGTCAATCCGCTCTACAGCCTGCCCGTCGTCGCGCTGCTGTTTTTCGCCATCGGCTATGTGCTGCAGCGCGGCCTGATCCAGCCGTTCATCAACCGGCCCGAGCATCAGCAGTTCCTGCTGCTGCTCGCGATCGCCACCATCGTCGTCAATCTCTGCCTCGTCTTCGCGGGGCCGGACTCGCGCAGCATCCAGCTCGAATCGCAGTTCGACTCCTATGAACTCGGGCCCTTGGTCTTCGACGCCGTGCGCGTGCATGCCGCCGCCGCCGCGGTCGTGATCGCCTCGCTGCTCTTCCTCTTCTTTACCCGCACCCGGATCGGCAAGGCGATCCGTGCCGCCGCCGACAACCACATGGGCGCGCTCGTGGTCGGCCTCGACGTGCGCAAACTCTACGCTATCACCTTCGGCGTGGGCGCGGCCTGCGTGGGCGCAGCCGGAGCGCTCATGATCACCATCATTCCCGTGACGCCGTTCCTCGCCGCCGAATACACCCTGCTCGCCTTCGTGATCGTGATCGTGGGCGGCCTCGGCAGCATGACCGGCGCGCTGCTGGGCGGCCTGCTGATCGGGGTCAGCGAGGCGGTCGCGGGGCTGCTGCTCGAGCCGTCGCTCAAGAGCATGTTCTCGTTCGGCCTGCTGATCGTGGTGCTCCTGCTGCGGCCGCAGGGCCTGCTCGGCCGCAAGGACAGCCGATGAGCCGGCGCGCCATCGTCACCCTGGCCGTGCTCGCGGTCTTGCTGCTCGCGGCGCCCAAGCTGCTGGGCGGCTATGCGCTTTCGGTGCTGATCCTCGTCCTCTATTTCGCCTACGTGGGCCAGGCCTGGAACATCATGATGGGCTTCGCGGGCCAGCTCTCGCTCGGACACGCGCTCTACGCCGGCCTCGGCGGCTATATCGCCGCCGGCCTCTATACGCACTACGGCATCGGCCCGTGGGCGGGCGTGTTTGCGGCGGTCGCGGCCGCCGTCGCGGCGGGGTCGATCGTGGGTTACCTCGGCTTCCGCTTCTCGCTGGCCGGCGTCTACTTCGCCCTGCTCACCATCGCCTTCGCCGAGTTCACCCGCATCGGCTTCGACAACTGGCCGTGGGCGGGCGGCTCGGGCGGCATGTTCCTCAAGGTCGAGCGCAACGTCAGCGATCTCGCCAACCTGCGCGGCGGCTCGGAGATGTTCTACTACCTGATCCTGGCGATGGCCGCGGGCATCCTCGTGCTCTGCCGCTGGCTGCTCGAAAGCCGCCTCGGCCGCTACTGGCTCGCGATCCGCGAGGATGCGGAAGCAGCCCAAGCCGTGGGCGTGCCGGTGTTCCGCTGCAAGATGGCGGCGGTCACGATCTCGGCCGCGCTCACCGCGCTCGCCGGTGTCTGGAACGCCTTCTACTACAACAATCTCTTCCCCGAGACGGCGTTCGCCATGGGCCGCTCGATCGAGATCACCCTGTCGCCGATCATCGGCGGCCTCGGCACGCTGTTCGGACCGATCGTCGGCGCGGTCGTGCTGACCGGGCTGGGCGAGATCTTCACCAGCGCCAGCGATCAGTTCCACCTGCCGGGCCTCAAGCAGATCTTCTACGGCCTCGCGCTCATGTTGATCGTGATGTACCGGCCCGCCGGCATCTGGCCGTGGCTCGCCCGGCATCTGGGCTTCGAGGAGCGGCCGAAATGAGCGGCGCCCGTCTCGAACTTGCCGGTATCGGCAAGACATTCCGTGGGCTGCGCGCGGTGCACGACGTGAGCTTCGCCGTACCGGCCGGGGCGATCCACGCGCTGATCGGTCCCAACGGTGCGGGCAAGACCACGATCTTCAACATGATCGCCGGTGTCTTCACGCCCACCGCCGGCACCGTCACGCTCGACGGCAGGACGATCTCCGGCCTGCGCCCCGACCAGGCCTGCGATGCGGGGGTCGGCCGCACCTTCCAGATCGTGAAGCCGTTCAAGGGCCTGAGCGTGCTGGAGAACATCACCATCGGCGCGCTGCACCGGCGCGCCAAACTGGCCGACGCGCGCGACGCGGCCGAAAGCATCCTGAAGCGACTCGGCCTGCACGACCGCCGCCACCAGCTCGCCGAGAATCTCACCCTCCCCGACCGCAAGCGCCTCGAAGTGGCGCGCGCGCTCGCGACCGAGCCCAAGCTGCTGCTGCTCGACGAGGTGATGGCGGGGCTGCGTCCGACGGAAGTCGACGTCATGGTGGCCTTCCTGCGCGAGCTCAACGCCGAGACCGGCCTCACCATCCTGCTGATCGAACACGTGATGCGCGCGGTGATGGCGCTGGCGGCCGACGTCACTGTCGTGAGCTACGGCGAGAAGATCGCCGAGGGAACGCCCGCCGAGATCTCGCGCAACCAGGCTGTCCTCGACGTCTATCTCGGTCATGAGGAGCCGGCATGAGCGCGCCGCTGCTCCAGGTCGAGGGCCTCGACCTCTACTATGGCGATGCCCAGGCCTTGTCGGGTGTCTCCATCGAGATCGCGGCCGGCGAAGTCGTGGCCATTGTGGGCGCCAACGGTGCCGGCAAGAGCTCGCTGATCCGCGCCATCCACGGCATCGAGAAACCTGTCGCCGGCCACGTGCGCTTCGACGGCGCCGACATCACGGGATGGCCGAGCCATCGCGTCTGCGAGACCGGCGTGGGCCACGTCGCCGAGGGGCGGCAGGTGTTCCCCAACCTGAGCGTGCTCGAGAACCTTGAGATGGGCGCTACGCTGAAGCGCGCGCGTGCTGCGGAAACGGCCACGCTCGACCGCGTCTTCGGCCTGTTCCCGCGCCTCGCCGAACGCCGCCGGCAGGCGGCCGGCACCTTGTCGGGCGGCGAACAGCAGATGCTGGCGATCGGCCGCTGCCTGATGGGCCAGCCGCGTCTCATCATGTTCGACGAACCGTCGCTTGGCCTCGCCCCCGCCATCGTGCAGGAGATGTTCCGCATCGTGCGGCGGCTCAACGAAGAGGGCCTTACCGTTCTGCTGGTCGAACAGAACGTCATGGCCTCGCTCAAGATCGCTCATCGTGGCTACGTGCTGGAGAACGGCCGCATCGAATTGAGCGGCACCGGCAGCGATCTCCTGTCCAACGATCTCGTGAGAAAGGCCTATCTGGGCCTCTGACGATACCAAAGCTCGATTGACGTAAACTCCCGCGCTCTGCACTCTCCCGCCCATCCGGTACAGACTGCTGCCGCGTCGCGGCGCAGGTCGGTCCGGGACGGCTCAGGCCTTTCCGACGACGGAAATCGCCGCCCTCCCCGGCAATTTCACATTGGGGAGCTCACGTCACATGAATCGCCGCGATCTTTTGAAGGCAGGCCTCGCCGCCTCCACCATCGGCCTGGCGCCGCGCCTCGCATCGGCCGCCGGCGAGTTCACGCCGACGCCCAAGGGCTGGCGCACCTTCGCGCTCACCACGCGGGTCGAGCCAACCTTCGCCACCAAGGCCTGGATCCCGCTGCCGACGTTCAGCGAGGCCGACTGGCAACGTCCCGGCAAGACGAGCTGGACCGGCAACGCCAAGGTTGCCGAACGCGTGCGCGATCCGAAGTACGGCATGGAGATGCTGCGCGTCGAATGGTCGGCCGACCAGCAGAATCCGCTGATCGAAGTCACCACCGACGTGCAGACGCAGGATCGCTCGGTGCGCCCGGGCCAGGGCCATGCCGCGCCGCTTGCGGACGACGAGCGCAAGCTCAGCCTGATGGCGACCGACCTGCTGCCGGTCGACGGCCTCGTCAAGGAAACCGCCGACGGCATCGTGCGCGGCAAGACCCGGGACGTCGAGAAGGCGCGCGCGCTCTACGAGTGGGTGGTCGAGAACACGTTCCGCAACGCCAAGACGCCGGGCTGCGGCGTCGGCGACGTGAGCTGGATGATCAAGACCGGGAACCTGAGCGGCAAATGCGCCGACCTGAACGCGCTCTATGTCGCGATGTGCCGCTCGGTCGGCGTGCCGGCGCGCGACATCTACGGTATCCGCGTCGTGCCCTCGCAGTTCGGCTACAAGTCGCTGGGCGCCGGTTCGGAGGTCGTCACCAAGGCACAGCACTGCCGTGCCGAGGTCTGGCTGTCGGGCAGCGGCTGGACGCCCGCCGATCCCGCCGACGTACGCAAGGTCGTGCTGGAAGAGCCGCCGACCAACCTCGCGATGACCGACCTCAAGGTAATGGCCGCGCGCACGACGCTGTTCGGCGCATGGGAAGGCAACTGGCTCGCCTTCAACGTCGCCCACGACGTGAAGCTGCCGGGCAGCGGCTACACGGACGCGCTGCCGTTCCTGCTGTACCCCCAGGCGGAGGACAAGTCGGGCCTGGTCGATCCCCTCGATGCCGACGCCTTCAAGTACAAGATCACCGCGCGTGAAGTGAAGACCTCCTAGAAGGCCGCGGATCGGGCGTTTCGCACGCGCCCGATCCGCTCTATACCCGCCTCCATGGAAGCGGATCGCGACATCGTCCGACGCTATTACATCGCGATGGCCGTGCCGTTCGCGATCGACTTTGCGACGTCGGCCATTTACGCCGCGATCAACTCCGAGTTCGGCGTGCTGGCGCCGATGACGGCGGTTTCTGGCCTCTTCCTGCTCGTGGGCTCCTGGACCGGCGGGCGTTTCCTGATCCGCCCCGCGCAGCGCTTCATGTCGGGCGATGCGGCCTTCGCCGATGTCGAATCATCGATCGCTGGCCTGCCCCGACGCTCGGCGCTGCTGATCGGCTGCCTCTACGCCCCGATGCTGGCGCTGCGCCTCTTGTCGCCGCGCATCGGTATTACCTTCGGCACCCCGATCGAAGTCGCAGCCTGGATCGACACGGTGGTTTCCTTCCTCGTCGTCACGGCCTTCAACGTCGTGCTGACCCAGTTCGTCATCAGCGCCTATGTCGACCGCCTGAGCACCCATCTCTTTCAGACGCACGGCGTGAACATCGCCACGTTCCGCGGATCGTTCAAGCGCAAGGTGGCCTTCGCGGTCTTCTTCATCTCCTTCGCCGCCACCGCGCTGTTCGCCGGCGACATCCTGAGCTACGACGGCGAGCGCCTCGTCCGCGAAGCCAGCGCCGACGTGATCGCCTCCGTGGTCGCCGCCGCCACCATCTACTACTGGATCACACGGGCCTTCACCCAGCCGATCGACCGGCTCGACAAGGGAATGCAGCGCGTTGCGGGCGACGATCTCACCACCCGCCTGCCGGTCACGTCCGACGACGAAATGGGCCGCACGATCAGCGTATTCAACCACATGGTCGAAGGCCTGGCCGAGCGAGAATACCTGCGCGACACCTTCGGCAAATACGTGAGCGAGAGCGTGGCCACCGCCATCCTCGGCGACCACCACAGCAGCGGTCGGGTCGCGCACACCACCGGCATCGCCACGCTCATGTTTACCGACATCGAAGGTTTCACGGGCCTCTCCGAGCAGCTCAGTCCGACCGATCTCGCCAGCCTCCTCAACACCTATCTCGGCACCGTCGTGCCCGCGATCGAGCGGCACGGCGGTGTGGTCAACAACTTCATCGGCGACGGGCTGTTCGCGAGCTTCAACCTGCCGCTGCCGCTGGCGGACCATGCCGGTGCCGCGATCCGTGCCGCGATCGACATCGAACGCGCCCTCGCCGACGTGCGCTTCGCCGGCGACGTCCGGGTGCGCACGCGCATCGGCATCAACACCGGCCCGGTGATCGGCCTCTCGATCGGCACCGACAAGCGGCTCGACTACACCCTGCTGGGCGACGCAGTGAACGTCGCCTCCCGCGTGGAACAGCTCAACAAGCGCTTCGGCTCGCTCATCCTGGCGACCGAGAGCACCCTGCGCGCCGCCGGCGACGGCTTCCCCGCCAGGCGGCTGGGCGAGACCGGCGTGCGTGGGCATGAAGGAGATGTCGTGGTCTACGAAATCGATCCCGCCGCATGATCACCGCCGCCGATGCCCTGCGCCTGCGCCGCCGCTATATGCTGATGGCGCTTTCCATCTTCGTGCTCGATCTCGCGATCATCATCGGCTTCAGCTTCGTGTCCGGCACATGGAGCAATCTCTGGCGCACGGTCGGCATGGGCGTGGTCTTCCTGCTGATCGTGAACTGGGCCGTAGCGGGCTGGCTATTCCGCCCGATCGACGACTATCTTCACGGCCGCTTGCCCTTCGACGCGATCCAGCGCCGCCTGACGCAGCTGCCGCTGCTCACCGCACGCACGGTCGCCATCTTCTCCCTGGTCATCTGGAGCTTCCGCCTGTCTCTCCCTTGGTGGATCGAGGCGCCGCCGGACGTCGCCATTCTGCTGCTCAAGCCGACGATCGCGGATTTCGTCGTGACGGTTCTCGCGCTCGCGTTCGTGTACTTCACCCTCACTTACTTTGCTGTCAGCGACTATCTCGCCACCCTCTGCGATTTCATATTCGAGCGCACGGGCGAGAACCTCGACCTGTTTTTCGGACGGTATCGGCTGAAACTGCTGGTCGCCCTGATCGTCATCTCGGTCGCGCCGCTGTCGGCCATCCTGGCCGATCTCTACTCCTACGAGGGTGAGCGCCTGCGGCAGGAAATACTGGTCGACATCGCCTCCTCCGTCATGGGCGTCGCGCTCTCCAGCTATTTCATCGCCCGCTCCTTCCTGCGGCCGCTGAACGTGCTCTCCGTTGCCATGCGCAAGGTAACCGAAGGCCGCCTCGATGTGCGCGCTCCGGTCACCTCCAACGACGAGATCGGCGCCGTCACCGGCCAGTTCAACGCCATGGTCGAGGGCCTGCGCGAGCGCGAGACCATCCGGGAGACGTTTGGCCGCTATGTCGACGAAAGCGTCGCTTCCACCATCCTCGAGCGGCAGGGCGACGCCAACGGCGAAATCCGCGATGCCACGATCCTGTTCACCGACATCGCGGGCTTCACCACCATCGCCGAGTATCTCGCACCGCACGAGCTTGTGGCGGCACTGAACGAGTATCTCGAGACCGTGCTGGCGCCGATCCGCGCCCACGGCGGCGTCGTGAACACCTTCATTGGAGACGGCCTGTTCGCGAGCTTCAACATGCCGCTGCTGTGCGAGGACCATGCCTGCGCCGCCGTGCGCGCCGCGATCGACATCCAGCGCGCCGTCGGCGGCCGCACCTTCGGCGACCAGGGCGTGGCGCTCGCCACGCGCGTCGGCATCAGCACGGGTCCGGTGATCGGCGGCTCGATCGGTGCCGGCCAGCGCATGAGCTTCACTCTGCTGGGCGACACGGTGAACCTCGCGGCGCGGTTGGAGGAGTTGAACAAGCACCACGGCACGCGCATTCTGGTTTCGCAAAGCACGCACGACGCCTGTGGCGGCCGGTTCGCGTTCGGCGCGCTCGGCCAGATCCCCGTGCGCGGCCGCAGCGAAGCGATCGCCATCTTCAGTGTCGATCCCAACGATCAGCTACCTAACGAGGGAAACGCTCCATGAACCTCTCCGGCCTGTCCCCCGATCAGGTGAAACTCCAGGCCCGCGTGCGCGAACTTGCCGCCGGCCCCGTCGCCAAGCGCGCCGCCGAGGTCGACCGCACCGAGCAGTATCCGTGGGACAATGTCGAGCTGCTGAAGGGCGAGAAGCTGCTGGGCATGACCATCCCCACTGAATACGGCGGCCAGGGCAGGAACTGGCTCGACGCCGTGCTCACCATCGAGGCGCTGTCGGCTGCCTGCTCCGTCACCGGCCGCATCGCGGTCGAAACCAACATGGGCGCGATCAGCGCAGTGATGGCCTACGGCTCCCACGAGCAGAAGAAGATGGCGGCCGACATGGTCCTGGCGGGAGACAAGCCCGCGATCTGCATCACCGAGCCCGATGCGGGCTCCGACGCCAACGGTATGACCACGCGCGCCGACAAGAAGGGCAACCGCTACGTCATCAACGGCCGCAAGCACTGGATCACCGGTGGCGGCGTCTCGCGCCTGCATCTCATCTTCGCCAAGGTCTACGACGAGAAAGGCGAGTTCGAGGGCATCGGCGGCTTCCTCGCGATCCGCGACGAGACCAAGGGCCTCAAGATCACCAAGCGCGAGCCGACCATGGGCCTGCGCGGCATCCCCGAAGCGGTGATCGACTTCGAGGACATGGACGTGCCGCCCTCCTCGCTCGTGATTCCCCCGCGTGGCCTGAAGAAAGGCTTCGCCGACCTGATGACCGCGTACAACAGCCAGCGCGTCGGCGCGGCCACGGTCGCGCTCGGCATCGCCGAGGGCGCGTACCAGCTGGCGCTCGACTGGTCGGAGAAGCGCGAACAGTTCGGCCGGCCGATCAACGAGTTCCAGGGCCTGCAATGGAAGCTGGCGGACATGTCGATAAAGCTCTCGGCCGCGCGCGCCCTCGTCTACAACGCGGCGCGCTCGGGCGAAGGCGGCTTCCCCGACATGCTGATGGCGGCCCAGGCCAAGGTCTTCACTTCGGAGAACGCCATCCAGGTGGTGAACGACGCGCTGCAGTTCTTCGGCGCGCGCGGCTATTCCCGAGAATTGCCGCTCGAGCGCATGGCCCGCGACGTGCGCATGTTCACGATCGGCGGCGGCACGGCCGAGGTGCTGCGCAACGTCGTGGCGGGCGCGCTCCTCAAGAAGAAGCTGCCGCAGACCCGCGACGGCTGGAAGTAATCAGCGCCGGCACGTCGAGCAGGCTCGACGCAACCGCCGCGCAGAGGGCACGGATCTCCGCTGTCGGCTGCAGCAAGTCCGGCACCATGACGGTCATCATGCCGGCCGCATGTGCGGCGCGGACGCCGTGGAAGGAATCCTCCAGGGCGATGCAGTCGTCGGGCGCCACGCCAAGACGCGCGGCCGCCATCAGGAACGGATCGGGATGGGGCTTGCCTTTGGCATAGTCGCCCGCCGCGACGACGGCATGAAATCGGTCGGCAAGCTTATGCATGGCCAGATGGTGGGCGACGGTGTTGTGCGACGACGACGTGGCGATTGCCCGCGGCAGTTTCGACTGATCGAGCACGGCGAGGAGTTCGAGCGCCCCGGGCTTCAAAGGCAGATCGACCTCGATCAGCTTCTTGAAATGGCTCATCCAGATCGCGGTCAGCTCATCGACGCGAAAGTCGGGCCCGTATCGATCGAGCAGAATCTGGCGTCCGGTCGGCCAGGGCGCGCCGATCAACAGGCTGAAGACCTCCCGGTCGGAGGCATGGCCGAGTTCGGCCGACGCCGAGATGAACGCTTTCTCATAGAGCCGCTCGGTGTCGAACAGCAGTCCGTCCATGTCGAAGACAACGGCTCTCACGGGGCGTGGCAAGGTCATGACGGCTTGTTACTCTTCAGCATCGTTTCCAGGGTGATCGAGGCCAACGTCGCCTCGGCAATCTCGTCGATCTCGCTCAGCACGCGTTGCAGGGAGCCACCGATGTCGGTGTCCTCGCCGGGCTCCTTGGCGCGATTGCCCGGTGCGGGCTCGAACAGGGCCACGATATCCATCAACGTGATACGGCGACGGTTGCCCGTGAAACGGTAGCCGCCCGCAGCCCCTCGCCCGCCGCGCACCAGGCCCGCCGTGGAGAGCGTGCCCAGCACCTTGGCGAGGTGATGGCTCGACACGCCGAAGCGCTCGGCGAGTTCGGCGGACGACAGCGTGCGCTCGGGATCGCGCGCGAGTTCGAGGATCGCGTAGAGACCGAGGCGGGTGGCGGTCTGGAGTTTCATGAACGGGACCGCGGAGTTCCAGCTCCGCTCATGAATGCGGAGCTGGAGCTCCGCGGTCCCGTAAGAGCTCTCACGACAGGTTCTTGTCGAGCTGCAGCGACGGCCCGGCCACCATCCCCTGCGCGCGGAAGAAGGAGAGGATGAGATGGTCCTTGCGATCGACCAGCGTACGCACGCGCGTCACGCCCTTGGCCTTGAAGCGCGCGACCAGCGCCTCGAACAATTCGCTGCCCACGCCCTTGAGGCGCAACGTCGGATCGATCTGGATGGCGAACACCCAGCCCGCCGCCGGCTGGCCGAATTCCCAGGCGCGGATCTCGCCCGCGATAAAACCCGCGAGCGCACCGCTCTCGGTCTCCGCCACCAGGAAGTGCCGCTCCGGCGCCAGCATCTCGCGCCAGTAGTCGGGCTTGGCGACGCCGGTCTCCCGCGCATCCAGGGCGGAAATCGCTTTTAGATCAGAGACTTGGGCCGGTCGAATGTCGGTCATTTGGGATGGGAATAAGATGCGCTTGCGGCAGCGAAAGTAAATAGGTATTTCCGTACCGAATTGCAGAAATAGAAACGCCCGAGGAATCACATGGCAGAATCGGCGATCATCGACTTCCGCACCGAGCCCAGCCGCTACAAGCATTGGAAGCTCGCGCTCGAGTCGGGCGTCGCCTACCTCACGATGGACGTGAATGAGGATGGTGGCCTCAAGCCGGGCTACAAGCTGAAGCTCAATTCCTACGATCTCGGCGTCGACATCGAGCTGGCCGACGTGGTCCAGCGCCTGCGCTTCGAGAATCCCGAGATAGGCGCCGTCGTCATCCGCAGCCAGCGCGACCGCGTGTTCTGCTCGGGCGCCAACATCAACATGCTCGGGCTCTCCACACACGATCACAAGGTGAACTTCTGCAAGTTCACCAACGAGACGCGCATGGCGATCGAGGATGCGACCGACAACTCGGGCCAGAGCTACATCTGCTCGATCAACGGCATCGCCGCGGGCGGCGGCTATGAACTCGCGCTGGCTTGCGACCAGATCCTGCTGGCCGACGACGGCTCGAGCGCGGTGTCGCTGCCCGAACTGCCGCTGCTCGCCGTGCTGCCCGGTACCGGCGGCCTGACGCGCCTCGTCGACAAGCGCATGGTGCGCAAGGATCACGCCGACTTCTTCTGCACGACCGCGGAGGGCGTGCGGGGCAAGCGCGCGCAGCAATGGCGTCTGGTCGACCGGCTGATCCCCGCCAGCAAGCTCGCGGAAGAGACGAAAAAGATCGCCGAGGAGATCGCGGCCAGGTCGAAGCGGCCGAAGGCCGCCAAGGGCATCGCCCTGCCACCGGTCGAACGCACCTTCGATGGCGACACGCTGCGCTACCCCGGCCTCGTCGTGGAGATCGACCGTGAGCGCCGCGCCGCGCATTTCCGCGTGAGCGGCCCCTCCTCCGCACCTCCTGCCGATGCCGCCGCGATCCATGCGCAGGGAGCCAGCTTCTGGCCGCTCGAGCTCGCCCGCTCGTTCGACGATGCGATGATGCATCTGCGCCTCAACGAAACCGAGATCGGCACCTGGGTGCTGCACAGCCAGGGCGACGCCGCGCTGGTCGAGGCTTACGACGCGCTGTTGGCCAGGGAAGCCGGCGAGTGGCTTGTCCACGAGATCGTGCTCTACTGGAAGCGAACCCTGAAGCGCCTCGACGTGTCGTCACGCAGCCTGATCGCCCTCGTCGAGCCAGGCTCGTGCTTCGCGGGCACCCTGTTCGAGCTGGTACTGGCCGCCGACCGCTCCTACATGCTGGACGGCGTCTTCGAAGGCTCGAACCTCCCCGCCGCCGCCGTGAAGATGACCGCGATGAACTTCGGTCCCTATCCCATGGGCAACGGGCTGACGCGCCTCGCGACGCGCTTCCTCTCCGATCCCAAGCATGTCGATGAATTGAAAGACGAGATCGGCGAGGCGCTCGACGCCGCGGCGGCCGACGAAGCCGGCCTCGTCACCTTCACGCCCGACGACATCGACTGGGAAGACGAAGTGCGCCTGGCCATCGAGGAGCGCGCGGGCTTCTCGCCCGACGGGCTGATCGGCATGGAAGCCAACCTGCGCTTCGCCGGACCCGAGACGATGGAAACCAAGATCTTCGCGCGCCTCTCGGCCTGGCAGAACTGGATCTTTCAGCGTCCCAACGCCACCGGCCCCGAGGGCGCACTGAAGCTCTACGGCACGGGCAAGCAATCCAAGTACGACCGGAAACGCGCCTAATGTCATCCCGACCGGAGCGCCGCAGGCGCGCAGTGGAGGGACCTGTCATGCGGCGCCCGCCCCAAAAAGGTCCCTCGGCTACGCTCGGGATGACAGGTTTTAGTTTTAGGAGATAGGACATGGCCATCGACTACAGCCAGCTCATTCCGAACAACGTCGACCTTTCCTCGGACCGTCGCCTGCAGCGCGCGCTGGAGAACTGGCAGCCGCGCTTCCTCGATTGGTGGAGGGATATGGGTCCCGACGGCACGTCGGCCTACGAAGTCTACCTGCGCACCGCGATCTCGACCGATGCCAACGGCTGGGCCAACTTCGGTCACGTGAAGATGCCGGACTATCGCTGGGGCATCTTCCTGGCCGAGCGCGACCCGAATCGCGTGATCGCCTATGGCGACAACAAGGGCAAACCCGTGTGGCAGGACGTGCCGGGCGAGCTGCGCACCACCTTGCGCCGCCTGATCGTGACACAGGGCGACACCGAGCCCGCGTCGGTGGAGCAGCAGCGCATGCTGGGCAAGACCGCGCCCTCGCTCTACGACCTGCGCAACCTCTTCCAGATCAACGTCGAGGAAGGCCGTCACCTGTGGGCGATGGTCTACCTGCTGCACGCGCACTTCGGCCGCGACGGCCGCGAGGAAGCCGAGGCGATGCTGGAACGCCACTCGGGCGATCCCGACAAGCCGCGCATCCTGGGCGCCTTCAACGAGGAGACGCCGGACTGGCTCTCATTCTTCATGTTCACCTTCTTCACCGACCGCGACGGCAAGTACCAGCTCGCGTCGCTGGCCGAGTCGGGCTTCGACCCGCTGTCGCGCTCGTGCCGCTTCATGCTGACCGAGGAAGCGCACCACATGTTCGTGGGCGAGACCGGCATCAGCCGCATCCTCCAGCGCACCTGCGACCTGATGAAGGAGCACAAGACCGACGACGTGCGCGCGCTCGGCGCCATCGACCTGCCGACGATCCAGAAGTACCTCAACTTCCACTTCTCGGTGTCGCTCGACCTGTTCGGCCAGGAAGCCTCGACCAACGCCGCCAACTACTACACCCAGGGCGTGAAGGGCCGCTTCCTCGAAACGCGCATCGACGACGATCACCTGCTGACCGATGCCGCCTACGAGATCGAGACGATCGACAACGGCCGCATCGTGAAGAAGTCGGTGCCGGCGCTCGCCGCGCTCAACGAGCGCCTGCGCCAGGATTATATCGAGGACTGCGCGCGCGGCGTGCTGCGCTGGAACAAGATCATCGAGAAGGCCGGCATCAACTTCGAGATGAAGCTGCCGCACCGCGGCTTCGACCGCCGCATCGGCGGCTTCGCCGGCGCCCACGTCTCGCCCGACGGCAAGGTGCTGAGCGAGGCCGAGTGGAAGGCCAACGAGAGCAGGTGGCTGCCGACGCCTGAGGATCGCGCCTACGTGACCTCGCTGATGGGGCCCGCCGTCACCCAGCCCGGCAAGTTCGCCCACTGGATCGCCCCGCCCCTGCGCGGCATCAACGGCCAGCCCAACGACTTCGACTACGTCCGCTTCAACTGATGGCGGGCGGCATCTCGATCCACGTCTACGACGTCTCGCGCGGCGTTGCCGCGTCGGGTCTGCGGCTCTTGCTGCGGGGACCGAACGGCATCGTCCTGGCCCAAGGCGCGGTCGGCCCCAGCGGCGCGTTCGATCACCCGATCGTACGCGGCGAGGGAATCGACACCATCGGGATCTACGAGGCCCACTTCCTGGTGGGCGACTGGTATCGCGCGCAGAAGGTCACGGTTCCGACGCCGGCCTTCCTTGAGGATGTCTCCTATCGCTTCGGCATCGCCGATCTGGCGCAGCACTATCACCTGCCGCTCAAGATGACGCCCTGGGGCTTCTCACTTTTCCGTGGCGGGGCCTGATGCGCGGCATGCGGATTGCGTACCTTGCGCTCCAGGCAAAGCAATCGGGGGTAGCATGATCGTTTCCGGAATGGGCCGCAGGACCGCGCTGGTTGTGGCCGCAGCGGCATTGTCGATCGTCGGCGCAAGCATGGCTTCAGCGCAAACCTGGCCCAGCCGGCCCGTGAAGCTGATCGTCACCTTTCCGCCCGGCGGCGCCTCGGACGCAGCCGCACGAATCGTCGCCGGCCCCCTGAGCGAAAAGCTCGGCCAGACCGTGATCGTCGACAACAAGCCCGGGGGCGGCACGACCATCGGCGCCAACGTCGTGCTGGCGGCCAAGGACGACTTCCATACGCTGATGCTGTCCAACAGTGCGCCGATCTCGATCGCGCCCTACCTCTTCGACAAGCCGCCCTACGATCCGATCAAGGACTTCGCGCACGTGGCGTACATCGGCTCGGTCGCCAACGCCTTCGTCGTGCAGCCCGCCGTGCCGGCCAAGAACATGGCCGAGCTGATCGCGTGGATCAAAGGCCAGAACAAGACCGTGCCCTTCGGCTCGGGAGGCCAGGGCTCGATCGGCCACATCATCGGCGAGATGTTCAAGGCCGAGCTCGGCCTCAATATGGAACATATCGGCTACCGCGGTGCGGCGCCGATGTTCCAGGACATGATGGCGGGCCAGCTCGACTTTGCCGTCGTCACGCTCACCGAGGTCCTGCCGCTCGCGCGCGACGGCAAGCTGCGCGTCCTGGCGCTCACCTCGACGCAGAAGCCCGCGGCGGCGCCCGACATTCCGCTGGTGACCGAGCTCGGATATCCGAAGCTCGTGGCCGAGAATTTCGTCGGCATTTCCGCGCCCGCCGGCATGCCCGCGGCGGCGCAGGCGCGCCTCAACAAGGCGGTGAACGACGTCCTGGCCGATCCCGCGATCATCGCGCGCCTGAGCGACCTCGCCTTCGTCACGCGTCCGATGACGCCGGCCGGGTTCACCGGGTTCGTGACCGAGCAGGTCAAGACCTTCCAGGCCCCCGTGAAAGCCTCCGGGGCCAAGCTCTAAAATGAAAACGGGAGAAACGACTGTCCAGTATACAGGGCACAACATTCGCCACTGATCGCAAGATCCGTCAGCCGGCGCGCTTCAACACAGCGTCGGCCGCCGCGGCGACGCTCGCGAAGGTCACGTCCTGATCGGTCTCGGCCTCGAACTGAAGGCCACGCTCGATGTCGCGGCGCACGCGGTCGCGCAGGTCGCCGAACACGAGCTGGATGCCACGCTCGTGAAGTTCGCCGTAAAGCTCGGACAAGGTCTCGCAGCCCATCAGGTCGACGTCCTGGAGCGCGCCGCCGTCGATCACGACGCCGGCCAGCGGCTGCGGCGCGGCCGCGACCAGCGCCTCGATGCGGTCGCGGAACAGCGCGCAATTGGCGAAGAAGAGCGGTGCGGTGAAGCGATAGACCAGCAGCCCGGGCACGCGGGCGGCATCGGGCCGGAAGGCGGGATCGTGCCAGCTTCCGTCGGGCGTGCGGCCGAGCACGGCGTCGGGCGGAAAGGCCAGCGCGCGCAAAAGCAGCACCAGCGAGAAGACGACGCCGATCAGGATGCCTTCCATCACGCCCAACGCCACCACGCCCGCCAACGTCACCAGCGCGCCGGCGAGACTGATGCCGCGAAAGCGCCAGAGCCGGCGGAACTCGCCCGCGTCGCACAGCGACCAGGCCGAAGCCATCAGCAGGCCGCCCAGCGCCGCCGCGGGCAGGTGATAGAGAAAGCCCGCGAGCCACAGCATCACACCGGCCACGACGACGGCCGCGACGATCGATGTGACTTGCGTGCGGCCGCCCGCCGCCTCGGCGACGGCGGTGCGCGAATCGCTGGCGCTGATCGGCAGCCCCTGGCTCAGCCCCGAGACGAGATTGGCGACGCCGATCGCCAGCAGTTCCTGGTTGGCGTCGACGCGATAGCGGTTGCGCGCGGCGAAGGCCCGGGCAGTGACGACGGTGTCGGAGAAGGACAGCAGCGCCGCGACGAGCGCGATCGGCAGCAGCGCTTCGAAGTCACCGAGAGAGATCGCGGGCAGCGAGAGGCCCGGCAGGCCGGTCGGGACGGAGCCGACGACGGCAACGTCGAGATGAAACAGGACGACGGCCAGACCCGATCCCGCCAGCGCCACGACCGCGCCGGGAATCATCGGCACGAAGCGGCGGCAGAGGAGAATGACGGCGAAGGTTCCGGCGCCGATCGCGAGGGCCGTGAGGTTGGTGTCGGCGAGGCGATGCAGCAGGCTCACGGCCTGCTCGAGCGTGGTCGCCCCCTGGGACTTGAGGCCCAGTACCTTGGGCAGCTGCGCGACGGCGATGACCAGCGCCAGCCCGTGCATGAAGCCCACGATCACCGGCTTGGACAGGAAGTTGGCGACGAAGCCCAGCCGCAGCACGCCGCCCAGCAGGCAGAGGCCGCCCACCATCACGCCCAGCGCCGCGGCGAGCAGCGCCAGCCGTCCGGGGTCCCCCGGCGCCAGCGGCACGACGGCAATCGCGACCAGTGCCGCCATCGCCGTGTCGGGTCCCACGATCAGCTGCCGCGAGCTGCCGAACAGCGCATAGGCCAGCAGCGGCAGCATGCTGCCGTAGAGCCCCGCCAGCGGAAGTCCGGCCAGTTCGCCGTAGGCCAGCCCCACGGGCACCATCACGGCGCCGAGGGCAAGGCCCGCGGCCAGATCGTGCGGCAGGTACGACGCCTTGTAGGTCCGCAAGGCCGCCACGCCCGGCAGCCAGCGTGCAATATTCATGTCGTCAATCTCGCTTGCCGTCCAACCGCTGACAAGGGACGCCCGCCTGGGCTAAAAGAGCGCTCATGACCCTTCCGTCCGGCATCTCGTTTTCGTCCGACAACAAGGTCCATCTGCCGGCCCGCTTCAACGTCGCCGTGCCCTTCATCGACCGGCACTTGACCGACGGCCGCGGCGCGAAGATCGCGATCCGCACCGCGCACGAGACCGTCAGCTACGCCCAACTCGCCGAGCGGGTGAACCGCACCGGCAATGCGCTGACCGTGCTGGGCCTCGCGCCCGGCGATCGCCTGCTGATGGTGGTGAAGGACTGCCCGGCGTTCTTCTATCTCTTCTGGGGCGCGATCAAGGCCGGCATCGTGCCGGTGCCGCCCAACACGCTGCTGCGCGCGCCGGACTACGCCTACATGTTCGAGGATTCCGGGGCCAGGCTCGTGGTCTATTCGAGCGAGTTCGCGGGCGAGATCGAGCCCGCGCTGAAAGAGAAGCCGGTGAAGGCGCTGACCGTCGACGCCTTTCTCGCCGCGATGGAAAAGGCGTCCGACGCACTCGAGCCAGTGCTTGCGTCCCCCACCGACGATTGCTTCTGGCTCTATTCCTCGGGATCGACGGGACGTCCCAAGGGCGCCGTGCACGCCCATCGCGACATGGTGGTGACCAGCGAGCTCTACGGCGTGCGCGTGCTGGGCGTGGGCGCGGACGACATCTCCTATTCGGCGGCGAAGCTGTTCTTCGCCTACGGCATGGGCAACGCCATGACCTTCCCGCTGTGGACCGGCAGCACCGCGATCCTCGACGATCGCCGGCCGACGCCCGACACAACGTTCGAGAACATCGAGCGCTACAGGCCCACGCTCTATTTCGGCGTGCCGACGCTGTATGCCGCGCTGCTGGTGGCACTCGATGCCAAGCCGCGCACGCTCGACAGCCTCCGCGCCTGCGTCTCGGCGGGCGAACCGCTGCCGGCCGAGATCTTCCGGCGCTGGAAGGAGAAGACCGGCACGGTGATCCTGGACGGCATCGGCTCGACGGAGTGCCTGCACATCTTCATCGGCAACCGGCTCGACGACTACCGGCCGGGAACCAGCGGCAAACCCGTGCCGGGCTACGAGGCCCGCGTGCTCGACAACGACGGCAGGCCCGTGAAGCGCGGCGAGAGCGGCGCGCTGTGGATCCGCTCCGAATCGGGCGCGCGCTACTACTGGAACAAGCCCGAGAAGACCGCCGAGACCATGGTCGACGGCTGGCTGAACACCGGCGACACCTATCGCGAGGATCCCGACGGCTATCTGGTCTACGAAGGCCGCAACGACGACATGCTGAAGGTGGGCGGCATCTGGTGCTCGCCGATCGAGATCGAGAGCTGCCTGATCATGCATTCCGCCGTACTCGAAGCCGCCGTGATCGGCCGCGCCGACGAAGACGAGCTGATCAAGCCGCAAGCCATCGTGGTCCTGAAGCAGGCCGGCACCGGCAACGACGCCCTGACCGACGAGTTGATGGGGCTCTGCAAGAAGACGCTGGCGCCGTACAAGTATCCGCGCTGGATCGAGTACGTGACCGAGTTGCCCAAGACCGCCACCGGCAAGATCCAGCGCTTCAAGCTGCGTGGCTGAGCGCATTCGTTCCTTCCAGCCCGCCGACCTGGAGGCAGGCTACGCCATCTCGCTGGCGACGGGCTTCGAGGGCGGCGATGCCTCGCATCTCTATCGCGACCCCAGGATGATGGGGCACCTCTACTTCGCTCCCTATGCCCTGCTCGAGCCTGCGCTGGCGTTCGTCGTCGAAGATGGCGAAGGCGTCGCGGGCTTCGCCGTGGGCACGACGGATACGGATGCCTGGGAAGGCCGGCTGGAGCGCGAGTGGTGGCCGTCGCTCCGCGGCCGGTATGCCGATCCGTGCGCAATACCGGCAGAGGCCAGGACGCCCGACGAGCGGCGTGCCTTCATGATCCATCATCCCGCGCCAACGCCTGTCAGCGTGGCCAAAGCCTATCCTGCCCATCTCCACATCAACCTGCTGCCGCGTACCCAGGGGCACGGCGTGGGATCGAAGCTGCTCGACACCTGGCTGGCGCGCGCGGACGCCCGGTCCGTGCATGTCGGCGTGAACCGGGCGAACAAGGGTGCAGCCGTCTTCTGGACCGCGCGGGGCTTCGAGGAACTGCCTGTTCCGGGCGAACGAACGCTCTGGATGGGGCGCACTGTCGGATGACAGCTTTGAGATTTTCGGCTTGTATACAGACCAACTGAAAAGGGAGTGGGGGCTCATGAAGGGCAAATTATTCGGGACCGCGACGATCGCCGCCTTGGCGACCATGAGCGCTGGTGGGCTGCAGCCGGCCATGGCGCAGGAAAGCCTCAAGATCGGCTTCGTCAGCACCTTCTCCGGGTCGCAGGCTGCGATCGGCGAGGACATGCGCCGCTCGGTCGATCTCGCCGTCGAGCACCTGGGCGGCAAGATCGCCGGCAAGAAGATCGAGATCGTCTACGAGGACGACCAGTTCAAGCCCGACGTGGGCAAGGCGCGCTCCGAGAAGCTGGTGCAGCAGGACAAGGTGTCCTTCGTCGCGGGCTACATCTGGTCGAACGTGCTGCTCGCCTCCTACAAGACCGTGACCGAGGAAGGCGACACGATCCTGATCTCGTCCAACGCCGGCCCGTCGCAGATCGCGGGCGAAGGCTGCAACAAGAACTTCTTCTCGACCTCTTGGCAGAACGACCAGACGCCGATGGCGATGGGCGACTATCTGAACAGCAAGGGCGTGAAGAGCCTCTATGTCGTGGGCCCCAACTACGCCGCCGGCAAGGACATGCTCGCGGGCGTGAAACGCTCCTACAAGGGCACGATCGCGGGCGAGGACTACACCAAGTGGCCCGACCAGCTCGACTTCTCGGCCGAGCTCACCAAGATCGCCGCCGCGAAGCCGGACGGCATCTTCATCTTCTATCCCGGTGCTCACGGCGTTCAGTTCGTGAAGCAGTGGGTGCAGGCCGGCCTCAACAAGACGGTGCCGCTCTACCAGGTGTTCTCGATCGACGCGATCACGCTGCCGCAGCAGGGCGATCTGGCGATCGGCACGCTGGGCGCCCAGGAGTGGGTCAACGACCTGCCGAACGAGCAGAACAAGAAGTACGTCGCGGACTTCAAGAAGAAGTACAACGTCTACCCGTCCTACTACGGCGCGCAGAGCTACGACTCGATCATGCTGATCGCGTCGGCCGCCGAAGCGCTGAAGGGCGACCTCAGCAACAAGGACAAGGTCCGGGCCGAGATGAAGAAGGCCAATTTCAAGTCGCTGCGCGGCGACTTCAAGTTCGGCAACAACAACTTCCCGGTCCAGAATTACTACATTCAGGAAACGGTGAAAGATGCCGCCGGCATGATGACGGTGAAGACAATCGCCACGGCGGTGACCGCGGGCGTCGATCCCTACGCCGCCAAGTGCCCGATGAAGTGAAGCAAGACAGCCTGACGAGGGACGGGAGCGCGGCGACGCGCTCCCGTTTCGTTTAGGGTAGCAACGACATGGACACCCTGCTGATCCAGATGCTGAACGGCGTGCAGCTCGGCCTGCTGATGTTCCTGCTTGCCGCCGGCCTGACGCTCACCTTCGGCATCATGGATCTCGTGAACCTGGCGCACGGGTCGCTCTACATGATGGGCGCCTACCTCGCCTGGACCTTCATCGGCTGGACGGACTCCTTCGTGCTGGGCGTTCTGCTGGCGCTGCCCGCCACCTTCGTCCTCGGCATCGTGGTCGAGGCCGTCGTGGTCCGGCGGCTCTATGCGCGCGATCACCTCGACCAGGTGCTGGCAACCTTCGGCCTCATTCTCTTCTTCAACGAGCTGGTGCGCGCGGTCTGGGGGCCGGCGGGCAAGAGCATCGCCGTGCCACCCTTCCTCAGCCACACCGTCGAGATCCTGCCCGGCGTGCCCTACTCCGCCTATCGCTTCGCGCTGATCGTGGTCGGCACCCTCGTGGCGATACTGCTGGCCTGGCTGGTGGCGCGTACGCGCATGGGCATGCTGATCCGTGCCGGCGCCTCGAACCGGCGCATGATCGCCGCACTCGGCGTCAACATCGAGCTGCTGTTCAGCCTGGTGTTCGGACTGGGCGCGGTGTTCGCGGGCCTGGCCGGCATGATGGCCGCGCCCATCGGCTCGGTGAAGATCGGCATGGGCGACGACATATTGATCCTGGCCTTCGTGATCATCGTCATCGGCGGCATCGGCTCGATCAAGGGCGCGTTCATCGCCGCCATGCTGGTGGGCCAGATCGACATCTTCGGCCGCAGCTACCTGCCAGACCTGCTCAAGACCTTCCTCAGCCCCGCCACCGCGTCGAGCGCCGCGCCCGCGATCTCGCAGATGCTGGTCTATCTGGTGATGGCGGGCGTGCTGGTGTGGCGGCCCACCGGCCTGTTCGGCCAGCGTACATGATGGCGTCGTTGCGCACGCCGCGCGGGCTGCTTACCGTTCTGCTGCTGGTCCTGTTCGCCGTCCTGCCCTTGCTGACGCAGGCGTTCGACCAGCGCTACCTGCTGTCGATCGGCACGCGCGTCGTCATCTGGTCGATCGCCGCGGTCAGCCTCAACATGATCCTGGGCTATGGCGGCCTGGTGAGCTTCGGTCATGCCGCGTTCTTCGGCATCGGCGGCTATGCCGTCGGCATCCTGTCGGCGAGCGGCGTCGCGAGCGGCTGGGTACAATGGCCGGTGGCCATCGCCGCCGCGGCCGTGTGGGCGGCGCTAATCGGCGCGCTGTCGCTCAGGACACGCGGCGTCTACTTCCTGATGATCACGCTCGCCTTCGCGCAGCTCGTCTACTATGTGGCGGCGGGCCTCGAGGTCTATGGCGGCGACGACGGCCTCAATATCGGCCGCAGCCGCTTCCCAGGGCTGATCAATCTTGCCGACAAGGCCAGCTTCTACTGGCTGTGCCTTGCGCTGCTGGTCGCGACGCTTTGGTTCTGCGACCGCTTCGCCTGCTCGCGCTTCGGCTTCGTGCTGCGCGGCGCACGCTCGAACGAGCAGCGCATGACCGCGCTGGGCTTCCCGGTGTTCCAGTACCGGCTGGTGGCCATGATCATCTCCGGCGCTTTCGGCGGCTTGAGCGGCGCGCTTCTGGCAAATGAGGGGGCGTACGTGTCTCCCGCCATGATGTCGTGGGTGAAGTCCGGCGATCTCATCGTCATGGTCGTGCTGGGCGGCATGGGCACGTTGCTGGGCCCGCTCTACGGCGCCATCGCCTTCTTCGTGCTCGAGGAGTCGCTGAAGCCGCTGATGGATCTCGCGCACAAGGGTTGGGGCGAATACTGGCAGATCGTGTTCGGGCCGATGCTGGTGCTGGTGGCCCTCTACGCCAAGGGCGGCATCGATTCGCTGCTGGGACGGCGCCATGGTTGAGCCGCTGCTCTCGACACAGGGGCTCCAGAAGCGCTTCGGCGGCCTGCTGGCGACCGACAACGTGTCGATCGAGGTGCGGCCGGGCGAGATCCACGCCCTGATCGGCCCCAACGGCGCGGGCAAGACCACGCTGGTCGGCCAGCTCACCGGCACGCTTGCACCGGACAGCGGCACGATCCATTTCGCCGGCCGCGACGTGACGCGCCTGCCCACGCACGCGCGAGTGCGGCTGGGCCTCGCGCGCTCGTTCCAGATCACGTCGGTGCTGCGCGAGTTCACGGCGCTCGACAACGTGGCGCTGGCCGTCCAGGCCCATCAGGGCCACTCGTTCCGCTTCCTGGCCGACGCGCGAACCGACGAACGCCTGCGCGCACCCGCGCGACAGGGACTGGAAACCGTCGGTCTCGGCGCTCGCGCCGATGCGCTCGCCTCCGCGCTCAGCCACGGCGAGCAGCGCCAGCTCGAGATCGCCATGGCGCTGGCGGGCGATCCCAGGCTCCTGCTGCTCGACGAGCCGATGGCCGGCATGGGCGCCGAGGAAAGCCAGCGCATGGTCGCGCTGCTGCGCGGACTGAAGGGGCGGCGCGCCATGCTGCTGATCGAGCACGACATGGACGCGGTGTTCGCGCTCGCCGATCGCATCACGGTACTGGTCTACGGTCGCGCCATCGCCTCGGGCACGCCCGACGAGATTCGTGCCCATCCGGAAGTACGCCGGGCCTATCTCGGCGACGAGGCCGCGTGATGCTGCGCGTCAGGGATCTCGAAGCCTTCTACGGCGAAAGCCAGGTGCTGTTCGGCATGGAGTTCGGCGTCGACGCGGGCGAAGTCGTGACCCTGATGGGCCGCAACGGCATGGGCAAGACCACGACCGTGCATTCGGTCATGGGCCTACTGCCGGGGCGGCGCGGCGTCGTGGAGTTCGAAGGCACGCGGGTCGATCACCTGCCCTCCTTCCGGATCGCGCGCCTGGGCTTCGGGCTGGTGCCCGAGGGCCGCCAGATCTTCCCCAACCTCTCGGTGCGCGAGAACCTCGTGGCGGCCGCGGCCAACCGAGACGGCCGCGCGTCTCCCTGGACTCTGCAGCGCGTCTTCGACTTCTTCCCGCGGCTGGCCGAGCGCCAGACCAATCGCGGCACGCAGCTCTCGGGCGGCGAGCAGCAGATGCTGGCGATCGGCCGCGCGCTGATGACCAATCCAAAGCTCCTGATCCTCGACGAAGCGACGGAAGGCCTGGCGCCGCTGATCCGGCAGGAGATCTGGTCCTGCCTTGGCCGCCTCAAGGCCGAGGGCCAGGCGATCCTGGTGATCGACAAGACGGTGAGCGCCCTCCTTCCCCTGGCGGACCGCCATCACATCGTCGAGAAGGGCCGGCTCGTGTGGTCTGGCACGTCGGCGGAGCTCGCCGCGAACACCGACCTTCAGCACCGCTATCTCGGCGTCTAGCCGCCGATCGCCTTCAGGATCTCTGACGAGGTTGTCACCCAGCCGAAGATGCCGCCCTGCGCCTTGATCATCCTGAGGCCCATGTCCTGGAACTCCGGAAAGTACGAGCCGACGCAGTCCTCGGGCACCAGGCAGTCGTAGCCGCGGTCGTTGGCCTCGCGCACGGTCGTGTTCACGCACACCTCGGTGGTGACGCCGGTCACCACGAGCTGGGTGATGCCGCGATGCTGCAGAATCGCGTGCAAATCGGTGGCGTGGAACGCGCCCTTGCCCGGCTTGTCGATCACCGGCTCGCCGGGCGCGGGATAGAGTTCGGGGATGATGTCGTGGCCGGCTTCGCCACGCACCAGGATGCGGCCCATCGGCCCCGTGTCGCCGATCGTAGTCTTGCCCCGGCCCCGGATCTTCTTCGCGGGCGGCAGGTCCGAGAGATCCGGCCGGTGCCCCTCGCGCGTGTGCATCACGAGCAGGCCGGCAGCCCGCCACGCGGCCAGCAGCTTCCGGTTGGGCTCGATCGTGCGGCGCAATTGCGAGACGTCGTTCCCCAGCATCTCGCCGAAGCCGCCGGGCTCGAGGAAGTCGCGCTGCATGTCGATGATCAGCAGGGCGCACTCGGCGGGCTTCAGGTCGAACCCGTAGGGCTCGGCGGCGACGGTGGAGGGTTTCGGCGGCATATCGGAGTTATAGGACGCAATCGCTGTGCCAGCGAGGGTCGTGCGTTGCGGAGCCCCGCGCCTCCGGGATAAAAGGCCCGATGCGCTTCAGCCTGCTTGCCGTCCTCGTCTCCTTCGCCACGCCCGCTTTCGGCCAGGGGCAGGTGAACGTCTACAACTGGTCGGACTATATCGACCCCGTCCAGCTCAAGGACTTCGGCAAGCAGACCGGCATCAAGGTCAACTACACGACCTACGATTCGAACGAGATTCTCGACGCCAAGCTGAAGAGCGGCCAGTCCGGCTACGACATCGTGGTGCCGACCGCCTCGCCCTTCTTCGTGCGCCAGATCGCGGCCAAGCTCTACCAGCCGCTCGACAAGCTGCGGCTCAGGAACTACCAAAACCTCGATGCCGACACGATGGCGCTGCTGGGCAAGTACGACGCGGACAACAGGTACGGCATCCCCTGGATGTGGGGCACGATCGGCATCGGCTACAACGCCACCGAGATCCGCAAGCGCATGAACAATGCGCCGGTCGATTCGCTGCGCATGATCTTCGATCCCGCGACCGTCTCGCGCTTCACCGATTGTGGCGTGATGATCCTCGACAGCGCCACCGACGTGCTGCCGGCCGCGCTCAAGTACCTCTATCTCGATCCTGATTCGAAGAAGCCCGAAGACCTGGCCAAGGCCGCGAAGGTGGTGGACGCGGTGCGGCCCTACATCCGCAAGTTCCACTCGTCGGAGTACATCAACGCGCTGGCGGGCGGCGATATCTGCCTGGCCTTCGGCTATTCGGGCGACATCCTGCAGGCCAAGGATCGCGCCGCGGCCGCGCCGGAGAAGCGCGTCATCAACTACAACGTCCCGAACGAAGGCGCGATGGTGTGGATGGATGTGGCGGCGATCCCCAAGGGCGCCCCCAATATCGACAACGCCTATCGCTTCCTCGACTTCATGCTCGACCCCAAGGTCGCGGCGGCCTCGAGCACGCTCACGAACTACGCCAACGGCAATGCCGCGGCGACCCCGCTGCTCGCCAAGTCGATGTCGGGCAACAAGTCGATCTATCCGAATGCGGATGCGCGCTCCCACTTCTACACGATCACCGCGGGCAATGCCGCGGAGGTGCGCGAACGCACCCGCCTGTGGACGGCCATCAAGACGGGCCAATGAGAAGCCGGTAGGATGGGCGCGTGACCGCGCCGATCGTCAAAATCGAAGGTATCGCCAAGCGCTACGGCACCGTCCAGGCGGTGGCCGGCGTCGATCTCGAAATCGAGCGCGGCGAGCTGTTCGCGCTGCTGGGCGGATCGGGCTGCGGCAAGACCACCCTGCTCCGCATGCTCGCGGGCCTCGAGACGCCGGACAGCGGCCGGATCGTCATCGATGGCCAGGACATGACCGGCGTGCCGCCGCATCGCCGGCCGGTCAACATGATGTTCCAGTCCTACGCGCTCTTCCCGCATATGAGCGTGGCAGCCAACGTCGGCTACGGACTGCGGCGCGAAGGGCTGCCGAAACCGGAAATCGCAACCCGCGTCGCAGAAGCCCTCGCGCTGGTCCAGCTCCAGACCCTGGGCGAGCGCAGGCCCTCGCAACTCTCCGGCGGTCAGCGCCAGCGCGTGGCCCTCGCACGTGCACTGGTGAAGCGCCCCAAGCTGCTGCTGCTCGACGAGCCGCTCGCCGCCCTCGACCGTAAACTGCGCGAAGGCACCCGCTTCGAGATGGTCCGCCTCCAGGAGCAGCTCGGCCTCACTTTCGTGGTCGTGACGCACGACCAGGAAGAGGCCATGTCGATGGCCAGCCGCCTCGCCGTCATGAATGCCGGCCGCATCGTGCAGACCGGCACGCCGCACGATCTCTACGAGCATCCGGCCACGCGCTTCGTCGCCGACTTCATCGGTGTCGCCAACATCTTCGAGGTCGCCGCCAGCCGCTGGATGGCACTGCGTCCGGAGAAGATCCGGCTCGCCGCCCAGCGCCCCGACACAGCGCATGCGGTGTCGGGCAAGATCGTCGACATCGCCTACGAGGGCGATCGCTCCCTCTATCGGGTCTTGACCGAGAGCCGCGGCGTGATGCTGGTCTCGACGACCAACGTCACCCGCACCCGCGAGAGCCTTTTCCAGCGCGGCCAAAGCGTGTGGCTGGGCTGGAACGACGACTGGGGCCAGACGCTCGATGAGTAGCAAGACGTCACTGCGGGCGGTCATTGCCGTTCCCTACGCCTGGCTGGCCGTCTTCTTCCTGCTGCCCTTCGCGCTGGTGCTGGCGATCGCGCTCGGCACCAACGATCCCGACTCCGTACCGCCAGTGGCGCTGGGCTTCAGCCTCGAGAATTTCGCGCGCCTCTTCACCGACAAGCTTTACGTCGCCGCGTGGCTCTCCTCGCTGCGCATCGCCGCGGTCTCGACGCTGGGCTGCCTGTTGCTCGGCTATCCCATGGCCTACGCCATCGCGCGCGCCACCCCCGCCCGCCGGCCGCTGCTGCTGATGCTGGTCGTGCTGCCGTTCTGGACGTCGTTCCTGATCCGCGTCTACGCCTGGATCGGCCTGCTGTCGGAGAACGGCATGCTCAACCAGTTCCTGCGCTGGAGCGGGCTCAGCGATCATCCCGGCACGATCCTCGGCACCGAGTGGGCGGTGCATCTGGGAATCATCTACGCCTATCTCCCGTTCATGGTGTTGCCGCTCTACGCCACGCTGGAGAAGCTCGACGTCAGCCTGCTCGAGGCAGCGTCCGATCTCGGCGCCAAGCCGATCGCGGCCTTCCTCACCGTCACGCTTCCCCTTTCTCTGCCCGGCATCGTCGCGGGCTGCCTGCTGGTGTTCATTCCCGCGGTCGGCGAGTTCGTCATCCCGGACCTGCTGGGCGGCACGCGTACGCTGATGATCGGCAAGGTCCTGTGGGACGAGTTCTTCACCAACTCGGACTGGCCGCTGGCCTCCGCCGTGGCGATCTGCCTGCTCGTGCTGCTGGTCGGCCCGATCGCGCTCTTCCAGCGCCAGCAGGCGAAGAGCCTGGAGCGCGCCGAATGAGCAAGCCGCGCTTTGCCCTCGCGGTGCTGGCCTTCGGCTACGCCTTCCTCTACCTGCCGATCGTGCTGGTGATGGGCTACTCGTTCAACGAGTCCAAGCTCGTCACCGTCTGGTCGGGCTTCTCGTTCAAATGGTGGCGCGCCCTCCTCGAGAACGAGGACATGCTGGCCGCCGCCTGGCTGTCGCTCCAGATCGCCCTCACCAGCGCCACGCTCGCGGCCCTGTTGGGTCTCGCCGCCGGCTACGTGCTGGCGCGCGTGCCGTCCTTCTTCGGGCGCACCCTGTTCGGCAGCCTGGTGATCGCGCCCATGGTCATGCCCGAAGTGGTGATGGGCATCTCGATGCTGCTGCTGTTCGTGGGCGCCAACCAGCTGATCGACGGACCGCCGTTCGGCTTCCTCACCATTGCCATCGCGCACACGACCTTCTCGCTCGCCTTCGTGGCCATCGTCGTCCAGGCGCGCCTCGCCGACTTCGACCGCTCGCTCGAGGAAGCCGCGATGGATCTCGGCGCCACGCCCTGGGTGACGTTCCTGACCGTGACCCTGCCGTTGATCGCGCCCGCGATTGGCTCGGGCTGGCTGCTGGCCTTCACCCTGTCGCTCGACGACCTGATCATGACCCAGTTCGTGGCCGGCGCGCAGTCGCAGACCCTGCCTATGCTGGTCTATTCCAAGGTGCGGTTGGGCGTCGATCCGCAGATCAACGTGCTGGCCACAATTGTCGTGTGCGTGGCGGCCACCGCCCTTATCATTTCGGGACGCCTCACCAGAAGGCGCTGAAGGGGTGGATACATGAAGCTCGGCCTGTCGATCGGCTACTCCCGCGCCCAGCTCGACGTTCCGATCAAGCTGATCCAGCGTGCCGAGGAGCTTGGCTACGACTCGGTGTGGACGGCCGAGGCCTACGGGTCCGATGCCGTTACGCCGCTCGCCTACATCGCGGCGCTGACCAAGCGCATCAAGCTCGGCACCGGCATCATGCAGCTCGCCGCGCGCACGCCCGCCAACGCCGCCATGTCGGCCGCCACGGTCGATGCGATGGCAGGCGGCGGGCGCTTCATCGCCGGCATCGGCGTCTCCGGCCCGCAGATCGTCGAGGGCTGGTACGGGCAGCCGTGGGGCAAGCCGTACTACCGCATGAAGGATTACGTCGCGATCATGCGCAAGATCTTCGCCCGCGAAGAGCCGGTCACGCATCAAGGCCGCGAGATCTCGCTGCCGTACACCGGCGAAGGATCGGCTGGCCTCGCCAAGCCGCTCAAATCGATCCTGCACATGAACCAGATCCCGATCTATCTCGCCACGGGCAGCGAAAGCACGGTCAAGCTCACCGCCGAGATCGCCGATGGCTGGCTGCCGATGGGTTTCATGCCGGGCGCCATGGACGAGTACCGGCCGTGGCTCGAAGAGGGCTTCAGGCGCGCCGGCAACGGCAAGGGCTTCCACAATTTCTCGATCCAGGGCTCGGTCCATGTCGAGGTCGAGAACGACGTGAAGGCGGCACTCGCCAAGCTGAAGCCCGAGGTCGCGCTCTACGTCGGCGGCATGGGCCACAAGACGAAGAACTTCCACAACGACATCATGGTGCGGCGCGGATTTGGCGACGCCGCCCGGCGCATCCAGGAACTGTACCTCTCCAAGCACAAAGACGAGGCGATCGCGGCGGTGCCCGACGAGTGGGTCGACATGAAGTCGCTGGTCGGTCCGCCTGCGCGCATCAAGCAGCGCTTCCGGGCCTGGGAGGACAGCGGCGCCGATTCGCTCAGCGTCCGCTCGCGCCAGCCCGAGGCCATCGAAGTGATGGCCCAGGCCGCCCGTCTCAACGCCTAGCTGGAGGACACCATGGACTTCACCGGAAAGGTCGCGCTGGTCACCGGCGGCGGCAACGGCATCGGGCGCGCGGCCTGCATCGCCTTTGCAAAGCACGGCGCCAAGGTCGTCTCGGTCGATCGCGACGGCGCGGCGGCGGAAGCGACCGCAGGCATCGTGCGCCAGAATGGCGGCAACGCGATCGCGGTCACGGCGGACGTCACAAAGTCGGCCGAGGTGCAGGCCTATGTGAAGACCACGCTCGAGAAGTACGGCCGCATCGACTGCTTCTTCAACAATGCCGGCATCGAGGGAAAGGTCATGCCGATCGCCGAGTACGACGAGGGCGTGTTCGATGCCGTGATCGGCGTCAACGTGAAGGGCGTCTTCCTCGGCCTGCGCCACGTCCTGCCGCAGATGATCAGGCAGAAGAGCGGTGCCATCGTGAACACGGCCTCCGTCGCAGGCCTCGTCGGCACGCCCGGCATGCCGGCCTATGTCGCCTCGAAGCACGCGGTGCTGGGACTCACCAAGACGGCGGCGGGCGAAGTGGGACGCCAGGGCATCCGCGTGAACGCGGTGTGTCCCGGTCCCGTCGACACGCGCATGATCCACGCGCTCGAGGAACAGATCTCGCCCGGCAATCCCGCGGCGATGAGCGAGCGCTACCAGTCGACGATGCCGACGGGCCGCTACACGACGGTTGAGGAAGTCGCCAACATGGTGCTCTTCCTCTGTTCCGACCTTGCCGCCAACACGACCGGCGGACAGTTCGTCGTCGACGGCGGCCGCACGGCAACCGGCGGGGCTGTGACCAACCTCGCGACGCACCGGTCGTCCTAGAAAGCCTTGGTGATCGAGGCGAAGACGCGGCCGGCGCAGTAGTTGGTGTTGCCGCAGCCCGAGGGCTCGATGCTGCTGTCGGTATAGGCCAGGGTCAGGTCGAGACCGAAAGCCGAGGTCACGAGGCCCAGCTGCCAGTACCAGTAGTCGGGGCTCGGGATGCCGTATTGGAGATAGCGTTCCACCGAGAGATTGCCCAGCGCGCCATAGGCCTTGAACGAGACCGTCTCGAATTTGACGGGCACCGACAGCAGGAGACGCTTGTTGAATTCCCAGCCGGAGTTGCCGAACGAGTTGGGACTGAAGCGCAGCCGGCCATTCACCGCTGAGCTGCCCCCGGATTTTTTGGACACCGATTTGTCCAACCGGAGGCATTCATGGTGAAGTCGAGCATGAACCAAATCGAAACCAACGATGTGAATGATGATCCTGAGGTCAGCAGGGTCGAGCGCAGTTCGTCCAGGC
>CAIWTJ010000041.1 GCA_903915535.1 Enhydrobacter aerosaccus
GCACGCAGGGGAGATGAAGGCATGACGGGAATGTGTTACACCCGCCGCCCCTCCGGGGACAATCGTTTCAAGCAAGGCCGGGCAGCGAGATGGCTACGTTCAAGTCGGACTTCATGCGGATCGTGCACGAGCGCGGCATGGTGCATCAGTGCAGCGATGGCGCGCGCCTCGACGAGCTGCTGAGCACCGGCACCCGCACCGCCTATATCGGCTTCGACTGCACCGCAGACTCGCTGCATGTCGGCCATCTGCTGCAGATCATGCTGCTGCGCTGGTGGCAGAAGACCGGCCACCAGCCGATCGCGCTGATGGGCGCCGGCACCACCAAGGTAGGCGACCCCTCCGGCCGCGACGAAACGCGCCAGCTGCTCACGACCGAGCAGATCAACAGCAACATGGAGAGCATCAAGAAGAGTTTCTCCAACTACCTCACCTTCGGCAGCGGCCCGAAGGATGCGATCATGGCCAACAACGCCGACTGGCTCGACAATCTCCAGTACATTCCGCTGCTGCGCGACATCGGCCGGCACTTCTCGGTCAACCGCATGCTCACGATGGACTCGGTGAAGCTGCGCCTCGAGCGCGACCAGCCGCTCACCTTCCTCGAGTTCAACTACATGATCCTGCAGTCCTACGATTTCCTGGAGCTGCACCGCCGCTACAACTGCGTGGCGCAGATGGGTGGCTCGGATCAGTGGGGCAACATCATCATGGGCGCCGATCTCGGACGCAGGGTCGACGGCGCTGAGCTGTTCGCGCTCACGTCGCCGCTGCTCACGACATCCTCCGGTGCCAAGATGGGGAAGACCGCGGCCGGCGCCGTCTGGCTCAACCCCGCACGCCTCAGCCCCTACGAATTCTGGCAATACTGGCGCAACGTCGAGGATGCCGACGTCGGCCGCTTCCTGAAGACCTTCACCGAGATGCCGCTGTCGGAAGTGGCCAGGCTCGAGGCACTGCAGGGCCAGGAGATCAACGAGGCCAAGAAGGTGCTCGCAACCGAGATCACCGCCCTCGCCCACGGCCGCGACGCCGCCGAGCAGGCCGCCGAAACGGCGCGCCGCACCTTCGAGGAAGGCGCCAAGGCCGAGGCGCTGCCGACGGTCGACGTTGCACGCGACAAGCTCACCGCCGGCATTGCCGCCTTCGAGCTGTTCCACGAGGCAGGGCTCGCCGGCAGTCGCAACGAGGCCCGCAAGCTGATCAAGGGCGGCGGCGCGCGGCTGAACGACCAGGCGATCGCCGCCGACACCGCGATCATCGGCGACAAGGATCTCGATGCGTCCGGCACGCTGAAGCTCTCCGCCGGCCGCAAGCGCCACGTTCTGGTACGCGCCCGCTAGGGAGTCGCTCTCGGACTCTCCTGAACCCCGTCCGGCGTCGCGGGAGAGGCGAAGAGTTCGCGCAGCGCCCCCGGCGTAATGGCCGACATCATGTTGACGTCGGACTTGAGATCGTCGAGCGGGCCCTCGAGCCGGTAGGAAAAGGCGAACAATCCGCCATCCTTGCCACCGGTCAGCAACGGCCCGAGCAACGGAACATTCGACAGCAGATTGTTCAACGCGAACCCCGGCACCACGGCGCCACGTAGTCGCGCCGTGTCATTGGAGAGGTCGAGCCACCCCTCGGTGGTCAGTCCGATCGACTTGCCGCTGGTCCGGCCCTTGGTGATGTCTATTTTGTCGCCCACTTTCACTATCTTCGCTTCGAGGTTGTCGAACTGCTGAAGCGCATTGCCGGCGCGGTTGAGACCGTCGATCGCCGAATTCAGAGAGCCAATATCGGAGCGTGGCTCGACTTTGACCATGTGATAGGGGCCAATCTTCACAAACCCGGTCAGCTTCGACTCGGGAGTCGAATCGTCGAATTGACCTTGGAAATTCAGGTCGCCACCGACCAGGCCATCGAGCCAGCCCGTCTCCTTCAGAAGAAGACCGAAATCAGGAACATACACGTCGATGGTCCGCCCCGACGAAGCCGGCGTAACCTTGAACGCCGCGCCCTTGCCTGCTCCAAGCGCCAGATCGGCCGACGCAAGCCGGTCGCCCTTCATCTCCAGATGCCCGTTCAGCGCTCCGAGCGAACCTCGCTGAAGCACGACCTGATCGAGCTTGATCGACAACTTGGTGTCGCTTTCGCTCGTCGCCGCCGCGCCGCCCGGCCGCTTCGCCGCGGCCTGCTCGCGCGCCTTCAACGCTTCACGCACGCGCCCGAGTTCGAGCGACCGCCCACGCACCGCCATATCGACGCCGGTCGCATTGCGGCGCCAGTCGAACGCGACGTCGGAGCGGCCGAGTGAGAATTGCGACAGGCTGACCTGCTGAACGATTCCGCCATCGGCAAAGCCGAGTTTGCCCTTGGCAACCAGGCCATTGCCCTTGCCGTCGAAATCGGCGGACAGAAGCTTGGCACCCCCATACAGTTTGACGCCAATATTGAGCGAGGCATCGATACCGGCCGCCTTCGTCCACCCGATCGGCGCACCATCGACCCGGGCACCCTTGAGATCGAACTTGCCCGTGACGTCGCTCGTACCGTTGGATTGCGTCTGGTAGACGATCGTCGCGCCGACAGGGCCGGTGATGTAGGGCTCGGGTGACGGCAGGCCTGCCTTGGCCATAAACGAGGCCGGCAACGTGCCCTTGAGCTCGTAGCGCTGGCGGTATGGCGACTTGGGCGCGAACAGCTCGCGAATATTCAGGTCGAACTGGTTGCCGTCGAGCTTGATCTGCGCCGCCACGGTCAGTTGATCATCGGCGTATACGATCTTGCCGACACCGTCGGTGAGATCGAGGTCAGGCAGGACGGACTTGAGGGAAAGTCCAGACAACGCCGTCGTCGCCTTGATATCGACGTCGCTGATGGCGAGATCGCTCAGCAACGGGAAACGCAGATCGACGGTTACTGCTGCGTCGCCCGAAATGCGCTTGGGGTCAAACAGCGCGTCCCTCGACAGGCCGAGCCTGGGCCGCGAGATCATAGCCATGACTTGCGCGGCGGGACCGGCAATCGGCAGGTGCAACGTGGCGTACTGCTTGGCGCCAAGATCATCGAGATTTGAGAGGTCGATGGTAGCGCCGATCACGCCGAGACCGACGGCAGTGCCACCGGCAACGTCGAAGCGCATCGTGCTGCCCTCGTACCGTGCCTTGCCCGAGACACCTTCCAGTTCGGGCATGTGCGACATGTAGTGGACTTTGAGACCGCGATAATCGAGAAGCGCCACCATGCGATCGACGGCAATCTGCGAAAGATCGTCACCCGGCGCGCTCAGCCCAAATTCCACGCCGATATCGACCGAACCCAGGCTGAGATTGGCCAGCGCCCAGGTGCGGCCCCCCTCGGCCACGCCGAGCGGCCAGTACTCACCAAGGCGATCCACGGGAACCTGTCGCAAGTCGGCCCTGCCACTGAGCGTCTGGCCCCGCTCCGTCCGGACACCGACCCCGCTCATCGAGAGTTTGGTCGCACCGAGGTCAATGTCGACGTGCTCGATCTTCGCGACATGCTTGGCCGTGTCGATCAAGCCCAACGCGCTCACCGATTTGACCGTATGCACAGCCGGCAGGATTCCCGGCAGACTTAGCGTGCCGCGGCCACCGGTCACCTCCATCCTCACCTTGTGGATTTCACCGCCACCGCTGGCGTCGATGTTGAGTTTTGCGGACAGTGCGATGTCGACCCCTCTCAGGATCGCCACGTCCGGCGAGAAATCGGCGAACATCAGTGGCTTCAGCCCGTCGACCCTGGCTTCGACAGCGATGCGGCTTCGATCGCGCGCATAGGTGCCCGACAGCGACACGTCGATGGGCTCCCCCGCCGCGCCGCGTGAGAAGCGGGCTTCTGCGTTGATGATCACGCCTGAAATATCGCGCTTCAGGCTCGCGTGCACGGCGGGCGCCGTCCATACGATCCCGCTTGGGACATCGCGCAAGGCAACATGCGCGCGCTCTACTGTTACCGTGTCGAGCTGCCCCAGGAGCGTGTGATAGTTGGGTTCGGCGAGGAGCTGCTCCAGCAACAGCTCCACCACCTCACCCTGGGAGCCCGAATCGGTCTTGCCCAGCACACGATGGAGCATGCCACCCTGCCGGTCGATGTCGGCGTCGAGCGTCGGCTGCTCGACGACGATTGCGGTCGGATAGAGATGCCCTAGAATGACGCTGCGCGGCGAGAACGAGAGCGCGACGTTCGGCGCCGTCGCCAGTTCCCTCTTGTCCATGTCGGTGACATGGAGACCCTTGAACACCAGATGCACGGGTTGGCTGAGACCACTCCACTCAAGGGAGATGTGGTCGGATTCGATCCTGAGCTTGCCGCCGGCCGTATCCAGGGCCTGGGCGATCCGCGGCTTCAGAAAATCGAGGTCGATCGGCCCGGACATCAGCCGCATCGACGTCACAGCCACGAGCACCGCGACCGCGACGACACCGACGATCAAGACCCTTTCGAGAAGCCGATAAGCTCTTCTCACCAATGCCGTTACTTCCACTAATGGTCGACGGGTGACTTCGCCCGCCTTGACGATGACGGCACGTCTGGGCGAGCGTGCCGGCTACTCTTGCCAATTTAGCGGCCGCAGCACCTTATGTCTTGGCTTTCGACCGCCAACCTTCCCCAAGCCCACGATCGCGAGCGGCTTGCCGTGGCCTGGACGCGCTGGAGCGAAAAAGCCGCGAAGCCGGACGCACCGGAAGCATGTGCCCTGCTCGAAGCCGTCTTCGGCAACAGCCCATACCTCACCGAAACGGCATTACAGAATCCCGACTTTGTGACCGATCTGTGGCGACTCGGCCCCGACGCGGTGCTGGCCGATATCCGTTCGCTGCTGGCAGACACCAGGCAACTCGCGCGGACGAACGGCAACGCACAAGCCATCGCTGCGCCCCTGAGGCGGCTGAAGCGCCGTGCCGCTTTCGTGATCGCCGTGGCCGACATCGCAGGAGTATGGCCGCTCGCCAGGGTCACCGCCGCTTTAAGCGCGATCGCAAGCACCTGCCTTCAGGCGCTCCTCGATGCGATCCTCCTCCAGCTTGGCCGTGACGGGCAACTCGCGATCGGTAGTGCCCCCGACGCCGCGGCCTTCACAGTCCTCGGTATGGGCAAGCTCGGCGCCGACGAACTCAACTATTCGAGCGATATCGACCTGATCCTGCTTTACGACCGCGACGCGCCGGCGATTCGCGACAACGAGCAAGCCCCGCGTCATCTCGTGCGCGCGGCGCGGCTGCTGGTGCAGCTCATGTCGGAAACGTCGGTCGACGGCTACATCTTCCGGACCGATCTACGACTGCGACCCGATCCCGGCTCGACGCCTCTGGCAATGTCGGTGCAGGCAGCCGAACTCTACTATGAAAGTGTCGGCCAGAACTGGGAACGCGCCGCGATGATCAAGGCCCATCCTGTGGCAGGAAACCTCGCTGTCGGAGAGGAGTTCCTGGCGGCGCTTCGTCCTTACATTTGGCGAAAGCATCTCGACTTCGCGGCGATCCATGACATCCATTCGATCAAGCGTCAGATCGATGCCTATCGCGGCAGCGGCACGGTCAAAGTGCTGGGGCACAACGTGAAGCTCGGGCGCGGCGGGATACGCGAGATCGAGTTCTTCGCCCAGACTCAGCAGCTCATCTTCGGCGGCCGCAATCCCTCGTTGCGCTCCCGCGGCACCGTCGAGACGTTGCACGCTCTGGCCGCCGCCGGCCACGTGAACGAGCAAGCGACAGACGAGCTCATCGAGGCCTATGCCTTCCTTCGCCAGGTCGAGCACCGCCTGCAGATGATCGACGACAAGCAGACGCATAGCGTGCCGGAAGACGAGGCCGGCGCAGCGGCTCTTGCTACATTCCTCGGCTACGCCGACCTGCCCTCTTTCGAGGCCGCCCTGCTCAGGCGGCTGCGCTGCGTCGAGGGTCATTACGCCCGGCTGTTCGAAGAGGCGCCGAGCCTCGCAGGTCCCGGCGGCAATTTGGTCTTCACCGGCACAGACGACGATCCCGGCACCTTGCAGACGCTGGCCACGCTCGGGTTCAAGGATTCAGCCGCCGCCGCAGGCATCGTCCGGCGCTGGCACCACGGCCGCTATCGCTCCACAACATCGGCACGGGCGCGCGAACTTCTTACGGAATTGATGCCGGCATTGCTCAAGGCGCTCGGCGACACTGCCGCGCCCGACCAGGCGCTGCTCAACTTCGACCTGTTCCTCGGCAATCTGCCCGCCGGTGTACAGCTCTTCTCCCTTTTCAAGTCGAACCCGGCCCTGATCGAGCTGGTGGCGGCAATCATGGGCAGTGCGCCCCGCCTCGCCGCACATCTCGCGCGCCGCACGGTCCTGCTCGACTCCGTCCTGTCGCCTGCGTTCTACGATCCGCTGCCGCCAGTCTCGGACATGACGTTTGAGTTGGAAAAGCTTCTCGCACGCGCCGGCGACGAGCAGGATTTGCTCGACGAGACCCGGCGATGGGCCAATGACCGACGCTTCCAAGTGGGTGTCCAGCAGCTCAAGCGCATCGTCATGCCCACGCAAGCCGGACTGGCCTATTCCGACATCGCGCAGGCAACGATCTCGGCCCTGTGCGATCAGGTCGAGCGACGGTTCGCGGAGGCGCACGGCGGATTCCAGGGTCAAAGGCTGGCGGTACTGGGACTGGGCAAGCTCGGCAGCCGTGAAATGTCGGCGACCTCCGATCTCGACCTCATCTTCGTCTACGACATCCCGCCCGGTCTCGATATGTCGGATGGCGCCCGCCCGCTGGCACCCATCCAGTATTACACCCGGCTCAGCGCCAAGATCGTCACCGCCCTCACCGCGCTTACCAACGAAGGGGCGCTCTACGAGGTCGACATGCGCCTGCGTCCATCGGGCCGCTCGGGTCCCCTCGCCAATTCACTCGAGGGCTTTGCCGCTTATCACGCGCAGTCGGCCTGGACCTGGGAACATCTGGCACTGACCCGCGCGCGCGTGATTCACGGGCCACGGGCATTGTCCGTCGAACTCGACCGCATCATCGGGGGAACGCTCCGCCGCGTACGCGATCCGGCAAGCCTCGTCCGTGATGTCGCCGACATGCGCGACCGCATCGCCGAGCACGCGCCGCCCAAGAGTCCGTGGGATTTCAAGCATCTGCCCGGGGGCTTGTTCGACATCGATTTCGTGGCCCAATATCTGGCGCTTCAGCATGCCGCATCCCATCCCGACATCCTCCATCCACATCCCGCGGAAATGCTGCGGCGGACCGCCATCGCCGGCCTGATCGACCGGGCCGACGCCGACCGCCTCATCGCCACCCGCCTGCTGTTGTCGGATGTCCAGAGCCTGCTTCGGCTCACCCTGGACGGCGACGAGGCTACGTTCGATGAGGATCGGGCGCCCGAGGGGCAGCGGCGACTGATCGCCGCGACCGAGAATGCGCCGGACATCGCCTTCTTGCGCCGCCAGATCGCAGCTGAGGCCAAGGCGGCCCGTGCTATATATATGTGCATTATCGAGGACCCGGCGCGCGCCGCCGGCTGGAAGCCAAGGAGAGCGTGATGAGCGTCGAAGAAGGCAGGAAAGCCCCGGATTTCACCGCTGCCACGGATGGCGGCAAGAAGCTCAAGCTCTCCGAACTGCGTGGCAAGCCGGTCGTGCTCTACTTCTATCCCAAGGACGATACACCCGGCTGCACGACTGAAGCCTGCGGCTTTCGGGATGCCATGCCCGACTTCAAGAAGCTGAAGGCGCAGGTGATCGGCGTGAGCAAGGATAGCGTCGCGCGCCACGACAAGTTCAAGGCCAAGTACGAGCTGCCGTTCACGCTCGTCTCCGACGAGGACGGCAAGATCTGCGAGAAGTACGGCACCTGGATCGAGAAGAGCCTCTATGGCCGCAAGTACATGGGCATCGATCGTGCGACGTTCCTGATCGACAAGGACGGCGTCGTGCGCAAGATTTGGCACAAGGTGAAGGTCGCGGGCCACGTCGACGAAGTTCGAGAAGCTTTGAAAGCGCTCTAAAGATGCTCGACCGCAATACTCGCTGGGCCATCTGCGCCCTTTTGGTGATTGCATTCGTCGTTCGCTTGATTTGCGTTCTTACCCGCGAATACACGATCGGAGTAGACGGCAGCGAATATCTCGCGCTCGGCCAGAATATCCGGCTGCATGCCGTTTATTCGTACGGCGCGCCGCATCAGTGGGGAGATCGCGGCGTCCTGGACAGCACGGGACCGTTTCCTCCTACGGCGGCGCGTGCGCCGCTCTATCCGCTGATGATCGCCGGGCTCTGGTGGGATCATCAGCCGCCGTTGCTCGCCATCCGCCTCGCCCAAGCCGTGCTGGGTTCGCTCACGGTGCTGTTCGTCTATTTGACAGCGTTGCGTGTATTCGGGCCGCGCGCCGCCCTTTTGGCCGGACTCGCAATTGCCTTGGGACCTCTCAGCTCCGAGTTGACCACAACTATCGTAAGCGAGTCGCTGTTCAACTTTCTCACCTCGGCCAGCGTCTGGCTTTGGAGCAAGCAAAGAGGTGTCATGGCTGGCCTGCTGCTAGGCGCTGCGACGCTTACCCGCGCCATCGCGCTGCCTATTGTCGTCCTGATCGGTATCCTGGCAATCCTCTTCAAGTTCAATCGCTCTCTGCATACCCGGATCGTGCTTGCCGCGCTTCTGGTTGTCGTGCCCTGGAGTGTGCGCAACGCGATCACGCAACACAGCATTGTTCCGGTGTCCACAATGGGTTGGGGAGCCAACATCCTTCTTGGCACACGGCCGGTGACCTACGGCAGTGGCAACCCTTTCCTCACTTACGTTAAGGACGACACGTTCATAGAGGCCATACGCACAACCTCGACCGAGGCGGATGCGGAGAAGATCATGCTCCGGGCAGGGCTGGAACGCATCCGGCAGGCGCCTCTGCATTGGCTCTGGGTCCGCATTACTCAATTTCCGCGGCTCTTTGTCGAGACACCTTCCTATCTTTTTCGCTATGTCCCTTTGCCACCGCCGATCGTCACCGGTGCTTATTTTCTGGGGACGTTCCTGTTCCTCGGACTAGCGGCAACCGGAATGGTCATGACCTTGCGCAGATGGCGACAAACCTATCCGTTCGCATTGTTCATCGTGCCAATCACGGCACTTTTCTTCGTCGGCGCCAACGAAGAGCGCTATTCTCTTGCAATATTGCCCATGACGGCTGTCTTTGCAGGCTTCGCGCTCTCAGCCCTGACCCGCGGAAAGACCACCCCCTAGTCACGGTCGTGCTTGCTGCTGTAGCACATCAGCGCCATCAGGCTGGCGCCCAGCGCCAGGGTGACCACAATGCCAAGAGCCATGGCCACATAGCTGGTGATCGACATGCTCCCACCCACGGCGTCGGAGCCCATGTTCCATCCAGTGACGCCGACATAGATCGCCAGAGCCAGCAGGCCGATCAGTACGACCAGAACCAGAATCGTGCCTGCGCCCCATTTGCCCATGGCAGAATTCAACTCTCGATGTTGCGGTCGCGGCTTTCGGGCATGACCCACATGGCCGCGAGCGTGATCATGCTGGTGACCGTCACGTACCAGGCAGGCGACGCCGGATCACCCGTCACTTTGAGCAGCCAGGTGATGACGAACTGCGTCGAGCCCCCGGCCAGCGACACGCCGACGGCATAGGCGATTGCAAGGCCGGTGGCGCGATCGAGCACGGCAGGAGCGCGGGGATCGCGATCAGCGACGCTGCGCTGCTCACCGCGGTAGTACCGTCAATACGATCGTCACGAGATAGTAGTGTGCCGGCACTCGGCTGCCGTGTGAGCAGCAGGAACAGCGGCCATGTCGTGAGCGTGAGCAGAACGCGCGGCCAGAATCACGCCGCGGCGGCCGTAGCGGTCGGCCAGCCAGCTACCTGCCAATGCTCCCGCGAACACCGCCACGCCGCTCACGACTGTTGTCGGCACTCGCCTTTTCATCGCGCCTTGCGTGCATTCACCGCCCTTTGAAACGGCGGCGGCTGTAGCACGTCCAGTGGTGTGCGCGGTGCATGCAAAGCACCACGTCTTTTAGGGCGCCCCCTATTTCTTCTTGGGGGCCCAACCGTAGATCTTGGTCAGCGAGCCGCCCATCAGCGTCGCACGGTCGCTGTCGGACAGGCGATCGGTGACACGGAAGGAATCGACGCCTTCCTTGTAGGTCAGCAGCGCGACAGCGCGCGTCCAGTCCGTGCCCCACATGCAGCGATCGAGGGTGAACGTATCGAAGATGCGGCCCAGCGGATCCCAGATGTCCTTGTACGGGAACTTCTCGTGACTGAGCGTACAGGCACCACTGATCTTCACCACGATGTTCTTGTGCGGAGCCAGCGCCAGCAGCTTGGGCAGCTCGTGCCACGGCTTGGCCGGCGCCGGGGGCTTCATGGGCTGCTCGAGGCCGAGATGGTCGATCACGAGTTGCGTGTCGGGGTTGCGGGCCGCCATCTGGCCGACCTGCTCCAGGCGCCCCCGCGCCATCAGGTTGACCGGGAGGTCGTGCTTGGCCGCAGCCTTCAGCACGCGGTCGATGCCGGGATCGGCAGCGTCAGTCGACACGCTGTCGTTCATCATGATGCGGATCGCGACCGTGCCGTCCATCGCCGCCCACTCCGCAATCGTACCCTCGACCTTGGGATCGTTGGGATCGACCGGCTTGATCACGGCGAACTTGTCGGGATGCGCTTTCTGGACCGCGACCGCGTAGCTCGCATCCCAATGATACATAGTGTGGACGGAGACCAGCAGCGCGCCATCCACACCGACCGAGTCCATTGCCTTCAGCATATCGGCGGCGGTCACTTCCGGCGGCCCGGCGAGCACCGCATGCCACGGACGGCCCGGATGGTTGCGCTCGTAGCAGTGAACCTGGACGTCGATCGTCGGCATCACGTTCCTCCCATTCAATTGACGGCGAGGCTACGAGGCGGTGCCGAGACCTTCAAGGGCACGCATAGCGAACTTCGCTTTCGCCGTTCGTAGCGCGAACCACGCCCGACGGCGCGGCAGTTCCAGAAATGCGCAACAGGCGCACCGTGCGTTCCTCTCCGGGTTGCAGGTTGAAGCCCTCATCCTCAGCGCGCCACGCGGCGTCTTCGATCTGAATGCAGGCCGCGAACCGCGTCGCGCGGATCTTGAGCGCCTCGCTGCCGATCGGCTCGACGACAAGCGCAGGATCCGCCCTCAGCGCGCCACGCCCCTGCGGGAAATGCGCCGCTTCGGCGATGCGCCCGCCAGTCGCCGCGTCGTCGAGAGTGACTGCCGTGACATCGAGCGCTGGCGGCCCAAAGCGATAGGCATGGGTGATATCGAAAAACGCGCCGATCACTTCGGCGGAGCTGAGCGTCCGGCTGCTGCGCGGAGGCAGCTCGACGTCGCGGTCGCGTCGCATCACCACGGTCTCGCCGTTCTGATAGCAGCGCAGCGCCAGCTTGGCCCGAACAGCCTTCGTCGTTTCGTTGATCAGATGGATGCCGAGGCCATTCAACCCCTCGTCCGTCAACGCCACCTGCACAGGTCGAAAGGCCCGACGCAGGCCGTGCCACGCGAGCTTCGGCACACCCGACGATTCGATCACGCCCCACCCCGCGCCAGGCAAGAAATCTTTCAGCATCCAGACCAGCGCGCCGGCGCAGGTAGATCCCGCACGACGCCACTCGGCCATGGTCGCCTCCATGACCTCGGCCGGCGCCGCGCGTTGCAGGTGTTGGCCGTCTGCGCCGTAGAGCAACTGCGCGTAGTGACGAGTCACGTCCGCAAAATCCCAATCGGCGCCGCGATCGCGAGGCACGCCATCGCTATTGCCGCCGCGCGGCAGGTTGGCGAACCCGAGGCACTCCGACGTGAAGCGCACATTGGCGCGGCGGGCGTCGTCGAGCGGCCGCAGATAGGCACCGACGCCGTAATAGTGCGAGACGCCGGCATCGGTTGAGAACGGCAGATCGCCGCCAGACGGTGAATTGGCAACGTAGGCCGCGTCCGGCCGCCGCGCCCTGGCGATCGCCGGCAGCACTTCGTCATAGAGCGGGCCGCTCCATAGTTCGCTCGGCAGGCCCATCATGGCGACCTGTTGCGCCACCTCGCTGCCGCCGCACAGCACGGCAAGCGACGGATGGCGCCGCGTACGATCCACGAACTGCGCGGCCTCGTTCTCGACGTTTGCACGGAACGCAGCATCGGCGATCGGGTAGTCCATGTTGGCGAACATGAAATCCTGCCAGACGAGAATTCCCAGCTCGTCGCAGAGCGCGAAGAAATCCTCACTTTCGTAGACCATCGTGCCGCCGACGCGGATCATGTTCATGTGCGCATCGCGGGCCAGCTCCAGCCACGGACGCAACGCCGCCCGATCTCCAGCCAGCGACACGAGATCCGATGCGCTCCAGCAGGCGCCCCGCGCGAAGATTGGCTGACCGTTCACGACCATCGTAAAGCCCTTGCCGTCGGCGCCTTTATCGACGGCAAGCGACCTGAAGCCGACCGGCCCGAGATCGACCTCGATGCCATCGATCTCCGCCCGAACCCGATGAAGTGCCGATGCGCCGTGCGTGTGCGGCCACCACTTCGCGATTCCCGGCAGGCGCAGACTTCCCGCGAAGCGGCCGCCGGGCGCCGGCGATAAGGCAAGGCTCTTGCCCGCAACGGTCACCCTGGCATCAGCCTTCGCGCTCAACGACACCGTCAACATGCCATCGTCGCCTTCGAGCGTGGCGTGCAGGTCGACGTCGCGTACCTCATCGACGATCTCGATCGCCCGCCAGGGGCCGACGACATGCGCCGCCGGCGCCCACCCCGTCATGTGGCCCAGCAAGGTCGTGCGCACGAGGCGGAGGGCATTGTTCTCGACGAGCCGGGTCCGCCATCGCGCTCGGCCCTTCTTCGCAGCGAGGGCCTGATCGAGCGAGCGAAAGGCAATCGCCAATTCGTTGTCGCCTGCGAGCGCGACATTGACGTCATGCGCCAGGAACATATTGTCCGACGTGAGGACTTTGACACCGTTCAGCCAGATCTCGGCGATGGTGGCCAAACCGCCGAAGCGCAGCGTGCGCTTTCCCGCGCCGGCGAAACGCGCGCGGTACCAGATATCCTTGTCGTGCAGCGGCTCCGGCCGATCGAGACTCCATCTCCCCGCGGCCTGCAGTGCCTGCGCTGCCGTGCCGGGAGCGATCGCGGCAATCCATTTCAGCGTGGACGGCAGGGCATCGGGAGCCGCTATGGCACCCGGCTCGGTCAGCGCCAATTGCCAGTCCCTGATCAAGCGAACCGCTTCACGAGTGTCGACAGGATAAGCTCGTAGTCTGTCTCGATCGGCGCAAATTGGAACGCGGCAGCATCGAACCTGCGGCGATTGGCCATTCGCGCGAGCTGGAACTGCACGGCCTTGGCGGACTCGGCGATACGCCGCGCCGCCGACGCTGCATCGATCAGCCCACCCTGCCCTTGCGTGCCCAGCCAATCGAGATAAGACCCGAGCATCTCGAAATTGGCGCCGAGCTGACGCGGCAGGTTGAAGGCGTAAAGATGGAAATAATCCATGTCGCGCGCCGCAAGCCGCTCGAGATGGCCGGGAAGCGCAGCATGCCACGCCATGATCGGATTCGCGGCCGGCCGGTGCGCGAGATGGCCGCGCAGCAGTTCGAGCGAGCGCGCCGCCAGCGCCCCGTCCCGAAGGGCCTTGCCGTCGCGCTTCACGAACTCGACATAGGGAAACAAGTAATCGGGCGCCGCCTGCTTGAGGAACAGCCCGTCGTAATCATCGTCTGTCAGAACGTGATAGCCGGTGTTGTGAAAGTAGCCGAAGCGCCGCGCGGCAGGATCAATCGCGATGGCGGCGACCGTCGTCTTCACATGGCCCTTACGATAGGTAGGCCCGGCATCCGGCAGCCAATGGCTGTCGACCTCGATCAGGACGGGGCGGCCGCGGCCGAGTTGCTCGAGCGTATGAGCTTCGAGCGTGTCGTAGATCGCGAGTTCCTGCACGGAGAGCCCGAACAATGCCTCGAGATCCTCGAGCGGAAACTTGAAGAAAGTGAAGTGATCGCCTTCGAAATCCTGCCGCACGGTGAAGGCGAGAGCCGCCTCGGCCGGATGGCCAAGCGCAGGCAGAAGCTCGGCCCAGACGTCGATATAGCAATTGGTCTCGACCCACGTGCGCTCCCCTGCGTGCAGGGACTGCGGCTTCCACGCCGCCGGGTCAAGCTTCAGCAGGTCGGCGCTAGTAGCCGAGGACATCGCGTACCTGCTTCGGCCAATGCTCGACCGACAGTCCGTGATGCTTGAGCAATGCCAAGGTGATCCGTTCGACGCCGAAGCCGACACAGGCGGTGTGAGCGACGTCGCCGGTCGACGTCGTGATGCCCCAGCCACGCCCGAACAGGTCGCGGTGGTAGTTGAAGCTTACGCACGCCGTCGGGCTCTCGGTCGAAGTGATCGGCACCAGCAGCTCGAACTTCAGCGCCTCCTCGCGCTGGCTCGTCGCCAGCAGGCGGCCGGTGCGCCCGAAGAACGGATCGTTGGCGACATCGACCTCGAACGGCAGGCCGAGCGATTTGATCACCGCCTGGCCGCGCTCCATCCAGAGCTTGCGAAAGGTGAGCGCCTGTTCCTCGGTGCCGAGGCGCACATGCTCGCGCTGGCGAAACATCTGCATGCGCGCCGGATCGATCGAGGGCTCGTGGCGGAAACAATATGTGTAGCAATCGACCAGGGCGCCGCTCGCCGGCATTGGCCCGCGTGCTGCCACAGCCGGGTAGACGCCGTAGCAGGCCGCAGGAGCCAGGGCGACCTGCGTGGTCTTCTGGCCAGCCGTCCAATCACCACCCTTTTCCAGAGTTTCGAGCATCGCGCGGTGATCGCGATCGTCTCCGGCGAAACTGTGGATCGTGCCGACAAGCTGTGGCGAGCTCTTGAGATAGCCGCTCTGCTCTAGTTGCCACTTGCCGATGCCGGGCGGAAATCGCATCACGTCCGGCTTGTCGGGATCACCGACACGGCTGAAGGCGATGTTGATGCCCTCGACGATACGCTCGAACGTACCGCTTCGGCCGTAGAGGCCATCGACTCCCATCGAGATCAGCAGGCCGGCGCTCAACAGCTCGTCACGATAATCGCGATAGGCGTCCTGCAACGCGCTCATGCCAGCAGCTCCGGATCGTCACGCAGCGCCAGCACAAGCTGCGCGGTGTTGGCGAGGATTCGATCGTTGTTCACCATCAAGGCCGCCGAATGGGCATCGCGCAGATGGCGTCCCAGACTGTAAGGCGTATCGTTGCGGTAGGCCGCGAGCCCGGCGACCAGCATCGCCTGGCCTACAATCTGTACCGCCATTTGCGAAGATGCCGTCTTGAGGCTGTTCATCGCGATCGCAAACGGCAGTGCCGACAGATTGTCTTCCGATCCGAGAGCCGCCTCGTAGCGCCGCAGCGCCGCGACGACATTGGCCTTCATGAGCTGCAACTGGCTGGTTGCCTCGGCGAGGCGCACCGCACCCGGCGACAGGACGCCCGGCTTTTTGCGCGCCTCGGCCCGAACGAAGGCGCGCGCCCGCGCGACGGCATCGGTCGCGATGCCCAGCCACAGCGAGCTCCAGACGAGATGGGATGTCGGCAGCATCGTCTGCGCCGATACGTCGGCGTAAGGCTTTGAGATGATCTGCGCCATCTCGCCTTCGGCCTTGAGGTGATAGCCGATCGAACAGGTGCCGCGCATGCCGAGCGTGTCCCAGTCCTGCAATTGCTCGAGCTTGGCACTGCTCTTGGGGACCACGACGATCACCTGGTCGGATGCAGGCGACTGCGCCGTGCGCCGCGCTGTCACGAGAATGCCGTCGGAATCGGCGCCGTAGGAAATGACAGTCGCCTGCTTGGCGAGGGCGAAGCGACCGCCCTTCTCCTCGATGGCGCAGATGCTCGACCTAACGTCACCCCCGATGCCAGCTTCGGACGTCGCCGACGCCAGCAACAATTGCTCGGCCGCCAGACGCTTCGCGAATGCGTCCATCCAGGAATTGCCGCCACCGTGCCGCACGATGCACGACACCTGGATCTGGTGCATGGCGTAGATCATCGCGGTCGCGGCGCAGTACTGGCCGAGCACATGGCACACCGATACGACATCGGCGATACCCGCACCGGGGCCGCCCTTGTCCTTTGGCACGAGGATGCCGAGCAGCCTGGCCGCCTTCAGCGCGTCCATTGCTTCCTTGGGAAAGCGCGCCTGCTGATCGACATCGTCGGCATGACGCGCGGCAACGTCGCTGCCCACCGCGCGCGCGGCGGCGATCCAATCGCTCATACGGCTTCTGTCTTCACGCCGATTTCGGTCAGCGCCTCGACGATGGCGTCGACGCTCGAGAACGTGCGCCGGCGCAGCAGCGTGTCCGGGAACTCGACGTCAAAAGCTTCCTCCAGGGAAAGCATCAAGGTCACGGTGGCGTGTGACGTCAGTCCCGCCGCATAGAGATCGGCGTCGTTGGCCAGGGTGTCGATGTCGGTCTGGAGCCAGCCTGTGGTCTTCAGGAGGGCGCGAACGCGGTCACGGGCGGACGAAGACACGATATTCTCCCACGGCATTCAGCCGAAAAACGCTAGTCGTTGCTTGCACTTAGGATATCCTTTCGTATAGAGCGATTCAACATGACGCCAGTGACGTTCAACAGATGCTTCGGCTGGCTGCACGGACCGCAAGACGGTGCTGGCAGCGACGTCGGCGTCGTTATTTGCACTGGCCTCATCCAGGACGCGCTCCTGGCCTATAGTTCACTGCGTGTGCTGGCCGATGATCTCGCTGCAGCGGGCTTCGTGACCTTGCGCTTCGATTATCCGGGCACAGGCGATTCCTGCGACGATGCCGTCGAAAGGGACGGTCACTGGACCGCCTGGCAGCGAAGCGTCGACGACGCTGCAAATTGGTTGCGCGCGACAGCGGGCGTCAAGCGGCTGGTGCTGGTCGGCCTGCGCCTCGGCACGACGTTGGCGACCCTCGCCGCGGCGCGACGCGAAGATGTCGCGGCTCTGCTCCTGTTCGAGCCCGTGATAAGCGGCCGGACCTACGTCCGCCAACTGACCCTCGAAGTCGAGATGCTGAGCGGCACGCGTCCGACCAAGGGCGAAGACCTGTATCTACGCGAGTTCCGCTTCCCTCCCGCGACGCTCGACCAGATCGGCGAAGTCGACCTGCGCAAGGTTACTGTGAAATCCGGCATGCACGTCGCCCTCTGCGCCCAGTCTGAAGGCAAGGCCGCCGAAGACGCTGCGACCACCTGGCGCTCGGCAGGCGCAGAGGTCGTGAACATCCCGTGGACAGGGCTGGATCCTCTGGTGCGTCACAAGGTCATCGACGAGGACATCCTGGCAGATTTCACTGCTGTGCTGCAGTGGCTGCGCAAGAGCGTGCCTGTCCAGCCGATCGCCATGCAGATCGTCACCGGAGAGGCGGCACTCCATCCGCCTGGCTGCATCGAAACGCCCGTGCGCTTTGGGCCGGATCGACGCCTGTTCGGAATGCTCTGCCGTCCTCGCGACAGTGCGCCTGGGACCGTGGTCCTGCTGGGCAACGCCGGCCACGACCCGCACTATGCCTCCGCGCGTCACGCCGTCACCCTGTCCCGCAAGCTCGCGGCCAAGGGGGTGGCTTCCTTCAGGCTCGACTATGCCGGTCTCGGCGACAGCATCGGCCCCGCCGGCAAGGAGCGCATGCTCAGTCACGTCTTTGCTGTCGACCGCGGACCGGACGTCAGCGCCGCAGTAGATACCTTGCAGGGCATGGGGTACCGCCGTTTCGGTATCGAAGGCCTGTGCTCCGGCGCCTTCCATGCATTCCGCACTGCTGTCTCCGAGCCGCGCATCAACACCGTGCTGGTCGTGAACCTGCCCTTCTTCACGCTGCCCGCCGGCAGCGTGCTGGGATATCTCGAGCAGAAAGACCGCTCGCCTACCGAGTATCTTGCCAAGCTGTTGCGGCCGCGCACCTGGGCCACGCTACTGAGCGGCAAGGTCGACTACTCCGGCATCTTTGTCGGCCAGCTCGGGCGCCTGCGTGCACGGATGAAAGCCAAGCTGTTGGGAATTGCCCGGCGCGTGGGACTCCTCCGCGAGCAGAGCTTCGCCAAGCAGGCCATGACGGCACTCTCAAAACGCGGGACGACGACGTTGTTCCTGTTCTCGCCGGGAGAAGAAGCCGAAGGGGCATTCGCACTGGAGTTCGGTCCGACCGGCGACGGACTTGCCGCGCACAAGGGAGCAACGATGCATGTCATTCCCGGCATGGATCATCACCTGACAGCAGCGCCCGGCCGGGTCGCGGCAGAAGCGCTGATGGTCGACTACTTCGGGCGCACATGACCTCGCCCCGGGAATGGCGCAACCGGCTGATCCTGCTGTCGATGACGGTACTGCTGATGCTGTTCGCGATGGAAATCGGATGTCGCATGCTGCGCGGCACCTGGTTCCTGACGCATTGGCCGAACCTCGTGCTGCTCGAGGCGGTCGCACATCACAAGCCGTGCATGTTCGTCCAGGACCAGACGCTGGGCTACGTGCCCGAGGCGGCCTGCACCAGCCCCGAGCACAGTCACAGCGACAAGGGCCTGCGGGCCATGCCACCGGCGCCTGCCGACGCCGCGGCCGGACCTCCTGTCCTCGTAACAGGTGATTCCTACGCCTACAGCGACGAGGTCATGGACGACGAGACATGGCCTGCCTACCTGCAGCTCATGATCCATCGCCGCATCGAGAATGGCGGCGTGCCCGGTTACGGGCTGGACCAAAGCGTGTTGCGCACCGAGCAACTGGCCACGCAACTGAAGCCCGGGCTGATCATCCTTGCCTTCATTGCCGACGACCTTCAGCGCGCCGAGATGCGCCGGTTGTTCGGCGGAGAGAAGCCCTATTTCACCGCGACCGACGGCAAACTCGAATTGCACAATTCACCGGTGCCCAACAGGCCTGTTACCTTCGAGCGCCTGCCGTTCTGGCAACGTTGGTTCGGCTGGTCGATGCTGGTCGACAAGTTCATGCGACACTTTGGCCATTACGCTGACTGGTTCTGGCAGGACGCCGAGGGAAGTCCCGCCGGCACCGGCGAAGCACTCGCCTGCCCGCTGATGCAAAGAGTAGCGAACCTGCGAATTCCAACCCTGATCGTCGCTCAATACCGCCCTCACCTCTGGCAGTACGACAAGAAATGGGCGGATGAGCAGCGGCGATTGTCCCAAGCCGTTCTGCGCTGCGCTCAGTCGGCAGGATTGCAGACTTATGACTCGTACAAGCTGGTCGACGACGCGATAAAAGCACAAGGTATGCAGTCTATCTACGGAAACTGGCATCACAACGCCGCAGGTAACCATTTGGTCGCAGAGGGCATCTCTGGCGAACTGAACAGGCTTAAGATGTTTCCCTGAACGGGAGAAGCGTCCGTCATGGGTGAGAAGGTCAGCGTCGTGGTGACGACGCGGAACAGGTCGGCGCTGCTGCAGCAGACCCTGCGCTGCGTGTACGACCAGACCTGGACGGACAAGGAAGTCATCGTGGTCGATGAAGCGTCCACCGACGACACGCTGCAGGTGCTGGCGCAGAAATTTCCCGAGGCAAAGGTCATCTGTCATGAGGTGGCGCGTGGCGCAAGCGCCGCGCGCAACAGCGGCGTCGCCGCCGCGACCGGTGATTGGCTGTTCTTCCTCGACGATGACGATCTCATCCATCCGCGCCATCTGCAGGAGCTTCATGAAGCCTCGCTCGCGGCACCGCCCAACTCGATCGTCTCGGGTCCGATGCGCGACTTTACCGTCATAGGCTCGGAGATTCGCTTCGCCCCAACCTTCTGTGCGCCGGCCAATCGTTCCGATGTCGATACGATGAACGAATTCCTCGAGCCGACCAGCCAACGCACCGTCGCTCATTCGAGCATTCTCTGGCCTCGCAGCGTGTTCGCCGCGGTGAAGTGGGACGAGAACCTGGGCTTCAACGAGGATTTCGACATCTTCGGCCGCACCATCCTGTCGGGCCGGCGCATCGTGGGCCGTCGTGCGGGCAAGTATTACGTGCGCATGCATTCCGGCCCGAGGGTCACGGAGGCCAAGAGCGCGATCCGGCTCGTTTCACCCCTGCGTTATTGGCTGAAGTGGTCCGATATCCTGCTGCCGCGACCGGACAGGGAGCGCTACGCACAATCCATGCGCAACGGCATGATGACGCTGCTCAACGAATGGTCGGGCGTGCCGGTGGCCCAGGAATACATTCCCAGGCTGCATCAGGCCTTCAAGGCGTGGGGTGGCACGCGCTACTACATGGCCTATCCGCCGCGCAACAAACTGAAACGAGCTTTGCTGCAGGGCCTTCTCGATTTCGGCGGCCCCTCGCTCCTGCGCCGCTTTCTTTCGCTCGCCGCCAGGTTCCGCGGTCAAAGCAGGGATAGCAAAGACTACGTTGCGGGCTTCGAGCGGCCCGCGACCGCGAACGACATCGCCGACGCGGATGTCATCCGGCCTTATCGCTAGGCCGGCGCTATTCCGTCACGGTCATGTCGACCGGCCGCGCCTTGTGGGCATAGGTGTCTATCCGCGACCACATGCGGGCGCGCGCGACCTCGTCGGCCTTGGCGCCGTTCTCGTAAGGTCCGTGCCATGCCATGGTCTCCGGAAGAGGCTTGTTCCAGTTGGCCCGGCCGTTCTCGATTGCGTATTCGGCCTCGAATACAAACCACATTACACACTCCACTCGCGTCTGACCGGTCGTATACTCCCCCTGCCACGCCGAGCAAATGCCGGGCCGAGAGGAGAGCTGACGTGAAGCACGACAAGGTCGACGTCCTGATCGTCGGATCCGGGGCGTCCGGCGCCGCGATGGCCTGGAGCCTCGCGGAAACGAAAATGCGAATCCTCTGCCTCGAGCAGGGCGACTGGGTGAAGCCCACGGACTACCCGACCAACGGCCGCGACTGGGAGGCCCGCCTGTTCGGCGATTTCGCCATCAATCCCAACCGCCGCGCCCGCGAGACGGACTACCCGATCAACAACGACACCTCGCCGATCCAGGTCGTGAACTTCAACGGCGTGGGCGGCAGCACCATCATGTACACGGCGCACTATCCGCGCCTGCATCCCAGCGACTTCCGGGTGAAGACGCTGGACGGCGTGGCCGACGACTGGCCCGTGGACTACGACACGCTCGAGCCCTTCTTCGCCGAGAATGACCGCATGACCGGCGTTGCGGGCCTCGCCGGTGATCCCGCCTATCCCTTTCATCAGCCGCCGATGCCTCCGCTGCCGCTCGGTAAGACCGGCAAATGCTTCGGCCAGGCAATGAACAAGCTCGGCTGGCACTGGTGGCCCTCGGATTCGGCGATCGCCACGACCGAGTACGACGGCCGCGCGCCCTGCATCAATCTCGGCCACTGCACGCCGGGCTGCGCACAGGGCGCCAAGTCCAGCGCCGACGTCACCTACTGGCCGCATGCAATTCGCGCGGGCGTCGAACTGCGCACGCGCGCCCGCGTGCGCGAGATCACTGTCGGGCCCGACGGTCTGGCAACCGGTGCGATCTATTACGACGCCGACGGCAAGGAACACTTTCAGCCGGCCGAGATGGTGATCGTGGCCTGCAATGGCATCGGCACGCCGCGCCTGCTGCTGAACTCGGTGTCCGGCCGCTTCCCCAACGGCATCGCCAACTCGAGCGGGCTGGTGGGCAAGAACCTGATGTTCCATCCATTCGCCCACACCTACGGCTATGTCGACGAACCGATCGACGGCAATCAGGGCGCGCAGCTGTCGCTGTGGAGCCAGGAATTCTACGAGACCGACAAGGCCCGCGGCTTCGTCCGCGGCTACACGCTGCAGCTCCATCGCGGCGCCGGGATGATCGTCGACGCGATCGCCAACACCGCCCGCGGCTTCCTGCCGTGGGGCGAAGCGCATCACGACGTCTACCGCTCCATCTTCAACCGCAAGCTCGGCCTCTCGGCGATCTGCGAGGACCTGCCGGAAGAGCACAACAGGGTCACGCTCGATCCTGTGCTGAAGGACAGCAACGGCATCCCTGCGCCCAGGATCGAGTACACGATGGGCGAGAACACGAAGAAGATGATGGCGCACGGTGTTGCGCGCTCGAAGGACATCCTCGAAGCGGCCGGTGCGAAGAATATCGGCGGCGAGGCGCCGATGCTGAACGCCGGCTGGCACCTGATGGGCACCACGCGCATGGGTACCGATCCCGAGCGCTCTGTCGTCAACGAATGGGGCCGCACCCACGACGTGAAGAACCTGTTCGTGATCGACGGCAGCATCTGGGTGACGTCGGGCGGCGTGAACCCGACCTCCACGATCCAGGCGCTCGCGCTCTACATCGCCGACGCCATCAAGCAACGCCTTGCCGCTGCCACTCTCTTCGATTGAGCGATCACCATGCTGTCCAGCCAAGAGACCAACGACCTGCGCGCCTTCGCCGGCGCGATGATTCCGGCCAGTGCCCGCCACGGCGTGCCCGGTGCCGACGACGACAAGATCTTTGCCGACATCCTGAGTAGCCTCGACCGCGACCTGAACGACGTCCGCGCCGCGTTGAAGCGACTGGCCGGGATCGCCGATATTGCGGCAGACGGGCGACTGAAAAAGGCGAACGCGTTCCGGGCTGAGGGCGGTCCGTCCGTGGTCGCGATCGCGCGCGCTGTACTGCAATGTTACTACCGCGACGACCGGGTGATGCGTGCGCTCGGGCAGGAGCCGCGCTCGCCTTTTCCCAAGGGTCATGTGATCGAGCAAGGCGACTGGTCGCTCCTCGATCCCGTGAAGAAACGCGCACCCTTCTGGCGCAAGGTCCCGCAATGACGGTCGAGTCCGTCCGCGCCTTCTTCGCCGCACTCGCGCCGGACATAAGGATCATCGAGACCGACGCGAGCTCCGCCACCGTCGAGATGGCCGCGGCCGCGCACGGCGTGCAGCCGGCGCAGATCGCCAAGACGCTGTCGCTGCGGGTCAAGGATCGCACGGTGCTCGTCGTGACATCGGGCACCGCGCGCCTCAACAATCGCAAGATCAAGGACGTGCTGAACGGCAAGCCGCGCATGCTGGGCGCGGACGAGGTAGTCGAATTTACCGGACATCCCGTGGGCGGCGTCTGCCCGTTCGGCCTCGCGACGCCGCTGCCTGTCTATTGTGATGTCTCGCTGAAGGCCTTCGACGAAGTCGTGCCGGCCGCGGGCTCGACGAACTCGGCGCTGCGCATCTCTCCCGCGCGCATGGCCGAACTCACCCGGGCCGAGTGGGTCGACGTCTGCGGATGAGATGATCTTCACACATCGCGCAGTTACTGCGACTGCGTGACTCAGGCCGGGCACGCATCGCCGCTTCGTCTCGTACTGTACACTGGGTCCACCCTTACAAGGCCCGCGTACCAAGGAGCCGTGAACATGCCGGATAGTCTCCTCTTCAATACCAGCGTTATGGCGGAGTACCCTGTCACACTGAAGAAGCGGGCAACCGCAGACGAAATCCAGGCCGACCTCCAGGGCCGCATCGAGCGCATGATCGCCCGAGACGCCAAGTACGCAGGTTGCGCAGCCCCGACCCCGAAGCCCATTCCGTCACGAAGCGGCGGTGCCGCGAACTGGACAGTCACCGGCTTTCCCAATCTCGCCCCCGGCTGCTACACCGCCCTCGTGCAGATCGTCGATCAGGCCCGGCAGGAATACGAGCTGGTTTCCTAGCGCGAACCGGCGGCCTTGCCCCCTCTCCGTATCAGGCCCTAGGGTCCGGTACGGGAGGAACGAGCGGCCATGCTCAAGGGCGCCACCTACGACTACATCGTCACCGGTGCCGGCTCTGCCGGCTGCGCGGTTGCCGGACGGCTGAGCGAGGACGGCCGGTTCTCGGTGCTCCTGCTCGAAGCAGGTCCACGCGACACCTATCCGTGGATCCACATCCCGCTCGGCTATCACAAGACCTTCAACAATCCGAAGGTCAACTGGATGTTCGATTCCGAGCCGGAACCCGAGCTCAACAACCGCGTGATGTACCAGCCGCGCGGCAAGGTCCTGGGCGGCACCAGCTCGATCAACGGCATGGTCTACATGCGCGGCAACGCCGCCGACTACGACGAGTGGCGTCAGCGCGGCTGCGAGGGCTGGGATTACGACTCGGTCCTGCCCTACTTCAAGAAGGCCGAGGACAATACCCGCGGCGGTGATGCCTTCCACGGCACCGGCGGCCCGCTCAGGGTCTCCGATCACCGCTGGCAGCCGACGCTCGCCAAGGCGATGCATGACGCCGCCGTCGAGGCCGGTATTCCCGACAATCCCGACTTCAACGGCGCCGCCCAGGAAGGCGTCGGCTACTACCAGACCACGATCAACGGCGCGCGGCGTTGGTCGAGCGCGCGCGCTTATCTCGGCAAGGCGCGCCAGCGCAGGAATCTCACCATCGCCACCGAAGCGCATGCAACGCGCGTGCTGATCGAGGACGGCCGGGCCATCGGCGTCGAATACCGCACGCCCGCCGGCCTGCAGACCGCGCGCGCGGCACGCGAGGTGATCGTGTCCGGCGGCGTATACGGCTCGCCCCAGCTGCTGATGCTGAGCGGCCTCGGGCCGGCGGCGCATCTTCGCGACCACGGCATCGCGGTCGTACGCGACATGCCGGGCGTCGGCAGTCACCTGCACGATCACTTCAACACCTACATCGCCTATCGCTGCAGCCAGCCCGTGACCATGAACGATCTGGCCAACAGCCTGCCGCGGCGGATCGTGGCGGCAGCACAGTATGCGTTCGGCCGCACCGGCCCGCTCGCCAGCATGGGACTGTTCGTGGGTGCGCTTGTGCGCAGCGACAGGCGCTTCGAGCGTCCCGACCTGCAGATCAACATGTTCGCCTGGGCGATCAAGGACAGGAACCGTCACGGCGTGATCGCGCAGCCCTTCTCCGCCTTCGGTCTCAGCCCCGTGCATCTGCGGCCCGACGGGCGCGGCACGGTGCGGCTCAAATCCGCCGATCCCCTGGCGGCGCCCGAAATCCGCTTCAACTTCCTGAAGAGCGCGTACGATTTCGACGCGCTGCTCGCGGGCATCCGCATCTGCCGCGAGATCGCGCGCCAGCCGGCTCTCGCGCCCTTCATCGTCGAGGAGATCCTGCCCGGTGCTGCGGTCACGAGCGACACCGACCTCAGGGCCGATATCCGTGCGCGCGGCGTGTCGAACCTCCATCCCGTCGGCACCTGCCGCATGGGGCGCGAGCCCGACGCGGTCGTGGATCCGCAACTGCGAGTGTACGGTATCGACCGTTTGCGGGTCGCCGATGCCTCGATCATGCCATCCATCGTGGCCGGCAACACCAATGCCCCCTCGATCATGATCGGCGAGAAATGTGCCGATATGGTGCGCGCCGCGGTATAAACGCCGCCGATGGCAAGATCGTTCGCCGGGGCGGCGCTCGCCTTACTTCTCATGCTGGGGCTCACCGCGTCGAATGCCGGCGCCGAGCCGTGCTGCCCGCAGTTCACGCGGCAGCTTGCCACCGCCGGCGCGGTCTTCGGTACCTTCGCCGAGGCGACGACGGCTGCGGGCGTCCCAACATCGGTCATCGATGAGGCCGCACGCGCATTGGGCTTCGCCGTCGATCTCGGGCGCGACCTGCGCGAGGGCGATCATTTCTATCTGCGCTGGGAACAGGCCTTCGCCCTCGACGGTGAGTCCGCCGGCGACGCGCGATTGGTCTGGGTGGAGCTCAGGACCAAAGCCAAGGGCCCGATCGTCGTTCAGCGCTTCAAGCCGCGCGACGGTGACGAGCAGTTCTTCCTGGCCAGCGGTCAGGCCGCTATCCCTCCGCGCATCCGCATGCCGCTCGACATCATGAAGATCACCTCCGGCTACGGCCCGCGCACCGATCCGCTCGACCAGCCGGTGATCCTGCCACCTCCTCCGCCAGCCCCCCCTGCCGCCGAGGCCTCGGCCGTCGAGCAGCCTGCGCCACTCCTGCCTGAGGAGGAGAAGGAGATCGCGCGCGCCTTCGCGGGATTTCGCGGCGGCGGACAGCCGCCGTCGGGGGCTGCGACCCTGCCAGGCGGCTTCGACGATCCGTACACGGCCACAATCAACGGAGTCATGGCTCGCAATCGCGCGCGACGCCTCGCCGAGGAGAGGAGGAAGGCCGAGCAGGAAGCCAACGCCGCGCGACAGGCCGCGGAGCCCAAGCCCGCCCCTGGGCCGCCGCCGCCTCCGCCGCCGCAACTCTTCATGCACACCGGGCTCGACCTGCTGGCCAATCCCGGCACGCCGATCCACGCGGCCGCCGACGGGCTGGTGGTCGGCGCGCGAGTGAACGGCCTCTACGGCAATTGGATCCGCATCAACCATCCCGGCAAGCTGGTTACGGTCTACGGTCACTTGCTGCGCTTCGCCCCGGACATCGAGCCGGGCACGGTGGTGAAGAGCGGCGACGTGATCGGATTCGTCGGCAGCACCGGCCGCTCGACCGGCGCGCATCTGCACTTCGAGCTGCTGGCCGACGGCCATCCCGTCAACCCCGCCGGTCACCCCGCGGCCCGGCCGCGCCAGCTCGCGGGCCCCGACCTCGACCGCCTGCGCAAGCAGATCGCCGCCTCGGCGCGCGAGCGCGCCCTCGAGCACGAAGCCGAGGAGACGGTGGCGCTGTCGCTCGGCCAGCCCCTCCATCCGATCTGACGCACCCGCTCTAGGGCGATTCCTAAAAAAAGATGACGCCTAGTTTCCCAATTTCCTGGGACACCTCGGATGCCGATGGCATAAGGTTTTCTGGCGATTTGTACCGGATTCCGCCGCCCCTCCGCGCAATAAAATTGCGCGGACTCAGCCGCCCTTCTTCACCAGCTTGGGATACATCACCGCGTCGCCGTGCGTGGCCATGTAGGCCATCTCCTCGTCGGTGACGTCCTCGGCGGTGCGGCCGGTGGCGGCGCAGAGCTGCTCGACGATGATGTTGCGCTTGATCTCGCTCACCAGCACGCAGGTTCGGTGATAGGCCTCCGAGACGCTGCGCCCCAGCACCGTGAACCCGTGGCGCTTCATGATGATGCAGTTGGTGCCGGCGATGAACTCCTTGATCGGCCCCACGTCCTCCTCGACGTTGATGCTGGCCGGCAGATAGTGCGCGGGCTTCTGCATCAGGTAGCCGTAGGTCAGGCTGAAGGAGCGGATCTTGTCGTAGCCGCAGGCCATGAAGGCGATCATCTCGTCGTGGTGGAGATGGATCACCGCGTTCACGTCGGGACGCAGCCGCAGGATCTCGCGGTTCATCTGGTGGCCCACCGTCGTGGCGCGCTCGCCCTGCAGGATGCGGCCGAACGGGATGTCCGTGATCACCAGGTCCTCGGCCTCGACCTCCTCGAGGCTGACGCCCTGGGGCTTGGCGTAGCACACGCCGTCGGCATAGTTCGGGTGCGCCACGCGGATCACCATGCCGCCCACCGAGCTGTTGACCAGCCCGCGCGCGGCAATGCGATGCGCGTAGGTCACATAGTCCTTCACCACCTTGGGATCGAACGGCACGTTGGGATCGGTCGTGAGTTCGTTCACCTGGTAGGTGCGGGCTGCGCTGCCGTCCATCTTCTGTCTCCTCGTCCTATTCCGGCTTGATGCCGAGCTTGTCGGCCAGTTCCTTCCACTGCCGCGTTTCGCGCGCCATGGTCGCGCTGAAATCGGCGGGCGTCGAGCACACCGGCTCGACGTCGATCGTGCGCAGCTTCGAAAGGCCGGGCTCCGCCGTCAGCGCCTTCTTCAGGATCTGCTGGATGCGCTCGGCGATTTCGGGATCGAGGCCCGGCGGCGCCACCACGCCGTACCAGAACACATCGGTGAAGTTCTTGACGCCCAGGCTCTCGAACGTCGGCACGTTGGGCACCGCCGCCGAGGGCCGAGTCACGGCAAAGCCGGTCAGCCGCCCGTCGCGCACCAGCCCGGCCGAGCCCGACGGATTGTCGAGCATCACCGCCACCGTGCCGTTCATCAGGTCGGGATAGACCTGCGCTGCGCCCTTGTACGGCGTGTCGATCATCTGCAGGCCGGTGCTGATCTCGAACTGCTTGGTGAGCAGGTAACCGAGCGTGGATGGCCCCAGCGACGCGCAGGCCACCTTCCCGGGCTGCGCCTTGGTGTTGGCGAGGAACGTCGGCAGGTCCTTGGCGCCCGCACTCGGCCCGCCGATCAGGATGTACGACGTCGTGCCGATCATGGTCACCGCGGTGAACGACTTCACCGGATCGTAGGGCAGGTCCTTGCGGAACACGGGAGCTGCCGCATGGCTGCTCGAGGTCGCGATGCCCAGCGTGTAGCCGTCGGGCGCGGCCTTGGCGACGATGTCGCTGCCGATCGTGCCACCGGCGCCCGGCTTGTTCTCGACCACGACGGGCTGGCCCAGCGCCTCCGACAGCGCCTGCATGGCGATGCGCCCGGTAGAGTCGGTGCCGCCGCCCGGCGGCAACGCGACGATGCAGCGGATCGGCCGGGTTGGCCAGGCGTCCTTGGCCGAGGCGCTTCGCGAGAAGACGAGCGACGGGACGGCCAATACTGAGGCAGCGCTTCCAACGAGTACGCGACGCTTGATCAATTCAAACTCCTGCTACTTCAGTGCCGCGCCTGCGGCCGGACCACCTTCGAGATATTCCGTCGCGAGATGCGCGCCCTGCTTGGGAATGAAGGCGATGAACTTCGCCCCTTTGGGGCCTGCCGTGAAGGCATGCGGCGTGCGCGCCGGCACGGAGATCGTCTGGTTCGCCGTCACCACCATCTTTTCGTCGCCAATGCGCAGGTTGAGCGAGCCCTCGACGACCACGATCACCTCGTCGACCTCGTGATGGAAATGCAGCGGCGCGCCCGCGCCCTCCTCCAGCACGCCCATGCTCGAACTGACCGAGACGCCCTGCGCCTCACCCGCCAGCATGAAGTTGCGATAGCCCGGACGCCACGGGATCTCCTTGGCCTCATCGTTCTTCACCACCGGCATGTCACGCCCTCCTGTCGTAAACTCATCCGACCACACTCACTACCTCACCCTGAGGAGCATCGCGTAGCGATGCGTCTCGAAGGGTGGGCAACGGACAAGGTGCTCGTTCCCATCCTTCTGGGCAATTCAAGCCTGCGCTTGAATTGCGTGGACGGCGCTCCGCGCCTCCTCAGGATGAGGTCAGCCGCGAAGCACCTTGCCAGCCTTCGCCTCGTGCAGCCGGCCCTGCTCCCAGGTTACCGCACCGTTGACCACCGTGTATTCTACACCCTTGGACGGCATGACGATGCGCTTGGCGCCGCCCGGCAGGTCGTAGCGGCGCTCGCCATGGTTCTTCGAGCCGATCGTCGCGGGATCGAAGATCGTGACGTCGGCCGGCATGCCCTTGGCGAGGCGGCCGCGATCCCGCAGCCCGAACAGATCGGCAGGATCGGAGGTCAGCCGGCGCACGCCCTCCTCCAGCGACAGCACTTCCTTCTCGCGCACCCAGGTGCCGAGCAGATAGGTCGGGTAGCCCGCGTCGCACAGCATGTCGACATGCGCACCGCCGTCGCCCAACGCCATCAGGATCGACTTGTTGTTCAGAAGCTCGCGCATGCGGTCCTCGCGCGTGTTCCACGAGGAGATGGTGAACTCGACATTGAGATTGTCGGCCAGCACCAGGTCGAGGAAGGCATCGACATTGTCCTTGCCCTGCAACGAAGCGACCTCGGCGATCGACTTGCGCTCGAGCTGCTTCAGCGCCGGGTTCTTGACCTCGTGCACCACAATGCGCCGCCAGTCGCTGAAGCCGGTCGGGTTCTTCAGGTCGTGGCGGAAGGCATTGCGGAACGCAGGGTCCGCATAGACCTTCTTCTGCGCTTCCTTGTCGGTATCGGCGAAGACGCGCTTCCACGACGGGAAGGCCGCGAAGGCGAACGGATTCTCCATGGTGCATTCGCGCGTGAGCGGCAGCGGCGAGGTCTGCGGCCGTGCCCCCTTGGCGATCTGCGGCGCCGCCAGTCTCAGCGTGTTGCGCACGGCCTCGGGAATGTCGTCGCGGTCGAACAGCGCGATGAAGGTCACCGGCCGGCCGCTCTCGGTCAGCAGGAAGTCGAGCAGGTCGCACTGATCCTGCTCCAGGACGCCCACCTGGCGGGTGAGCGCGATCTCGATCGTGCCCTTGCCGCGCTTCTTGAGCTGATGGGAATAGGCGCTCAGCTCCTCGCGCGAGGCGTTGCGGCAGGCCAGCGGCTTGCCCTCGAAGCCAAGATGCTGGTTGAGCGTGGTCGACGAGAAGCCGAGCGCGCCCGCATCCATCGCCTCGCCGATCAGCGCCGCGATCTTGTGGGTCTCTTCGGCGTTGGCCGCCCGCTCCATCGACGCATCGCCCATCACGTAGTGGCGGAACGGCGTCAGCGGTGCGATGAAGGCGAGGTTAAGCGACGGCTTGCGCGCCGCGGCCGCATCCATGAACTCGGGGAACGTCTCCCAGTCCCAGGTGATGCCCTTGTTCAGAACGTCGAACGGGATGCCTTCCACGTTCACGAGATCCTTCATGGCGATCTCGCGTGTCTCGGGCTTGCAGGGCGCGATGCCGACGCCGCAGTTGCCCATCACCACCGAGGTGACGCCGTGCCACGACGAGGGCGTGACCGCGCCGTCCCAGCAGATCTGCGCGTCGTAATGCGTGTGCGGATCGACGAAGCCTGGCGTGACGACCAGCCCGTGCGCCTCGATGGTGCGCTTGGCGCCCTCCGTGACCTTGCCGATCTCGGCCACCTTGCCATCGGCGATGGCGACGTCGGCCTGGTAGCGCGCCTTGCCCGTGCCATCGACGACTGTGCCGTTCTTGATGACGAGATCGTAGGTCATGATTCCCTCCCAGGAATGTCCGGAAAGCCTACTCTCCTGCCCGCGCGGGGCAAGGCTGGGGGCACCCTCTGGCGGTGAAACGCGCGCCACGCTTTACTGCGCGGAACCCGGGAGGAAGAGATGCCAATCGCCAGCAAATACCTGTTCATCGTCAGCATGGACGTGACGAAGGAAAAGGAAGCGCTGTTCAACGAGGTGTACGACACCGAGCACGTGCCGCTGCTGCTGAAGGTGCCGGGCGTGCGGGCGGTCACGCGTCTCAAGACCGAGCCGGCCGCGGTGATGCTGGGCGGCGAGAAGAAGCCGCTCGACGGTGCGGGCGCCGCCACCTACGTGGCGCTGTACGAGATCGACAGCCCCGCCGTGCTGCTGAGCGCGGAATGGAACCATGCCGTCGAGCAAGGGCGCTGGGCGGGCGAAGTGCGGCCGTACACCTCGAACCGCAGCCACATCGTGCGCAAGGTGGTCTGACGATACGGATAACCGTCGTCCGCGGCCTCGACGTCTTTCACAAGCCACCCGAAAGAACGAGGCGCCCGACGATCCTGTGGGACACGGGAAACTTCACCACCTCCTCCGGAAAACGGTAGCCGCAATTCCTTTTCATGAGCCTCCCCCGAAGACGGGGGAGGAGTTATGAGCCGAGTGCGCGCTCGACGGCGCGGTCGAGATTGAGCCCGACGCCGCTCACCGCCGGGAACCAGTCGAGGACGCGGCCGTCTCGGCCGATCAGGATCTTGTGGAAGTTCCAGTTCGGCGTGCCCAGCACGCCCGTCTCGGCGGCGGCGAAGCGATAGAGCGGATGCGCGGCGGGACCGGACACGACCTGCTTGGCCGCGAGCGGAAAACTCACGTCGAACGTGGTCTGGCAGAAGCGCCCGATCTCGTCGTCGGCGCCGGGCTCCTGGCCGCCGAAATCGTTCGACGGCACGCCGAGCACGACCAGCCCGCGCTCGCGATAGCGCCGCCACATCGCCTCGAGCCCGCGATACTGCTTGGTGAAGCCGCACTCGGACGCCGTGTTGACCAGCAGCACGACGTGCCCTGCGTAGTCGGCGGTCGGCAGCGGCCCGCCGCTGCCGGCGGCGAGTTGTACCGAAGGCCAGTCGACCGGGCGCCCACCCGCGCGAACACGCCCGAAGCCCAGGGTGCGGAGGAGCGAGAAAAGGAGAAGGCGCACGAGTTTCACGCCCTCATCTTGCCACGTCCCGCCCCCATATTGGCAGCGTTGATACAATCGCGGCCGCCCGGCCGGGCTCTTCCCCGTGCTAGACTCGCCGCCTCGCTGCACAGGAACACGATATGCCTGTCTATATGGAGATCTCCCGGCTGCACCGCACCGTCACCATCGTGGCGCGCGGCACGATCAGTCCGGATGAAATTCGCGGCGTCGCCCAGCAGTTGGCCGAGGCCAATGTCCGCCCCTTTGCCAAGATCGTCGAGGTGGCCGGCGCCACCACCGAGTGGACGCCCGAGCAGGTGGCGCGCGTGGCCCAGATGCTGCGCGGCGCCTCGACAGAGAAACGCGGCCCCGTCGCTTTCATCATCGATCCCGACCGCACCGCCTTCCCCGCCGCCTTTGCCGAGATGACCAAGGGCGAAGGCCCGATCGAGATGTTCAAGAGCCTGCGCGACGCCCGCGACTGGGTGCGCCGCGTCGAGCGCGACGGCGACCGGCCGCAGACGGCGGCACCGGCCGACCAGACGCCGTGGTCCGATCCGCAACGCCAGGGCGTGATGATCCGCGGCGACAGGCGGCGCGAGGTCCGCGTGGGAGCGTTGGACGCGGCGTAGCGTTACGCCGCTTCCTTGTCCCCTACCCGCGCCGCAAGTGACGCCGCCATGAACTCGTCAAGGTCGCCGTCGAGCACCTTCTGCGGGTCGCTGCGTTCCACGCCGGTGCGCAGGTCCTTCACCATCTGGTAGGGCTGCAGCACGTAGCTGCGGATCTGGTGGCCCCAGCCGATATCGGTCTTGTTGGCTTCCAGCGCCAGACGTTCGGTCTCGCGCTTCTGCAATTCGAGCTCGTAGAGGCGCGCCTTCAGCATCTGGATAGCCTTGGCGCGGTTTTGATGCTGGCTGCGCTCCTGCTGCACGGCGACGGCAATGCCGGTCGGCAGATGGGTGATGCGCACGGCGGAGTCGGTCTTGTTGACGTGCTGGCCGCCGGAGCCCGACGCACGGTACGTGTCGACGCGCAGTTCCTTGTCGATCAGCTCGATCTCGATGTTGTCGTCGACCTCGGGATAGACCCAGACGCTGGCAAAGGATGTCTGCCGCCGCGCGTTGCCGTCGAACGGGCTGATGCGCACCAGGCGGTGCACGCCGCTTTCCGTCTTCAGCCAGCCGTAGGCGTTCGGGCCCTCGACCTTGTAGGCGCACGACTTGATGCCCGCCTCTTCGCCCGCGCTCTCCTCCAGCCAGCTCACCTTGAAGCCGCGGCGCTCGGCCCAGCGCGTGTACATGCGCGCCAGCATCTCGGCCCAGTCCTGCGCCTCGGTGCCGCCGGCGCCGGCGTTGATCTCGATATAGGCGTTGTTGGCGTCGGCCTCGCCCGAGAGCAGCGTCTCGAGCCGGGCGGCGCGGGCCTCCACCGTCGCCTCGCGCAAGGCCTTCTCGCACTCGGCGATGGTGGCCTCGTCCTTCTCGGCCTCGGCCATCTCGATCAGGCCGGTGTTGTCGTCGACCGCCGCGCGCAGGCGCTTGATCGCGCCGATCGCGCTTTCGAGCTTGGTGCGCTCGCGCATCACCTTCTCGGCTTCCGCAGGGTTGTTCCAGAGCGCGGAGTCTTCCGCGCGCGCGTTCAGCTCGTCAAGACGGACGACCGCTCGGTCGTAGTCAAAGACGCCTCCTCAGGAGCTCCAGCGACTCCTCGATTTCCTTCACCATGGACTGGGCTTCGGCGCGCATAACTTCCTCTTAAACCAACCGTGCTCGTTCCCACCCTTCGAGACGCTCGCGGCGCTCGCTCCTCAGGGTGAGGACATTGCTTACAAAACCAATCTCATCCTGAGGAGGCGCGAAGCGCCGTCTCGAAGGATGGGCACCCACGCGGTGCTCGTTCAGTACGTCTCTCCGGTGCCGGTCAAGGTCGACCGTCTCGTCCCGGCCGCGCCCGGAGATCCCGGCGTTCCCGCGACGGAAGGGTCTATACCGGAAAAGGGGGCCGAGCCGTCAAGCACCGCGCCCTGTTCATAGCCCGACCCTGGCTCTGTGCCGGGCTTGAAGGCCTCGTCGATCACGCGCCCCTCGCCGGGCCCCGCGGGCTGGCCGGTGTCGTGGTTCACGCGCACGATGCGCAGGCCGGGCGGAATGCGGAACGGCGTCGGCGGCTTGTCCTTGAACACGACCCGGGCGATGCGCTCGTAGATCGGCGCGGCGCCGGAACTGCCCTGCTCCTGGCGGCCGAGCGTGCGCGGCTCGTCGAAGCCGATGTAGACGCCGATGGTGAGGTCGGGCACCGAGCCGATGAACCAGATGTCGCGGCTGTCGTTGGTCGTGCCGGTCTTGCCCGCGATCGGGCGGCCGAGCACGGCGAGCTGCCCGGCGGTACCGAAGACCGTGACGCCCATCATCATGTTCACGACCTGGTAGACGGTCGCGGGGTCGTGGAACGGCTGGCGGTTGTCGACGATCTCGGGCGCGGTGGGCTTCTGGCCGGGTTTCGCCTCTCCGCAGTTGTTGCAGAGGCGCGATTCGTGGCGATAGATCGTCTTGCCGTTGCGATCCTGCACGCGATCGATCAGCGACGGCGTGATCTCGCGCGCGCCGTTGGCCAATTCGGCGTGCGCCATCGTCATGCGCAGCAGGGTCGTATCGACGGCGCCCAGCGCCATCGGCAGGTACGCCCCCATCTTGTCGGCAATGCCGAAGTCGTGCGCGATCTTGACCACGCGCTGCATGCCGATCTGCTGAGCCATGCGCACGGTCACGAGGTTGCGCGATTTCTCGAGACCGTTGCGCACGGTCATCGGGCCGAGCGGCTCCTCGTTTCCATAGTTGCCGGGGCGCCAGATCGGCTGGCCATGGCCGGGATCGAATTCGAACGGTGCGTCGAGCACGATGCTGCTGGGCGTGAGCCCCGCATCCATCGCGGCGAGATAGACGAAAGGCTTGAACGACGAGCCCGGCTGGCGCTGCGCCTGCACCGCGCGGTTGAACTGGCTCATGCCGTAGGACCAGCCGCCGCTCATCGCCAGGATACGGCCGTCGCGCGGATCCATCACGACCACGGCGCCGTTGACGTTGGGGATCTGGCGAAGGCCGTAGCTGTTGGGCGGATAGGGCTTGCCGGCGGCGTTCTTCTCGAGCTTCTCGACCACCACGACGTCGCCCGGGCTCACCACATTGGCCGGCCGGCTGGGGCACGCGCCCAGAGTCTGGTTGGGACCAGTGGCGCAGGCCCATTGCATCTCGGCGAACGGGATCGTGCCTTCGGTCGTGCCCCCCGGACCGGCATCGGCGGCGGGCAGGCCCGCGATCGACGCCTGCGCGGCCTCGACCTTGGTCACGACGGCGAGGCGCCAGCTGTCGGGGCCGAACATCGGCCGGCGCTGCAGGATGCGCGCGAACTCTTCTTCCCAGCTGCCTTCCTTGATGTCGGCGATCTTGGCGTAGGGCCCCCGCCAGCCGTGGCGGCGGTCGTAGGCGATCAAGCCTTCGCGCAATGCGTTGTCGGAAGTCTTCTGGATCGCGGGATCGAGCGTCGTCGAGACGGTGAGGCCGCCCTCGTACAGCCCCTGCTCGCCATAGGCCGCGAGAAGATTGCGGCGCACTTCCTCGGAGAAGAAATCCGCCTGTACGATCTCGGTGGCGCTGCGGCGGCGCAGGACCAGGCGCTCCTTCTTCGCGGCCTGCTCTTCTTCCGCGGTGATGTAGCCGTCGCCGCGCATACGGCCCAGCACGTAGTCGCGGCGGTAATAGGCGTCCTTTTCGTTCTTGGTGATGGAGTAGCGGTTGGGCGCCTTGGGCAACGCGGCGAGATAGGCGATCTCGGACAGGCTGAGCTCGCCCAGCGAGCGATCGAAATAGTTCATGGCGGCGGCGGCGATGCCGTAGTTGCCGGCGCCGAGATAGATCTCGTTGAGATAGAGCTCGAGGATGCGCTCCTTCGAGTAGGTCTCCTCGATGCGGAAGGCGAGAATGGCTTCGCGGATCTTGCGCGAGAGCGTCGCCTGGTTGTTCAGCAGGAAGTTCTTGGCGACCTGCTGCGTGATGCCCGACGCGCCCTCGGGGCGCTTGCCCGGGTTGGCGAGGTTGCTGAGCGAGGCGCGCAGCACGCCCAGGATATCGACGCCGGGGTGGGTGAAGAAGCGCTGGTCCTCGGCCGCCACGAACGCCTGCAGCAGGCGCTTCGGCATGGCGGCCACCGGGACGAACACGCGCTTCTCCCGGGCGTATTCCATCAGCAGCCGGCCGTCGGCGGCATAGAGGCGCGAGACGGTGGCGGGCTGGTAGTCGGCGAGCTGCTTGTGGTCGGGCAGGCCGTGGCTGAAATGCCAGAACAGGCCCGCGACGATGCCGGTGCCCACGATCAGGCACGCCAGCCCGAAGGCCATGAGGATTTTGAAGAGTTTCAGCACGGCATCCTTCTTACAAGAAAGGATGGCCCGGACTTACGCCTTTTTGGTGGCAGCACTCTGGGAAAAGTAGGCGTCGACCGAGCCCCGCAGCGAGCGCGCGAGCGCCATCTGGTGCTGGTAGACGGTGAGCAGCTTCTCGTCCTGGGGATTGGAGAGGTAGCCCAGCTCGACCAGGCAGGCGGGAATGTCGGGCGATGTGAGGACAGCGAAGCCTGCTTCCCGGTGCGTATGCGGCAGGAGGCGGATACCGCCTTTGCCGAAGGTGTTGACGATCGTATCTGCCAAACGCCGCGAGTCGTTGCCAGTTCCGCGCTGGGTCATGGCGACCAGAGTCTTGGCCACCGCATCGGGCTGCGCCACCATCTTGGCAACGACAGAATCGGCCCGGTTCTCGCGCGCCGCCAGCGCCGCGGCCTCGCGATCGCTCGCCTCTTCCGACAGCGTGTAGACCGAAGCCCCGCGCACATAGGGGTCGGGATGCGAATCCGCATGGATCGAGAGGAAAAGGTCGGCCTTGGCTTCCTGGGCGCGGGCCACTCGCTCGCGCAGGGGCACGAAGGTGTCGCCGGCCCGCGTCAGCATCACCTTATATTTGCCGCCGAGCTGGAGCTGCGCCTGCAACTCACGCGCGACGCGGATGACGACGCCCTTCTCCTGGGTCCCGGAAACGCCCAAAGCGCCCGGATCCGGGCCGCCATGGCCAGGGTCGAGGGCGATGATTTTCGGCCGGGAAACCGGATGGTGGACGGGCTTGGGAGCCGTCTTGGCCAAGGCCGGTGACGCCAGAAAGGCGCAGGACCCCGCGAGGAGGGCGCGACGGAGCATTAGTGTTATTTAGCAGAATCAATAGCTTACAGCAACTTCCTAAACTTCAATCTTTTGATTGTCGCTCCCCGACAAACACCGTATGTTGATTTCCGCGAGCAGTTGCCGTCGTTCGTAGCGCCCTTTTTGGAGCAATCCAGCGGACGCGCTCCGACGGCAGTCCTCCCCGCCGGGCCCCCTTAACAAGGAGCGGATTCCGCGGAGGGATTGCCAGTTAGGCGGTAGCTATCAGGAAACTCGAGGTCGGCAGGACCCTGTATTTGGTCCGGCGGCGCGAAGCTTCCCCGTCTTGGCCTAGTGAGTTGGCCGTTCGACGGGTTGATGGCGCGTCGTCCCCCTCGCTCAAAGAGGCGGCAAGGCCGCTGGTCGCTCGCGCCGGTTGGAGCCCAACGCCTCGGGAGTGCGAGCCCATGGCCCGCCGTATGTTGATCGATGCCAGCCATCCCGAAGAAACCCGGGTGGTCGTTGTAGACGGAACCAGGCTCGAGGAATTCGACTTCGAGACCTCGTCGCGCAAGGCCCTCAAGGGCAACATCTACCTCGCCAAGGTCATTCGCATCGAACCGTCGCTGCAGGCGGCGTTCGTCGAATACGGCGGCAACCGCCACGGCTTCCTGGCCTTCTCCGAAATCCACGCCGACTACTACCAGATCCCCATCGCCGACCGCGAACGGCTGATCGCCGAGCAGCAGCGCGTCTATGCCGAGGCCGACGACGAACCGGACGACGAACAGCCGATCAAGGTCGATCGCACCGACATCGAGGACGCCCGCGCCGAGCGCGCCGAGGAGCAGTCAGCCGCCGAGCAGAACGACGTGGCGCTCGACGAGGCGTCACATGAGGACGAGCATCACGACGACGCGCCCGTCGAGGCCCACGCCGAGACCCCGAGCGAAGCGCCGGGCGAGGCTCCTGCTCCCGAGCCCATGCCGGTCGCCGAGATCCAGGCCGAGGCGCCGGGCGAGCCTGTCCCCGAGGCGCAGCCGGCCGCGATGCCGGTCGATCGTCTCGACGGTCCGGCCGACGAATCGCCGGTGGCCGACGAAGTTCCTGTGACCGACGCAGCGCCGGAAGGCTCCAGCGAAGCCCCCGCCGTTCCCGTCGAAGTGCTTGGGGGCGACGATGCGGTCGAAATGCGCGAGACCCGCGAGCGCCGCCGCCGCCAGCCGACCCGTCACTACAAGATCCAGGAAGTGATCAAGCGCCGGCAGATCCTGCTGGTCCAGGTCGTGAAGGAAGAACGCGGCAACAAGGGCGCGGCCCTCACCACCTATCTCTCGCTCGCCGGCCGCTACTGCGTGCTGATGCCCAACGCCGGCCGTGGCGGCGGAATCTCGCGCAAGATCTCCAACCCGTCCGACCGCAAGCGCATGAAGGAGATGCTCTCGCAGCTCGACGTGCCGCAGGGCCAGGGCGTGATCCTGCGCACCGCCGGTCTCGAGCGCTCCAACATCGACATCAAGCGCGACTATGAATACCTGTCCCGGCTCTGGGACTCGATCCGCGAGATCACCATGCGCTCGACGGCGCCGGCGCTGATCTACGAGGAAGGCGACCTGATCAAGCGCTCGCTGCGCGACGTCTACGACACCGACATCGCCCAGGTGCTGGTCGAGGGCGAGGCGGGCTTCGAGGCCGCGTCCGGCTTCATGCGCCAGCTGGTGCCGCACCAGGCGAGCAAGGTCGAGCTCTACAAGGAGCAGATCCCCCTCTTCCACCGCTACCAGGTGGAAGCGCAGTTCGACGCCATGCATTCGCCGACCGTGCAGCTGCGCTCGGGCGGCTACATCGTCATCAATCCGACCGAGGCGCTGGTCGCCATCGACGTCAACTCGGGCCGCTCCACCAAGGAGCGCAACATCGAGGAAACGGCGCTGCGCACCAACCTCGAGGCGGCCGAGGAAGTCGCGCGCCAGGTCCGCCTGCGCGATCTCGCCGGCCTGATCGTGATCGACTTCATCGACATGGAGGAGAACCGCCACCAGCGCCAGGTCGAGCACAAGGTGAAGGATTCGATGCGCACCGATCGCGCCCGTATCCAGATCGGCCGCATCTCCGCCTTCGGCCTGCTCGAGATGTCGCGCCAGCGGCTGCGTCCCAGCCTGCTCGAGCATTCGACCGAGATCTGCCCGCATTGCGCCGGCATCGGCCGCGTGCGCTCGATCGAGTCGGCCGCGCTCCATGCGCTGCGTGCGATCGAGGAGGAAGGCGTGCGCCGTCGCGCGAGCGAGATCGCCGTCAGCCTGCCGCCCAACGTGGCGCTCTATCTACTGAACCAGAAGCGCCAGACGCTCTCCGACATCGAGAAGCGCTACGGCTTCAGCGTGGTCATCGAAGCCGACGAGCAGCTGCACGCCGCCGATTGCGAGATCGAGCGTGTCCGCAGCCGCCGCGGCGGCGAGGATCATCGCCCCGAGCGCGAGCTCGCGCGCGCGAACTACGATGAAGTGGGTGGCACCGCGCCAATCGCCGACGACGCCGTGGGCGATGATGCTCCCGACGGTTCCGAGGGTGGGGGCGAGAGCGATCAGCCGCGCGCCGAGCGGCTCGACGGTGAGCGTCAGGGTGGTGAACGCGGCGGTGACGAAAATGGCGAAGACCGCGGCCGCAGGCGCCGCCGGCGCCGTCGGCGTGGTGGCCGTCGTGAAGACGGCGACAGTCCCGACCGTCCCTATGCCGCTGGCGAGAACGGCGCCGAGCGCGATCCCAACGATGCGCCGCGTGAAGAGGCCCGCGAGGGCGATTTTGCGGACGGCGAACAGTCTGAAGCAGCCTCATCCGAAGGCGCCCGTCCCGAGGGCGATCGCGGCGAAGGCGGTGCCGACGGAGATCGTCGTCGTCGTCGCGGCCGTCGTGGTGGCCGCCGCCGTCGTCGCGAGAACGGCGAAGGCGAGAACGGCGATCAGGCGCCGCGCGAACAGGGCTCGGCGCCCGGCGGTTCCTGGGAACAGCCCTCGACCGAAACGCCGATGGATGGCCAGCCCGTGGAGCCGATGCAGAACGGCCACATGCCGGTCGAGCACGCGCCTTACGATCCCGCGCCGACACCGGCGATGGAGGCCCCGGCCCCCGCCCCTGTGATGATGGCGCCGCCGGAGCCGGTCTTCGCTTCTGCGCCGCAGCCGGTGCCGACGCCTGCTCCGGCGCCGGAACCCGCTCCTGTCCCTGCCACGATCGTGCCGACGATCTCGGCCGATGCACCGCCGGAGAAGCCCAAGCGCGGCTGGTGGCGTCGCTAACGACCGATCGGGAGGACGTCGACGGCCTTCGCGCCGTCGCCGTCTTCTTCGTTATCGGCTTCCACGGGCAGATGCAGGCCTGAGCAGCAGCTTCATAGGCGTCGACGTCTTCTTCGTGATCTCGGGCTACCTGATCGCGAAGCTGATCGTGGGCGAACTTCTCGCCATGCTCGCCTTCGCATCATCTCGCGAAGGAAGGCTAGAGGGCGGAATTGGCCGCTAGCAAAGCGGGCACACATCTTGCACGACGCTCACGCATTTGGGACCATCGTTCCCGAACCATGGGGGCAAGCACAATGCGGCGTCGCGATGTACTGGTGGGTGCGGGAACTGCGGGAATGGCGGCAATGGCCGCTCCCTTCGTCCGGACGGCCAAGGCGCAGGCCAAGCCCCTGGTGATCGGCGGCTCCGTGCCGCTCACGGGTGCGGCGGCCGAGACCGGGCTCAACGTCAACAACGGCTACATCACCGCCGCCACCTATCTCAACGACGTGCTGGGCGGCGTCGAAATCGCGGGCGAAAAATACAAGATCGAGCTCAAGCTGTTCGACGACGCGAGCGATCCCGCGCGCGCGACCACGTTGATCCAGCGCCAGATCGACGACGGCACGGAACTCTTCCTCGGATCGTTCGGCTCCAACATCGTGCTGCCGACGGCGGCGATCACCGAGCGCGCCAAGAAGGTGATGGTGCAGACCGGCGGCGGCTCGGACGCCATCTTCACGCGCGGCTTCAAGTACTCGTTCGGCATGTTCCCGCGCGCCACGCGCCAGTTCGCGGCGGCCTCGGCGCTGTTCAAGACGCTGAAGCCCACGCCCGCCACCTATTCGGTGATCTACAACAACGACGCCTTCTCCAAGACCGCGGCCGAGGGCGTGAAGATGTCCTGCGACGCCCAGGGCTTCCAACGGCTCGACCAGTTCGAGCTGCCGGCCAAGGTCACCGACGTATCGAGCGTGCTCGCTTCCGTGCGCGCCAAGACGCCCGACCTGCTGGTCTGCGTCGTGCACGACCAGGACTCGCTCCTGATCGCGCGCCAGATGGTGGCGACCAACACCAACGTGAAGCTGCTGTTCCAGGGCCTGGGCCCGCAGCTCGCCTCCTACCGCGAGGCGCTCGGCAAGTATTCCGAGTCGATCCTGTGCTCGACCTACTGGGACGACAGCGTGCCCTACAAGGATCCCTTCTTCGGCAGCGCCAAGAAGTTCCACGAATACTACAAGACCAAGTTCACGCGCCCGATCGCCTATCACGTCTCGGGGGCTGCCGCCTGCATCGAGACCTACGTGATCGCCATGCAGATGGCCAAGAGCACCAAGTCCGAGGCCGTGCGCGAGGCGCTGGCCGCCGCCGACTTCGACACGCAATACGCCCACATCAAGTTCACGCCCGAGGGCGACGGCGATCCGCTCAATCTGGGCGGCATGATCGGCCAGGTCCAGAAGGGCAAGCTCGAAACGGTGTTCCCGGAGAAGGCCAAGTCGGCCGATGCGGTCTACCCGGCCCTCCCGTGGGACAAGAAGGCGTGAGCGCAGCCCTCTTCCGCACATGAACCTGGTCGCCCAGACCCTGGCCGACGGCCTCGTGCTGGGCGGCATCTACGCGCTTGCCGCCGTGGGATTCTCGCTGATCTTCGGCGTGCTGCACGTGATCAACCTCTCCCACGGCATCCTGGTGCTGATGGGCGCCTACATCGCGTTGATCGTGTCGACCGAGCTGCATGTCGACCCGATGATGACCATCCCCTTGGTGATGGCCGTGCTGTTCGTCTTCGGCTACGGCTACCAGCGCTTCCTGATCCAGCGCGCCGTCGACCGCGCCTCCGTCAACTCGATGCTGCTCACCTTCGGCGTCGCGTTGATGCTGCAGAACGTGATGATCTGGGTGTTCTCGCCCGACATGAAGAACATCACGCCGTCCTATGCCTTCAAGTCCTTCACGCTGGGGCCGGTCACGCTCGACGCGGTGCGCATGAGCGCGCTCGCGGCCAGCCTGGTGCTGCTGTCGTGCCTGGCCGTCTTCCTGAAGTTCTCGTCACTCGGCCGCGTGATCCGCGCCACCGCGCAGCAGACCATGGCGGCCCAGCTCTGCGGCGTGAACGTGCGCCACGTCTACGCCATGACCTTCGCCGTCTCCGCCGCCTTCTCGGGCGCGGCAGGCATCGTGATCGGCATCATCCTGCCCTTCTCGCCGAACGACGAGGCGGGATGGACGATGAACGCCTTCGTCGTGGTCGTGCTGGGCGGCGTCGGCAGCCCCGCCGGCGCGCTGATCGGCGGGCTCCTGCTCGGCATCGTGAACACGCTGACGGCGCAGTACATCGGCCCCTCGTTCCCGAACGTGACGATGTTCCTGCTGCTGGTGCTGCTGCTGCTGGTCCGGCCCAACGGGCTTCTCGGCAACGCCTTCAGCGCTTCGAGATAAGCACCCATCCATGAAGAAGCACCCTCTCCTCGTGGCGCTCTGCATCGTCGCCGCCGCGATCGTGCTCGCCTTCGGACCGATGGTGTTGCCGCCGTTCTACGTGCGCGTGGGCCAGATCATGCTCTATTCGGCAGGGCTCGGAGTCGCCTGGGCGATCCTGGGCGGCTTCGCGGGCTATGCGAGCTTCGGCCACGCCGCCTTCATCGGCGTCGGCGCCTTCACCGCGGGCCTGGTCGAGAGCCAGTTCCCCACGCTCGCGGCGCCGCTCCTGCTGCTGCTGGGCTTTGCCGCTGGCGCCGCCAGTTGCGCCGTGGTCTCGCTGCTGATCGCCTATCCGATCCTGCGCCTGCGCGGCACGTTCTTCGCCATCGCCATGCTGGGCGTCAGCCACGTCTGCTCCGAGGTCACCAACAACGTCGACATCTTCCAGGGATCGCTCGGCCTCAACTTCCCGCAGATCGCGCCCGCCGGCATGGATCCCGCCAGCTTCTTCTACGAAGTCTATCTGGCCGGAGCCACGATCGTGCTGCTGATCGCCTGGCAGATCCGGCGCAGCCGCTTCGGCGCGGGCCTGCTCAGCATCCGCGAGGACGAGGACACCGCGCGCATGCTGGGCGTGCCGACCGAGCGCTACAAGCGCACGGCCTTCGTCATCAGCGCGGTGCTGACCGGGATGATGGGCGTGATCTACGCCCACTCACTGGGCTACATTACCACCGAGTCGGTCTATCGCGACGACACCAACCTCAACCTGATCGTCTATTCGCTGCTGGGCGGCATGGGCACGCTGTTCGGACCGGTGATCGGCGCGGGCCTGCTGGTCTTCGTCACACAAGTGATCCTGGCCCGCCTGCTCGACTTCCATCTCTTCGCGACCGGCCTGCTGCTGGTCCTGCTGATCCTGGTGGCGCCGGGCGGCCTGAGCGGTCTGCTGAAGCGCCGGAAGACGGCCGCATGAGCATCCTCTCCGTCCACGGCCTGTCGAAGAACTTCCGTGGCCTCGCGGCAATCCAGAACGTCTCCTTCACGATCGAGCCCCGATCGATCACCTCGATCATCGGCCCCAACGGCGCCGGCAAGTCGACGCTGTTCAACCTGATCACCGGCTACCTGCCGCCGACGGCGGGCGAGATCCAGTTCAAGGGCAAACGCATCACCGGCATGGCGACCAACCGCATCGCCGAGCTGGGCGTCGCGCGCGCCTTCCAGATCGCCAAGCCCTTCCGCGACCTCACCGTGTTCGAGAACGTGCGCATCGGCGCGCTGTTCGGGAAGGCCGGCCCGCGCGACGTCGACGCCACCACCCGGCGCGGCCTCGAGCTGGCGGCGATGGCCGATCTCGCCGACCGCCCCGCCAGCGAACTGACCGTGGGCCAGCTGCGCCACCTCGAAGTGGCGCGCGCCATCGCCACCCGTGCCGATCTCCTGCTGGCCGACGAGCCCTGCGCCGGCCTCAACCCCACCGAGACGGCGGCGATGATCGACGTGCTGCGCCAGATCCGCGCCTCCGGCATCACCGTGGTGCTGGTCGAGCACGACATGCCCTCGGTGATGGAAGTCTCCGACCGCCTGCTGGTGCTCGACGCCGGCGCGATGATCGCCGACGGCCCGCCCGCCGTGGTCTCGAAGGACCCGCGCGTGATCGCAGCGTATCTCGGGACGCCGGACGCTTAAGCAGACTCAAAGATGCCTCTCTACGCTCGGGATCGCAGGGTTACGGCAGTGGCGAGATGTCTGCCATCCCTAGCGTAGCGAGGGATCTTTCCCTTGCGTCTTCAATGCCCGAGAAACGCCCGCCGCACGTAGTCGTTGGCCAACAACTCCTGCCCCGTTCCGGCCAGGACGACCTCGCCCTTCTCCAGCACGTAGCCGCGATGGGCGATGCGCAGCGACTGGTGCAAGTTCTGCTCGACCAGCAGCACGCCGATGCCGCCCTTGTTCACGGCCTCGATCAGCCGGAACACTTCCTGCGTGACGATCGGCATCAGGCCGAGCGACGGCTCGTCAAGGATGATCAGCTTGGGCTCGGCCATCAGGCCGCGCGCGATCGCCAGCATCTGCTGCTCGCCGCCGCTCATCGATCCGGCAAGCTGGCCGCGCCGTTCGGCCAGGCGCGGGAACAGGCCGAACGCCTTTTCGACCAACGCCGCGATCGCGCCGCGCGGCTTGATGTGCGCACCGAGCTGGAGGTTCTCCATCACCGTCATCTGCGGGAACACCAGCCGGCCCTCGGGAACCAAGGTGATTCCACTTTTGACGACGTGATGGCTGGCCGTGCCGTCCATGCCCTGGCCGTCGAAGCGGATGCTACCGCGCTGCGGCCGCAGCACGCCCGCGATCATCTTCACCGTCGTCGACTTGCCGGCACCGTTGGCGCCCAGCAGCGCCACGATCTCGCCCGGCTGGACGGTGAGCGAGACATCGCGCACCGCCGCCGCGCCGCCATAGGCAAAAGCCAGTCCTGAAACCTCGAGCATGGCGTCAGGATAGCAAGGTCCGTGCCCGGAGTCAGAGGGACCGATCCTGGGCGGGATTCCTCATGAGCAATCACGATCTCGACACGAGGGGCGCGTTAGATATATCAGTGGCATATGACGCTGAAAGCCGGGACCGCGAAGCGCGGCAGACGCCGCGGGCCGGCCGCGCCCGATCCCGCCGACACGACTCCCCTCACCGACCGCGCCTGGCGCGCGCTCGAGGAAGAAATCGTCACGCTGAAGATCGCCCCCGGCAGCGTCGTGAGCGAAGCGGGCCTCAGCGCGCGGCTCGGCCTCGGCCGCACGCCGGTGCGCGAGGCGCTGCAGCGGCTGGCGAGCGAAGGCCTTGTCCAGATCCTGCCGCGGCGCGGCATCATCGTGACCGAGATCGATGTCACAGCCCAGCTGCGCCTCCTCGAAGTGCGGCGCGAGATCGAGCGTCTGCTGGCGCGCGCCTCCGCGCAACGCGGCACCGTCGATCAGCGCGCCCGCTTCGCCTCCCTCGCCGAGGAGATGGAGACCGCGGCCCGGCGCGGTGACGATGTGGCCTTCATGCGCCTCGACCGTGCGTTCAACCTGCTGCTGCTCGAGGCCGCCAGCAACGAGTTCGCGCAGGCGGCGATGAAGGCGATGAACGGCCTGGCCCGGCGCTTCTGGTACGTGCACTACCGCCTCGTGGCCGACATGCCGCTCGCCGCGCGCCTGCATGCGGGCGTGGCGCGCGCCATCGCCAAGGGAGACGCCGCCGCGGCCGCGACCGCGTCGGACAAGCTCATTGACTACATCCAGGACTTCTCGCGCAAATCGATCGGATAACGCGTCATGAAATTCCGCGCCGCCGTTCTTCGCCAACCAGGCACGCCGCTCACCATCGAGACCATCGAGGCTACGCGCCTGCAGCCCGACGACGTATTGGTGAAGGTCGCGGCCGCCGGCCTCTGCCATACCGACCTCGAGGTGATCGAAGGCCAGCTCGTCTATCCGATGCCCATCGTTCTGGGACACGAGACCGCCGGCACGATCGAGGACGTGGGCAGTGCCGTCGACAGGAAGCGCATTGGCGAGCGGGTCGTGCTGTCGTGGAACCCTCATTGCGGCCACTGCTTCCACTGCGAGCGCGACCAGCCGATCCTGTGCGACAGCTACATCGGCCACGGGCCGCAGGCCGTTCAGATCGACGGCACGACACGCTTAACGCTGAACGGCGAGGCGCTGCGCACCATGTTCTACATCGCGGGCTTCGCGGAATACGCCATCGTCACCTCGGCCTGTGCCATCGCCATGCCGGCCGACATGCCGCTCGACCGCGCCTGCCTGATCGGCTGCGGCGTGATGACGGGCGTGGGCGCCGCGCTCAACATCGCGCAGCTGGGCTATGGCGAGAGCGTGATGGTGATCGGCTGCGGCGCGGTCGGACTTTCCGCCGTCCAGGGCGTGCGGATGGCGGGCGCCGGCACCATCGTTGCCGTCGATCGCAACCGCGAGCGGCTGGCGATGGCGCGCACCATGGGCGCCACCCATACCGCCGCCGTGCCCGACGAGGATGCGGTCGCGGTTGCGAAGGGCGCCACCCAGGGCCGTGGCGTCGATTGCGTGCTCGAATCGGCGGGCAACGGACCCGCCTTCCGCCTCTCCGCCGAGGCCTGCCGGACCGGTGGACAAATCGTATGGCTGGGCAAGACCGGCGTGAACGAGGACGTGTCCTTCCGCTGGGGCTCGCTGATGGGCGAGAAGCGGATCGTCCGCAGCTCCTACGGCGGCGCCCGGCCCAACCGGGATTTCCCCATGCTGGCAAAGGCCTATCTGGCCGGGAAGCTCGACCTAGACTCCTATGTCACGGCCCGCATCGGCTTGGGCGACATCAACCAGGGTTTCGCCGATCTCAAGGCGGGCAAGGGCATCCGGTCGGTCATCCAGTTTTGACCCAATGACATGCCACTGATATATCAGTGGCGCACCCGCAGGAGACGATCCATGGAACTCAGCGCCACCAGCATGTCCGACCGGCAGCGGAAATACCGCGAGACCTACCGGCAGCGCGTGACCGGCTGGTACAATGGCTGGCTCCATATCGCGCTGATCTACACGATCGGCTTCACCGAGCTCTACATCTACACCGCCAACCTGAAGAACGTGACGGCGCTGGAGTGGCTCACCGTTCCGGTCACCTTCCTGTTCTGCAACTTCTTCGAATGGTGGCTGCACCGGTATGTCATGCACCGCCCCTCGACCAACGCCCTTTTCCGCGCGGTCTACAATCGCCACACGCTGATGCATCACCAGTTCTTCACCGAGAACGAGATGCGTTTCGCCGATCATCTCGACTATCGCGTGACCTTCTTCCCGCCCTATGCGCTGGCCGCCTTCACGCTGATGTCGATCCCGGGGGCGATCGTGTTCGGCTTCCTGTTCGGCGCCAACGTCGGCTGGCTGTTCATCACCACGACCACGACGCTCTATCTCACCTACGAATTCATGCACTACTGCTGCCACGTGAACGACAACGTCTTCGTGCGCAACATGCCGTTCGTGAACACGCTGCGCCGCCACCACACCGCCCACCATGCCCAGTCGATCATGATGGAGCGCAACATGAACCTCACCTTCCCGGTGATGGACTGGGCGTTCGGCACCTCCGACCTCAACCGCGGCCTGCTCGGCACGCTGTTCAACGGCTACAACACGGCATTCGTGAAGACCGACATGCGCCAGACCGCGCGCACGCCGCGTCCGCGCCTGCAGCCCGCCGAGTAGGCGATCATGCCGTTCCGCGTAAAATTTCCCCTCACCCTGATGGTGGCGCTCGCGGCGATCGCGGGCTGGTTCTACATGCGCGCCATCGGCCAGACCGGTCCGCAGTGGGCCATCACTTTCCTCGGACCTTTCATGGTCGTGGCCCTCTGGATCTTTCCCGAGGTGGCCAAGAAGTGAAGACCCCAGAAGGCAAGACATACGTCGGCGACCGTACGATCGACGGCATCCAGGTCACCGTCGACGACAGCCCCCTAGAGCCGCGCACCGACCTCAAGGCCTATTCGAAGAACGGCTTCGAATGGAGCTACGAGGGACCCGAACCGCGCCAGTTGGCCTTCGCCCTGCTGATGGACCATCTCGGCGATCCCGCCCGCGCCGCCGCTCTCGACGAAAGCTTCATGCGCGAGATGGTGGCCAACTTCGCCAACACCTGGGAACTGACTTCGGCCGACATCGAAGCTGCGCTGGCCTAGGCAACCAAACCGCGCGGGCCGGCGTTGATCGGTCATGGCCAACCCCCGCCTCCTCCTGCCGCTGCTCGCTGCCTTGGCCCTGGGCGCGTGCTCGGTTCAGGACACCACCTCCGCGTACACGATAGATGAGCCGGCCGCGCCTTCGACGCTCGACGGCACCTGCGCCGGCGTCGCCGACACCGGCGATATTTACCGCTACTGCATGGAGTACGGACCGCAGCAGGCCCTAGCCGCCGAGAAGCACTTCGGAGGCTAGGTCGGGTACCTGCTGGCGCTGAGGCCTTCCCAGAGCATGTCGGGACCCGCCTTGGCATAGGCCGCGCCGATCTTCTCGCCCCAGAAACTCTCCGAGCCGAAATCGCGGCGCCAGACCCAGAGGCGGCGCGTGTAGTGATGCAGGATGTGTTCGTGCGTGAACCCCATCGCGCCCATCGACTGGTGCGAGATGGCGGCGATGCGGTGCGCGAAGTCCGAGCACTGGCTCTTGGCCGCCGCGATCGAGAAGCGGCCGCCCGCCTCCAGCCCGCCCTCGTCGGCATCGCGTGACGCCGCCTCGGCCGAGGCGATGGTCGCCGCCACGCAGCTCGCGAGTTCGGCCAGCATGTGCTGGATCGCCTGGAAGGTCGAGATCGGCTTGCCGAACTGAACGCGCTGCTTCGAATACTCCGCCGCCGTCGCCAGGATGCGGTCGCCTGCGCCCGCCATCTGCATGGACCGCATCAGCGCCGCCAGCTCGAAGGCGCGCTCGGCGCTCACTGCCGAGGCGCCGCTGAACTCGACCGTGGCATTGTCGAAGCTCACCTGGCCGTAGGGCTCGCCCGCATGGCTGGGCGTGCTCTCGACCCTGGCGCCCGACGCCGGCACGACAACCAGCGTGCGATCGACCACGACCACGAACCGTTGGACCACCGTCGCGAAGGGCACGCGCGCAACCTTGCCACTCAGGCGATTGCCCGAAAGCTTGAGGTCGCCCAGGGCCAGCGTCGCGGGGCCGGGTTTCGGCGTACCGCCCGCCGCGCCGATCAGCAGATTCGATAGCGCCGTTTCCGCTAGCGGTACCGGCACCGCGTGCTCACCCGCCAGCCGCAGCAACGCCAGCATGTCGGCCAGCGTGCCGCCGACGCCGCCCTTGTCCTCGGCCACCGCGATCAGCGGCAGGCCCATCTCCTCGATCTCCTTCCAGAGATCGGCGGGCCAGACGCCCTTCTCGACATTGTTCACCACCGCGCGGTCGCAACGCTCCGTGAAGAAGCGCCCGGCGGTCTCGAGCAGCATGTCGCGTGTTTCTTTGTCCATGCTCGTCTCCTTCACCGCAGACCGAGGCCGCGGGCGACGATGCCGCGCAGGACCTGGGTCGTGCCGCCCTGGATGGTGTAGCTCGGCGCCATCATCGTCGCGTACTGGGCGATATCGAGGAAGTCGGCCATGTCGTCGTCGGTCGTGGCGTCGGACTCGGCGATCACCCGCGCGACTTCGGGCAGGTCCTGCTGGTAGATCGTGCCAAGATCCTTCACCAGCGCGGCCTCGATGGCGGGCGACTTGCCGCCCTGCATCATGCCGGCGACGGCAACCGACATCTGGCGCAGGGTCCACAGCCGCGCGATCAGGCGGCCCAGGATCGATGCCGCGCGACCGGAGGGGTTGCGCCCCAGCACGCGCACCAGCTCGCGCAGCACGTAGAAATTTTGCATGAAGCGCTCGGGACCCGAGCGCTCGAACGCCAGCTCGCTCGTGACCTGCAGCCAGCCGTCGCCCTCGTTGCCGATCAGGCAACTCTCGGGAATGAAGGCGTCGTTGAACGTGACCTCGTTCCAGTCGTGCCGGCCGGCGAGATTGATGATCGGCCGGATGGTGACGCCCGGCGTCTTGAGATCGACCAGCAGCTGGCTCAACCCCTTGTGGCGATCGCCGTGCTGGCCCGAGGTGCGCACGAGGGTGATGCAGTAATGGTTGCGATGGGCGCCCGAGGTCCAGACCTTGGTGCCGTTTACGCGAAATCCGCCCGGCACCGGCTCGGCCCGCGTGCGCACCGACGCGAGGTCGGAGCCCGAATCGGGCTCGCTCATGCCGATCGAAAAGAAGCATTCGCCCGCGGTGATCCTGGGCAAAATCGCCTGGCGCTGCTCCTCGCTGCCGAAGCGCAGCAGCAGCGGACCGGACTGGCGATCGGCCACCCAGTGCGCGCCGGCAGGAGCGCCGTTGCCCAGCAGCTCCTCTGTCACGACATAGCGTTCGAGGAAGCTCTTCTCCGAACCGCCGTACTGCTTGGGCCAGGTGATGCCGATCCAACCCTTCTTGCCCAGCGCGCGGCTGAATTCCGGCGAGGCCGTATTCCAGCTCGCGAAGCGATCCTCCGTCTTTATCTTTGGCACGATGTCCTTGAGGAAGGCGCGCACGTCCAGGCGCAGCGCCTCGGCTTCGGGTGGCAGGTGGAAGGGTGGGAATTCCAGCTTGGGGATGGACATCTTGATTCTCTGTTTGAAGGTCTCAATCTCTGTCGGGTAATCCTAGGATGCGCAATACAGGAGTTTCGACCGTCGAATGCCCCGCCGATCCCCCCGCCTGCCGCCGCTCCTGGCGGAATTCGACGACGAAGAACGAGAGGCCGTCCTGGCCGCCAACCGGGCCTTCTACAAGGCCTTCAACGAGCGCGACGCCGACGCGATGGAAACCCTGTGGGCGCCGACCGGCACCATGATCTGCCTGCATCCCGGCCAGGCGCCGCTTACCGAGCGCGCCGACATTATCGCAAGCTGGCGCGGAATTCTGCAGCACCCGCAGTCGCCCAAGGTGCGCTTCACCGACGAACTGGTGATCGGCCGCCCGGGCCTCGCTCTCGTGATGTGCCGCGAAATCCTGGCCGAGGGCCAGTTGATGGCAACGAATAGCTTCGTCCGCCTCGGCGACGGCTGGCACATGGTCGGCCATCACTCGGGCCAGGTTCCGGCCGTCGAGCGCACGCGCCCGGTGCCCACCGCCGCTTCCGCCACCCCGCCGCGCGATCGTCGCAAGCTTCACTGAAAGATTACCGGGGATACGTCGTCCCGAGGGTAGTGAAGGGCCCCGCGCAAATCGCGGCGGCCCTCCGCTACCTACATCTTGACGGGCGTTAGTTCCCGGACTTCAGGACGATCTCCGCGAATCCGGCGGCGACGTTGAGGCCGAGATTGCCTTCGATACTGACCGGCTGCAGGGTGATCTGCTTGCTGCTGCCGCCCAGCAGTACGTTCACGGCGCCACCGACGCCGACGGTCGCCTGCGCTCCGACGCCGCCATAATCTCCGGACAGCGCGCCGGTCGCGATGCTGCCGGGCGCGAAGACGAGCCAGACCATCTGCGCATCCTTGGTGTAGCCGATGTCGACGCCGAAGCGCTTGATCTCGCCCACGTAGGGCTCGCCGACACCGTCGGTCCGCGCAAACACGCAGGTTAGCGCCTTGGACGAGCCGAACACGAAGCCCATGCCGCCCGCGACATGGCATGTGAGCGAGCCGACATTGACGCCGGATTTGCCGGCGGCCTGCGGCGTGCCGGGCGCGGCCGGGGTCTGGGCGAATGCCGGGGCACCCACGAGCAGTGAAGCGGCACCAAGTGCCGCCCAGATCGATTGCCGCATGTATTTCTCCAATGGTTGACCGGCCGTGGCCGGAAGCTCGATTCCCGCCCGCTGAGGATTCAACGGGGAATGAGCGCGCCATTCCTCTACGCCAAGGGTGCCACTTATGTTCCCCCTGCCCGGGCGCTTCGTTTGGCGCGTCAGACGCCGCAACACGCACGCGCCACAGAAGCGAACCGGTTCGCGCTAGTTGGCGCGGCGAAACTCCTGGTTCTGGGCTGGAAAGCCCAGGTCGGGCCGTCCGCTGTCGAGACAGGCGGCCTGCGCGTCATCAACACGCCGGCACGACAGCGTGCGGCCCACCCATTTCGCGGTCGACGCGCCGGTACAGGTGACATCCGGCTGTGTCGTGCTGAACGTGCCATCGGCGCTGAACTGCCCCGTGACAGGCGCGCGACACGACATCGTTCCGGAGGTCGGGCAACTGATGGTTTGCTCGCGCACGCCGTGCCCGTTCGCATCGAAGCAGATTCGTCCGGCCTTTGCCGTGCACTCTTCCTTCCGCCCCGTGAAGCCGGAGATGTTCATCACCGTGGGCGCGTCCCGGCCGAGATTCCAGCACCCCTGCAGGACACTCAGGTCCTTGTTCGCCCAACGGTCGACCGGCAACGGC
>CAIWTJ010000042.1 GCA_903915535.1 Enhydrobacter aerosaccus
ATGCGCGGCCTGCAGCAGGGCAAGGGCACCGAGTTCGAGGTCGTGAGCGGCGACCGCGCGCGCGAGCTGGCGCCGGGCCTCAGCAGCACCGTCGTGCGCGGCATCCACTATCCGCACAACACGCACACCATCAATCCGTACAGCGTGGTGGCGACGCTCGCCGAACGCTTCACCAGCGAAGGCGGCACGATCCTGCGCGGCCGCGTGCGCGGCTTTGCGCGCGACGGCAATCGCGTGACCGCGGTGAAGCTCTCCGACCGGGAACTGCCCGCCAAGGCCGTGGTGATCTCGGCCGGCCGCGCGTCGGGCGAGCTGACGCGGCTGCTGGGCTTCAACGCGCCGCTGGTCGCCGAGCGCGGCTATCACGTGATGGTGGCGCCGGACAATGTGCGCTTCGAGCTGCCGGTGAGCCCGCCCGAGCGCGGCCTGTTCTTCACGCCGATGGCCGAGGGCCTGCGCATCGCGGGCACCGTCGAGCTGGCGGCGCCGCACCAGCCGCCGTCGTGGCATCGCGCCGACCTGCTGGTGAAGCACCTGAAGGCGATCTTCCCCGGCGCGGGCGGCCCCGAGATCAGCCGCTGGATCGGCGAGCGCCCGACCCTGCCCGACTTCCGCCCCGCCATCGGCCGCGCGCCGCGCCTGGCCAACGTCTACTGCGGCTACGGCCACCAGCATCTCGGCCTCACGCTCGCGACCGCGACCGGCCGCCTGCTCGCGCGCCAGATCGAGGGCGAGACGCTGCCTGCCGACCTGGCCGGGTGCGACCCGGGCCGCTTCGGCTGAGATTTTCACGCGACACGACAGATCGATAGGGAGGACCCGTGGGACAGCATCAGCAGCTCGCCATCGTGGAGGCGATCGCCGACGTCATGACATCGGGCGAGGAAGGCGAGACGCTCTGCTGCACGCTCGACAGCCATGACGGCGAAGGCAACGAGGTCTCCGTCGAGGTGATGCAGGACTCGATCAACATCACGCCCTACGCCTATTCCGACGATCCGCTCGAGCGGCTGGAGACCTGCGGCGCACTGGAAGATCTCGAGGATCTCGATCTCGAAGTGGTCGACTGGGAAGCCGAAAGCTACGCGCTGATCGGGATCGAAGGGCTCGAGCTTGCCGAGGTCGCCCAGCTCGTCGACAGGATATTCATCAAGCTGCTGGGCTGCGCGGAGAACTACAGTCCCTCCGCCTCGACGGAAGACGTGGAAGACTAGGGACGACTATTTCGGCCCCACCGCCAGCGACGGCGGCAGGCTGCTTGGCAGCTTGCCGAGCGCGTGCAAAGCCGCCTGCATGCCGACGATGTAGCCGTAGGGGCCCATGCCGCAGATCACAGCCTTCACGGCTGCCGAGAGCTTGGAATGGCGATGCATCTCGTCGCGGGCGTGGATGTTGGAGACGTGGACCTCGATGATCGGGCCCTCGAAGGTCTTCAGCACGTCGAACAGCGCGACCGAGGTGAAGGAATAGCCGGCGGGATTGAAGATCAGCGCGTCGGCTTCCTTGCGCGCCGTCTGGATGTGGTCGACCAGAACGCCCTCGTGGTTGGACTGGTGGAAGACCAATTCGCAGGCGGCGAAGCGGGCGAACTCCTCGCAGCTCGCCTTCACTGCATCGAGCGTGGTCGAGCCGTAGATGTGCGGCTCGCGCACGCCCAGCAGGTTGAGGTTGGGGCCATTCAGCACCATCAGTCGCGCAGTCATGTCTTGTCCTTTACGATCAGCCGCTGAACCATTTCGCGGGCCCCATCACCAGCCAGGGGAAAAGCACCAGCAGGAGCAGCACGATCAGCTGGGCGATCATGAAGGGCCAGACGCCCTTGATTATGTCCTCCATGCTGATGCGCGACACCCCGCAGACGACGTTGAGCACCACGCCGACCGGCGGCGTGATCAGGCCGATCGCGTTGTTGATGATGAACAGCACGCCGAAATAGACCGGGTCGATGCCGGCCTGCTTGATCACCGGCATCAGGATCGGCGTCAGGATCAGGATGGTGGGCGTCATGTCGAGCGCGGTGCCCACGATCACCACGACGACCATGACCGCCAGCATCAGCAACGTTGGACTGCCCATGAACGGTTGCACCAGGTCCACGACCTGATGGGAGATCTCGGCCACCGTGATCAGCCACGACGAGACCAGCGCCGCCGCCACCAGGAACATCACGACGGCGGTGCTCAGCGCCGCCGAGACGAAGACCTCGTAGAGCTGCGACCATTTCAGTTCGCGGTAGACGCAGGTCGCCACGAACAGGGCGTAGACCGCCACGACCACGGCGGCCTCGGTCGGCGTGAAGATGCCGAAACGCAGGCCGACGACGATGATCGCCGGCAGCATCAGCGCCCAGAAGCCGTCGAAGATCGCGCGCAGGATCTCGGGCAGCGACTTGCGCGGCGGCTGGACCAGCTGTTCGTTGCGCGCCACCCACCACCAGGCAAAGCACAGGCCGACGCCCAGCAGGATGCCCGGCACGATGCCGGCCAGGAACAGTTTCGAGATCGACACGCCGCCCGCCACGCCGAAGATGACGAAGCCGATGCTGGGCGGGATGACCGGCGCGATGATGCCGCCCGCCGCCACGAGGCCCGCGGCGTTCTTCTTGTCGTGGCCGGCCGCCACCATCATCGGCACCAGCAGGGAGGCGAGCGCTGCGGCATCGGCGGCGGCGGAGCCCGAGAGCGAGGCCAGCACGCACGACGCCAGGATGGTGACGTAGCCCAGCCCGCCCCGCACGTGGCCGACCATGGCCAGCGCCACGGCCACGATGCGCTTGGCGAGGCCGCCCTTGTTCATGATCTCGCCGGCCAGCATGAAGAACGGCACGGCCATCAGGGGGAAGCTGTCGGCGCCGTTGATGATGTTCTGCGCGACGATCTGGGAATCGAAGATGTCGAGCGAGTGCATCAGCGCGATTCCGCAGACGATCAGCGCGAAGGCGATCGGCATGCCGAGCGCCATGGCGCCCAGCAGCGAGAAGGTGAAGATCGCGACCGTCATGGTCCGTGCTCTTCCGACTCCTTGACCGCGACCAGCTCTTCCTCGGTGGTCTGGCCGGTCAGTACGCGCCACAGGTCGTAGAGCAGGATCACCGCCGCGGAGACGCCGAACACGATGCCCGAGAGGTAGAACAGGCCGACCGGCAGGCCGCTCGCCGGAGCGCTGTCGTTCCAGGTGATGAGGGTCTGCTTCCAGCTGCCTTCGAGCAGCAGCGCATCGGCGTAGAGCATCAGCCCGTAGCTCGCCACGAAGCAGATACGCTTGCCGGCGCGCGGCAGCGCGCGCACCAGCGTGTCGACGCCGAGGTGGGCGTGCTGACGCAACGCCACGATGGCGCCCAGGAAGGTGAGCCAGACCAGCAGCCAGCGCGACAGCTCTTCGGACACGGCGATGCCGGAGTTGAAGGCGTAGCGCAGGACGACATTGCCGAAGACCAGCACCACCATCACCGCCAGGCAGGCGACGATGGCGACCTTCAGCAACTGGCAGTAAAGGTCGAGAAGCTTTTCCATCGCGCGGCCGCGGCGCTTACTTCAGCTTGCGGACTCGCTCGAGCTCTTCGTTGAACAGCTTCACCTTGGCCGGATCGAACTCGGCCGAGAACTTCTCGGCGATGGACTTGGTGGCCGCCTGCATGCGGGCGTACTCGGCCGGCGCGATCTCGTTGAACGCCATGCCCTTGGCCTTGAGCTCGCTGAGCGCCTTGTCGGCGGCGATGGCGGTCTGCTCGCGCTGATAGGCGCTGGCTTCTATGACCGAATCCTGCAGCATTTTCTGCTCTTCCGGCGAGAGCTTGTCCCAGAACTTCTTGCTCACGAGGATGATGTTCTGCGTGAAGGTGTGGCTGGTCGCCGAGACGAACTTCTGCACTTCGAAGAACTTGTTCGACAGGATGACCGAGTAGGGATTCTCCTGGCCGTCCACCGTCTTGTTCTCCAGCGCGCCGTAGAGTTCGCCGAAGTTCATCGGCACCGGGTTGGCCTTGAAGGCCTTGAAGGTCTCGAGATAGACCGGGTTGGGAATGACGCGCAGCTTCAGGCCCGCGAAATCCTCGACCTTGGTGATCGGCAGCTTGCTGTTGGTCGTGTTGCGGAAGCCCAGTCCCCAGTAGCCCAGCGCCACCAGGTCCTTCGACGGCAGAGTCTCGTTCATCGCCTTGCCGAAGGCGCCCGCCACCAGCGCATCGGCCTGCGCCGTGGTGCTGACGAGGAACGGGAAGTCGAGCAGTCCGAATTCCTTCACGACGCTGGCGAGCGACGTGGTCGAGGCCGACATCATCTCCTGCGTGCCGCCGCGCAGCGCCGACTGCTCCTGCATCTCGTTGCCGAGCTGCGACGCCGCGAACTCGCGGATCTTCAGCTTGCCGCCGCTCTTGGCCGCCAGGATCTCGGCCACCTTCTGCACGCCCATGCTGACGGGGTGATCGGTGTTGTTGAGATGGCCCCAGCGGATCGTCCGCTCCTGGACCTGCGCGGCCGCTGGAAATCCGGCGAGCAAAGCCGCGAGCGTCATCGCGGCAACGGCGAGTGCTTTGGTCTTCATGGCGTTTCGTCCCCTAATTCTTGATCGTTAGCCACATGCTACTCCCAAATTTAAAATATTAAAGTCGTTTCATATGAGATATCCTATTTTGTATGACGATGCTTCTTGAGCGGCCCGACGACTCGGACACGGTCAGCGACGACGGCCACCGGCGGATTCTCGACGACATTCTGTTCGGGCGCCTGCGCCCCGGCCAAAAGCTGCGGCTCGACGGTTTGAAAGAGAGCTATGGCGTCAGCGTCAGTACGCTGCGCGAGATCCTGAGCCGGCTCGCCGCCGAAGGGCTGGTCGTGGCCGAGGGACGGCGCGGCTTTGAAGTGGCGCCGGTGTCGATCGACAATCTCAAGGAACTGGCCGAGCTGCGCCTGCTGCTCGAGGGCCATGCGATGGCGGCGTCGTTCGCGCGCGCCGATGTCGAATGGGAAGGCCGGGTCGTCTCGGCGCACCACAAGCTCGCCTCGACGGAACGACTGATGGGCAAAAAGGTCGGCGAGCCGGAACAGTGGAAGCGCTACGACAGCGAGTTCCACCAGGCGCTCATCTCCAACTGCGGCTCGCGCGCGATGATGGAGGCGCATGCCGCCGTCTTCGACAAATACTTCCGCTACCAGATGATCGCGTTCAACTATCGCGGCGAGGAGCCGGCGCACCAGCATCGCTCGCTGCTCGACTGCGCCCTGGCGCGCGACGCGGCCGAGGCCAAGGCCGTGCTGGCAGCGCATATCGAGGGCTGCGTCACGCACGCGCTCGCCACCGGAGCGCTGCGCTAGGCGCCGTACTGCATCAGTGTTTCGCCGTTGGCCTTGAGCCAGGCTTGCGGCGGCGCCATCGGCCCGTCGCACAGCCGTTCCGCCAGCGCCCAGAAGCGTGGGCCGTGGTTCATATGGACGAGATGCGCCACTTCGTGCGCGACGAGATAGTCGAGCACCTCGGGCGGTGCGAACACCAGCCGCCATGAGAACGACATCGCGCCATCCGGCCCGCAGCTGCCCCAGCGCGAGCGCGCATCGCGCACGGTGATGCGCTTCACCGTGCGCTCGACCCGCTCGGCCTTGGCCTGGACGATCGGTGTGAGGCGCTTGCGCATTTCGGCCGTCAGCCAGTCGCGCAGGCGGCGCGGCAGATGCTCGGCCCGGCCGGCGACGTGAATTTCATCGCCCTCGACCCAGACCGTGCCGCGCTGGTCGGGCCGATGCCGTACGCGATGCGGGGCGCCGAACAGCGGCACCTCGGCGCCATCGACGAAGGGACGGCGGTCGGGCAGGCGTTTCAGGCGGGCGGCGATCCAGCCGGCCTGCTGCTCGGCAAAGCCCACCGCCATGCCGCGCGCCATGCGCAGCGGCGCGGTCAGCACGATGCGGCGCCGGGCCGGATCGACCCGCAGCGAGGCGCGGCGCGCACGGGCACTGCGGATAAAAGTCACCGGCAGCGACGCGCCCGCATGGTCGATGCCCAGCTCTTCGGGCTCGGGAACAGGTTTTTCGAGGAAACGACGCAGGAACGAAGGGGATGGCATGTTTGCTGCTCGAATCCTATCGTGACTGGCGGGAAAACCGAAGGGGGATGACATGAAGCTGCGTCGACGGACGGCAATGCTCGTAGTGGCCGCAGCGGCGCTGCTGGGAAGCGTCGAGGCGCAGGCGCAATCGACCCTGCGGGTCGCGCCCGAGACGCTGACGCGCATCCTCGATCCGCATTTTACGACGTCCTTCACGACGCGCGATTTCGGCTACCTGGTGTTCGACACGCTGTTCGCGGTCGACGACCATTTCGTGCCCAAGCCGCAAATGGTCGACACCTATACGCTGAGCGACGACAAGCTCACCTACACCTTCGTGCTGCGGCCGGGTCTCAAATGGCACGACGGCCAGCCGGTGACGGCGGCGGACTGCGTCGCCTCGATCCAGCGCTGGGCCACGCGCGACAGCATGGGCCAGACCCTGGCCAAGTTCATCGCGACGCTCGAGGCACCCGACGCCAAGACCATCAAGCTGGTGCTGAAGGAGCCCTACGGGCTGGTGCTCGACAGCCTGGGCAAGCCCGGCGCGCCGGTTCCTTTCATGATGCCCGAGCGCATCGCCAAGACTCCCGGCAACCAGCAGGTGAAGGAGATCGTGGGCTCCGGCCCGTACAAGTTCCGCGCCGACCTGTTCGAGCCCGGCGTGAAGATCGTGCTCGAGAAATTCACCGACTACGTGCCGCGCGCGGAGCCGCCCGTCTGGGCCTCGGGCGCCAAGCTCGCGAAGATCGACCGGGTCGAGATGCTGGGCATGCCCGACCCGCAGACCCAGGTGAGCGCCCTGATCAAGGGCGAGGTCGACTATCTCGAGCGCGTACCGGCCGACCTGCTGCCGCTGTTCGACGCCAAGTCGGGCGCGAAGGCCGAGGTGGTGAGCGATCTCGGCTTCCAGGCGATCATGCGCATGAACCACCTGCAGCCGCCGTTCGACGATGTGAAGGTGCGTCAGGCGATCGCGCTCGCCGTCGACCGCGCGCAATACGCGGCCGTGGTCGCGGGCGAGCCCAAGTTCGCGACCGACTGCGCCGCCATCTTCGGCTGCGGCATGCCGTATGGCAGCAAGGAGGGCATCCCGCCGCACGATCTCGCCAAGGCGAAGGCAATGCTGAAAGAGGCCAACGTCGACTTCTCCAGGCCGCTGGTGATGCTGCACGTCGCCGATGCGCCGGGCATCGCGGCACTTGGCAACGTCACGCGCCAGCTGCTGGTCGATCTGGGCTTCAAGGTCGACATGCAGTCGATGGATTTCCAGACCTTCGCCACGCGCCGCCTCAACACCAAAGCCGTGAGCGAGGGCGGCTGGAACATCGCCCACACCACCAACAGCGTGCCCGATCAGGGCAATCCGCTCAGCAACCCCTTCATGGTCGCGACCGGCGCGGCCAACGGGGTGTGGGGCTGGCCGAGCGATGCCAAGGTCGAAGAGCTGCGGCTGCAATTCGCCAAGGCGACGGACGAAGGCGCGCGCAAGAAGATCGCCGCCGACCTGCAGGCCCGCGCCTACGAGCAGGTCCTTTACCTGCCGCTCGCGCAGTTCACGACGCCCTCGGCCTGGCGCACCAGCCTGCAGGGCGTGCTGAAGTCGCCTGTGATGATGCTCTACAACATCGAGAAGAAGTAATGGCGAAGGGCGTTTCCGACGATTACCTGCGGCGCATTCCCAAGGCGGAGCTGCACTGCCACATCGCGGGCACGCTCCGCGCCACGACGGTGGCGGAGCTCGCCCAGCGCGCCGGCCTGAAACTGCCGCGGCCGGCGGAGACGCTGTACCAGTGGCCGGACTTCGACGGTTTCCTCGAGATCCTGCGCCTCACTGGCTCAGTGCTGCGCACGCCGGAAGACTTCAGCCGCGCGGTCTATGAATATTGCGAGGACGCAAAGCGCGACGGCAACCTCCGCCACGTCGAGTTCTTCTTCAACCCCGACTACTTCTATCCCAACGGCATCGACTATCCGTCGATGGTGGCGGGGATGGCCGACGGCGCGGCGCGGGTGAAGCGCGCGTTCGGCATCTCGGTGCTGCTGATCTGCTGCATCGACCGCTCGAGCAATTCGCCCGCGCAGGCTGTCGAGATCGTCGAGACCGCGATCGCGAATCCTCACGAGCTGGTGGTCGGAATCGGCCTCGACGGCAACGAGAGCGTGGGCCCGCCCGCCACCTTCGCGGAGGCCTATGCGCTCGCGCGCAAGGCCGGTCTGCGCTGCACGGCGCATTGCTGCGAGGATTATCTGACCCCGCTGGAAGCGCCGCCGACCAACTACCTGATCTGCCGCGACGTGCTGCGATGCGACCGCATCGATCACGGCTACAACATGCTGGCCTCCGAGTACGTGCTGTCGGAAGCGCGCAAGGACGGTCTCTTCTTCACGCCGTGCGCCTGGACGAGTCTGGTGCATAACCGCCCGCACCGGCCGCAGCGCATCCGGCGCCTCGTCGAGGCCGGCCTCAACGTCACCATCAACACCGACGACCCGGCGATGTTCGGCACCAACCTTGGCCACGGCTTCACGACCCTGTTCGAGACGATCGGCTGGGGCCCCGACATGGCGCGCAAGTTCAGCCTGAATTCGGTCGAGGGCTCGTGGCTCGACGAGAGCGCCAAGAGTGCCCTGCGCATCGCCTTCCGCCGGGAGATCGCCGCCCTCGACAAGGAGTTCGGCTACGAGGCGGCGGCGCTCCCCGTCTAGCCTCCGGTTGCGGGAATGGCCTACACTCTCCGCAATTAAAGCGGAGGAAACAAAATGAAACGTCGCGATGCCCTTAGAATGGCGGGAGGCGTTGGCGCCTCGATCCTGGCCGGCACGCCCGCCTTTGCGCAGGCCAAGCTGATCCTGAAAGCCTCCGACGTGCATCCAGAGGGCTATCCCACCGTCGCGACCGTGCAGGCCATGGGCAAGAAGCTGAGCGACGCCACGAGCGGGCGGATCTCCGTCCAGATGTTCGCGGCCATGACCTTGGGCGGCGAGAAGGAGGCGATCGAGCAGGCCCAGCTGGGCGCCATCCAGCTCGCGCGCGTCAGCGTCGGCGCGCTGGGGCCGGTGATCGACGACCTCAACGTCATCAACCTGCCGTTCCTGTTCCGCGACACCAAGCACATGCAGAAGGTAATCGACGGCGCGATCGGCAAGGAGTTGCTCGACAAGGTGACGAGCAACGCCAACGCGCGGCTGGTCGGCCTGTGCTGGATGGATGCGGGTGCGCGCAGCCTCTACAACACCAAGAAGACGATCAAGGCCCTGGCCGACCTCAAGGGCATGAAGTTCCGCGTGATCGGCAACCCCATGTTCGTCGACATGATGAACGCGCTGGGCGGCAACGGCGTCGCCATGGGCTACGACCAGGTCTTCAACGCGTTGCAGACCGGCGTGATCGACGGTGCCGAGAACAACCCGCCGAGCTACGTGTTCGACAACCACTACACCGTCGCCAAGCACCTCTCGCTGTCGGAGCACCTGATCGTGCCCGAGATGCTGGTGCTATCGAAGAAGACCTGGGACGCGCTCGGCAAGGACGACCAGGCGCTGGTGATGAAGGTCGCGGGCGAGGCGCAGCAGGAAGAGCGCGTGCTGTGGGAGAAATACGAGAAGCAGGCGATGGACAAGGCCACGGCCGCCGGCGTCGAGATCGTGCAGATTGCCGACAAGAAGGCGTTCCAGGACGCGGTGAAGCCGGTGTGGGACAAGTACGGGCCCAAGTACGCCGAGATGGTGAAACGCATCCAGGCGGTGACCTGACATGGCGGCGGCGCTGCGCCGCGCGATGGACGGGCTCTACCTGCTCTGCGTCATCGTGGCGGGAGTGGCCTTCGTCCTGATCTCGGCGGTGATCCCGTGGGCGGTGTTCACGCGCTACGTGCTGAACAGCGCGGCGTCGTGGCCCGAGCCCACGGCAGTGCTGCTCACCATCATGCTCACCTTCATCGGGGCGGCGGCCTGCTACCGCCGCCGCCAGCACATGAACATCGGCTATTTCGCGGGGCTGCTGCCCGGCGTGGGCCAGCGCCTGAGCAACATCCTGGCGGAACTGATCGTGGGCGCGATGGCGCTGTTCATGGCGTATTACGGCGCCAATCTAGTGGAAGCGACCTGGCACAACACGATCGGCGACTTCCCCTTCCTGTCGGTCGGCGTCACGTATCTCCCGATCCCGGTGGGCGGCGTCTTCCTGCTGCTGTTCGTGATCGAGCGCCTGCTGATCGGCCAGCCGCCCAGCGACGAACCGGCCGGGTTCCACTGACATGGACATCGCCGTTCTCCTCTTCACCATGTTCTTCTGCTTCGCCATCGGCGTGCCGATCGCCTATGCGCTGGCGATGGCTGCGATCGCCGGCGCCTGGTGGATCGGCATCCCGCTCGAAGCGGTGATGCTCAAAATCTCCGACGGCGTGAGCAAGGTCTCGATGCTCACCATTCCCTTCTTCGTGCTGGCGGGCGCGATCATGGCCGAAGGCGGCATGGCGCGCCGCATGGTGGCCTTCGCCGACGTGCTGGTGGGCTTCACCCGCGTGCGCGGCGGCCTCTCCGTCGTGAACGTGCTTGCGACCACGTTCCTGAGCGGCATCTCGGGCTCCGCCGTCGCCGACACCTCCGCCGTGGGCTCGGTGATGATCCCGCAGATGGAGAAGGCGGGCTTCCCGCGCGTGTTTGCGACCAACGTCACCATCACCGCCTCGGTGCAGGCGCTGCTGGTGCCGCCCAGCCATAACGCGGTGATCTTCTCGCTCGCCACCGGCGGCTCGATCTCGATCATCACGCTGTTCATGGCGGGCGTGGTGCCCGGCCTGCTGCTGGGCTTCTCGCTGATCGTACTCTGCCTGGTGATCGCCTATCGCGACGGCCATCCGCGCGGCACCAGCATGCCAGCCAGGGAAGCGATCAAGGTCACGCGCGAGGCGCTGTGGGGACTGTTCACCCTGGTGATCATCCTGGGCGGCATCCTGGGCGGCATCTTCACCGCCATCGAGGCGGGTGCGGTGGCCTGCGTGTGGTCCTTCCTCGTCACCATGTTCGTCTACCGCGACTACCGCTGGCGCGACCTGCCGCAGCTGGTCCATCGCACGCTGCGCACCGTGGCGATGGTGATGACCCTGATCGCCTGCGCGTCCAGCGTCGGCTACGTGATGGCGCTCACGCAGATGCCGGGGAAGATCACGGCCTTCTTCCTCACCATCACCAGCGACAAGCATGTCTTCCTGTTCCTGATCAACATCCTGCTGCTGATCATGGGCTGCCTGGTCGACATGGCGCCGTCGATCCTGATCGCGACGCCCATCCTGATGCCGGTGATGATGAACTTCGGCGTCGATCCGGTGCATTTCGGCATGATCATGATGCTGAATCTCGGCATCGGCCTCTGCCATCCGCCGGTCGGCGCGATCCTGTTCGTGGGCTGCGCCGTGGGCAAGGTCACCATCGAACAGGTGATGCGCCGCATCTGGCCGTTCTACGGCGTGATGTTTTTCGTGCTGATGCTGGTGACCTACATTCCCGATCTCTCGCTCTGGCTGCCGAAGCTGCTGATGCTAAAGTAGAGGGATGACCCTCGATCTTGCCAAACTGCGCGCCGAAACGCCCGGCTGCGCCCATGTCCTGCACCTCAACGCCGCCGGCTCCTCCCTGCCCAGCCAGCGCACCCTCGATGCCACGCTCGATCATCTGAAGCTCGAGGCCACCATCGGCGGCTACGAGGCCGCCGATGAAAAGCGCGCCGAATTGAATGGCTTTTACCCCTCCGTCGCCAAACTGATCGGCGCCGACACGGGCGAGATCGCCTTCGTCGAGAACGCCACGCGCGCCTGGGACCTCGCCTTCTATTCGCTCGACTTCAAGCCGGGCGACAAGATCCTGACCTGTGTCAGCGAATATTCCTCAAACTACATCTCCTACCTGCAGATCGCCAGGAAGACCGGCGCCGAGCTGGTGGTCGTGCCGGACGACAATCACGGCCAGATCGATCTTTCTGCCCTCGAGCGGGCGATCGACAAGCGCACGAAGCTGATCTCGATCTCGCACATCCCGACGCAAGGGGGGCTGGTGCAGCCTGCGGAGGCCGTGGGCAAGATCGCCAACAAGGCGGGCGTTCTCTACCTGCTCGACGCCTGCCAGTCGGTGGGCCAGCTCCCCGTCGACGTGAACAAGCTCGGCTGCGATTTCCTGTCGGCCACCGGCCGCAAATACCTGCGCGGTCCGCGCGGCACGGGCTTCCTTTACGCGCGCCAGAAGACCACCGCGGGCATCGAGCCGATCTTTCTCGATAACCACGCCGCCAAATGGACCGGCGACAACGAGTACACCGCCTTCACCAACGCACTGCGTTTCGAGAACTGGGAGCGTTATTTCGCGGGCGTGCTCGGCCTCAAGGAAGCGGTCGACCAGATCAACGAACTGGGCATGGAGCCGATCTGGGCCGAGCTGAAGCGGCTGGCCGACGGGCTGCGCGCGCGGCTCAAGAAGGTGAAGGGCGTCAGCCTGACCGACCTCGGCGAGGTGCAGGGCGCGATCGTCACCTTCGCCGTTGCCGGCAAGGACCATCTCGAGCTGAAGGCCGTGCTGCGGGCACAGAAGATCAACGTGTCGGTCTCGACGCAATTCTCCTCCCGTCTCGACCTCAAGGGCCGCGGCCTGCTGAACGTGATGCGCGCCTCGGTGCATCTCTACAATACGGACGCGGAGCTCGATCGCTTCGTCGATGCCCTGCAGAAGTTGCTTCACAGCAACGAGGCCATCTGAGCGATGAACGACGACTACGACTACGTCATCGTGGGCGGCGGCTCGGCCGGCGCCGTGCTGGCCGCGCGCCTCAGCGAAGACCCCGCGATCCGCGTACTGCTGCTCGAGGCCGGCCGCGACTTCCGCACCGCCGAGACGCCCGAGCACATCCGCATCCCCAATCCGCTGCGCGCCATCGGCGACGACAACTACCGCTATCCCAAACTCCTAGCGCGGCGCACCGAGCGGCAGCAGCCGAAGCTCTTGTGGCGCGGCCGTGCGATCGGCGGCAGCTCGACCATCAACGGCCAGATCGCGATTCGCGGCATTCCCGACGACTACGAGGATTGGGCGGCGCTCGGTGCCAAGGGCTGGGGTTGGAGCGAAGTCCTGCCCTACTTCAACAAGCTCGAGACCGACGTAAACTTCGGCGACAAGCCCTATCACGGCGACAGCGGCCCGATCCCGGTCTATCGCGCGCCGGTCGAGACCTGGGGCTTCGCCGACCGCGCGATGAAGGATGCCGCGATCGGCCTGGGTTACGGCTGGTGCGAGGACCACAACGCGCCCGAAGGCACCGGCGCCTCGCCCTACGCCATCAACAGCCGCAATGGCCTGCGCATCTCGACCAACGACGGATATCTCGAACCGGCGCGCGGCCGCGCCAACCTCACCATCGTCGGTAACGCTGTTGTCGACACGCTGTCGTTCGAGGGCAACCGCGCCCATGCCAACGGCGTGAGCGTCACGATTGCCGGCGAGAAGAAGAGCGTCCGGGCGCGCCGCGAAGTGCTGCTCTGCGCCGGCGCCATCCATTCACCTGCGGTGTTGCAACGCTCCGGCGTCGGCCCGGCGGCCCTGCTGAAGAGCCTTGGTATCAACGTCGTGGCCGACCGGCCGGTGGGCGAACACCTGCTCGACCATCCGATCCTGAGCCTGATGCTCGCGCTCAAGCCGGAGGCAGAAGTGAGCACGCTGGCACACCGCCATACCAACTGCTGCGTGCGCTATTCCTCGAAGCTGGCGGGCGCGGGCACCAACGACATGATCATGATCGCAGGCAACCTGCGGCCCGCCGAGGACGGCGGCACGGCGCGCGCCCGCATGGCCGTGTCGGCCTTCCAGGCCTTCAGCGAAGGCACGGTACGCATCACCACGCGTGACGCGGCCATCGATCCGCGGGTCGACGAGCGCATGCTGAGCGACGAGAGCGACCTCATCCGCCTGCGCGACGGCGTGATGCGCATGATCGATATCTGCCGGCATCCTGCCGTGCGCGCGATCTCGACCGGCGTGGAATATGGCTCCAGCGGCCGCTCGATCGAGAAGCCGTTCACTCCCGAGGAACTCGACGACTGGATGTTCGACGAATGCTCGGACGCCCAGCATGCGAGCGGCACCTGCCGCATGGGTGCGGCCGACGATCCGCGATCGGTCGTCGATCCCGAGTGCAAGGTGATCGGCTGCACCGGCTTGCGCGTCATCGATGCATCGGTGATGCCGACCGTCGTGCGCGCCAACACGCATTTCACGACGGTGATGATTGCCGAGAAGATGGCGGACGCGCTGAAGCGGGGCTGACGACGCGGTAAGTTACGCCGCCTGCGACATCTGGTTGGCGCCCGCGATCATGGCTTGGCTGAGCGCGCTGTAGGCGGTCGCCCAGGCTTCCCGCACCTCCGGCGTGAAGTCGTCGCCCAGGCCCTTCTTCAGGGTCCAGAGCAGCGCCACGCCGACCGGCGCGAAGTGCGCCGAGGTGACGCCGTAGTCCGCGTGGCTTTGGCCGAGTGCGCGCACCGCCGGCATCAGCGCGTCGAGCCGGTCGAGGCCGGCCACCACGGTGCCCAGCATGGCCATCAGCTTCTTCTTCTGCTCGGTCAGGTCTTCCGGAAACATCTCGCGCAGGTGCGGCGCGATCTCGAACAGGCGGCCGTAGAAAAGATCGGCGGCGGTGGCGGCGATCGGCGCCACCTTGGCGAAGCTGGCCTGCACGAGCTTGATCTGAACGGGAGTCATGGAACTAATCCTCGGGGGGTGAAGTGTCTGTGCCCCGGGAGATACGCCCGCCGCGCTTCCCGTCGATTTCACGACCGACGGGAATTGTTCCGTGTGTTTCGCGACGCTATTCGGCCGCGACGCCCAATCCGATCGGGCAGCTCACGCCCGTGCCGCCCAGGCCGCAATAGCCGTTGGGGTTCTTGGCGAGATACTGCTGATGATAGTCCTCGGCGTAGAAGAACGTCGGCGCGGCGATGATCTCGGTCGTGATTTCGCCCATGCGGTTCTTGACGAGTTCCTTCTGAAACATCGCCTTCGACGCTTCGGCCTTCGCCTTCTGCTCGGGCGAGAAGGTGTAGATGCCGGACCGATATTGCGTGCCGACGTCGTTGCCTTGGCGCATGCCCTGGGTCGGATCGTGGCCTTCCCAGAAAACTTTCAGCAGCGCCTCATAGGACGTTTTCTTCGGATCGAACCACACCATGACGACTTCGTTATGGCCGGTGTAGCCCGAGCAGACTTCCTCGTAGGTCGGATTGGGCGTCAGGCCCGCGGCGTAGCCGACGGCGGTCGAGTAGACCCCCGGGATTTTCCAGAACATGCGCTCGGCGCCCCAGAAGCAGCCCAGCCCGAACATCGCTTGCTCGAGACCGGCCGGAAACGGCGCGGTGATGCGGTTGTGGTTCACGTAATGCTCGGCGGGCACCGCGAAGGTGGGCGCGGCGCGGCCCGGAAGCGCTTTGTCGGCGGTCGGCATTTCGGCTTTCTTGCGCAGGATCTGCCACATGGTCCGGCTCCCTATATTTTGGCCTCGAGCCCAATATGGCCATACACTGCCCGCGAATCGAGGGGGAGGAGAGCCAATCATGACAGTCTTTTTCATCTGCGCCGGCATCCTGGGGCTGCTGACGGTCGTTCTAGGACTGAAGGTCGCCCGTCTGCGCGGCGCCAAGCGGGTTTCTTTGGGCGACGGTGGCGACAAGGACTTGCAGACTGCAATTCGTGCACACGGCAACCTGATCGAGTGGGCGCCGATCTGCCTGCTGCTGATCTGGCTGACGCATGGACCCTACGGCGATCGCAGCGTGGCAATCCTCGCGGTGATCCTCACGGTCGGGCGGCTCTGCCACGCCGGCGGACTGCTGGGCTTCGTGCCGAGCGGACGGGTCATCGGCGCGGTGGCGAGCGCCTTCGTGCTCGCATTCGCGTCGATAGAACTGATCCTGGCGGGCCTCGGCGTCCGGCTGTTCTGAACGGAGCCTGTATTGCCGCCGCTGTTCGCTAACCTCTGGAAGATCGCACTCGAATCTTTCTACGGCTTCTTCGACAACCGGTTGTCGACGTCGGCGGCGGCCATGGCGTTCTACACGATGTTTGCGCTCGGCCCGATCATGATCTTCTCGATCACGATCGCCGAGCCCTTCGTCGGCAAGATGATCGCGCAACAGGCGATCTTCGATGCGCTGGGCACCATCGTCGATCCCGAGCATCTCAAGACCATCCAGCGCTATGCCTCGGAGGACCTGTTTCGCGGCGGCGGCATCGCGGCCATCATCGGTGCAGGCGTACTGCTCTATACCGGCAGCCGCGTCTTCGTGGAGCTCGACGACAGCATCAACGTGATCTGGCGCGGCGCCATCACGCGCAAGATCCACCCCGTCCTCCAGAGCCTGAAGTCGCGCGCGCTCGCGCTCGTGCTGATGATGGCTCTGGGCCTGCTTCTGATCGCCGTCATCGTGACCAGCGTGGTGCTCTCGGCGTACGCCGGCGCCCTGCAGGCGTTTCCGATCCTGGGCGAATGGATCGGCCCCGCCATCTCGGGCTTCGCGCACTACGGCATCCTCACCGTCTTCTTCACCATCATCTACAAATGGCTGCCCGCCACCTACGTACCGTGGAAATTCGCGCTGACCAGCGGCGCGGTGAACTCGGCCCTGTTCGCCGCCGGCAACCGCGCGCTGGTCTATTACTTCGAAGTCACCAACCTCACGTCGGCCTTCGGCGCGACGGCGGGCTTCGCCGCCATCATGGTGTGGATGTACTGGACCTCGCTCACGATCTTGATCGGCGCCCAGGTCGGCCGCTGTACCCGCGACGTGTTCGGCAGCGTCTTCGAACGCGGCCGCACCCTGCCGACGCCGGAAGGCTGACCGACTCGGCGGCTCCGAAGCCGCCTAGAACATGGTTGCGAGAACGCGGTCCGGCGGCTTGTGGCCGTCGATGAAGGTCTTGATGTTGATCAGGACCTTCTCGCCCATCTCGATACGCCCCTCGAGCGTGGCCGAGCCCATGTGGGGCAGCAGCACGACGTTGTCGAACTCCAGCAGCTTCGGATTGATCTGCGGTTCGTGCTCGTAGACGTCGAGGCCCGCGCCGGCGAGTTCGCCCGCCTTCAGCATGCGCACCATGGCGTTCTCGTCGATCACCTCGCCGCGCGCGGTGTTGACGATGATGGCCGAGGGCTTCATCAGCTTGAGACGCCGCGCCGAAAGCAGGTGATAGGTCGCGGGCGTGTGCGGGCAGTTCACCGATACGATGTCCATGCGCGCCAGCATCTGGTCGAGGCTCTCCCAGTAGGTGGCATCGAGTTCGCGCTCGATCTCGTCATGGACGCGCTTGCGGTTGTGATAGTGGATGGCGAGGCCGAAGCCCTTGGCGCGGCGGGCCAGCGCCTTGCCGATGCGGCCCATGCCGACGATGCCCATGCGCTTGCCCTGCAGCCGGGCGCCCAGCATCGAGGTCGGGCTCCAGCCCTTCCACTTGCCGTCGCGCACCAGTCGCTCGCCCGCGCCCATGCGCCGCGCGGTCGCGAGCACCAGCGCCATCGACATGTCGGCGGTGTCCTCGGTCAGCACGCCCGGCGTGTTCGTGATGGTGATGCCGCGCTGGCGCGCGTTGTCGAGATCGATGTGGTCGACGCCGGTCCCGAACGAAGCGATCAGCTTCAGCTTCGGGCCAGCCTGGGCCAGCACCTTGGCGTCGATCCGGTCGGTGACCGTGGGCACCAGCACGTCGGCGGCCTTCACCGCCTCGATCATCTGGGTGGTCGTCATCGGCGTGTCGTCGGCGTTCAACCGGGTCTCGAAAAGCTCCATCAGCCGCGTTTCGATGGCGTCGGGCAGTTTCCGGGTGACGATCACCAACGGTTTTTTCTTGGCGCTTGGCGGCATGAGTCCGATTAGCAATTCCTTCGCTGCCTTGTCCAGCCTGAGACTGCCCGGCCGGAAACGGTAAAAAGGTCCACCTTTTCATGTACTTGTCGCCATTTTTTGCAATTTGAGGTAATATCCCCGGCGAATGAAAAGCAGACCCCTCTTGTTGAGCCTTCTGGCCGCTTTCTGGGCCGGCGGCACCGCTTTCGCGGCCGATACCCCGGCGAACGTGCACAAGGGCTCCGGCCTGCCGCTGCCGCGCTTTGCCTCGCTGAAGTCGGATGAGGTCAACGTGCGCACGGGGCCCGGCCCGCGCTATCCGGTCGACTGGGTGTTCAAGCGCAAGATGATGCCGGTCGAGATCGTGGCGGAGTACGAGAACTTCCGCAAAATCCGCGACTGGCAGGGCGCGGGCGGCTGGGTCTACCAGGGCCTGCTGACCGGCAAGCGCGGTTTTGTCGTCTCGTCCAAGGAAGCCAATGTCTACCGCACGCCCTCGCCGGCCGCCGAGATCGTGGCGAGGCTCGAACCCGAAGTAACCGGTGAAATCCGCTCCTGCCAGGGAGATTGGTGCAGGATCAGTGCGCAGGGCGTGAGCGGCTGGGTGACCCGCACCGAGATCTGGGGCGTCTATAAGTCCGAGCCGATAAACTAGGCACCGCGTCCGTCGGGACGTAAAAAGGCGCCATCGTGGCCCACGCAGTCAGCGCTACCTTCACGCGTTTCGAGCGTATGTCTCCGCCGGCGGCGATAGGCGCTCTGCTGCTGCACGTGCTCGTGGCGTTTCTGCTGTGGTGGTCGTCGCCGCTGCATCATGACGACGATGCCGAGGAAAAAGCCGTCGAAGTGACGATGGAGGCGCCGCCCCCACCGCCGCCGGAACCGAAGCCCGCCCCCGAGACGCCTAAACCACCGCCTCCCGCACCCGCGGCAAAGCCTCAACCGGCACCGCCGCCCACGATGCGCGGCCTGGCGCCCGCTGCGCCGCTCGGCGAGAAGACCCAGGGCGCGGGCAAGCCCAGCGAAACCGCGCCCGAAGCCAAGCCGGTCGAGAAGGTGGAAGAGCCCACGCCCGAGAAGGCAGAAGCGCCGCAACAGGCGCTCGCTCCCCCGCCGGCGCCGACGCCTCCTCCCCTCGAGAAGGAACTGCCCCCGGTCGAGGTCCCGAGTGCGCCGGTGACGTCACGCGACATTCCCAGGCCCGCACCGCCCCCTCCAGAACCGAAACCGGAACCCAAGCCGCAACCCAAACCGCCGCAGCAAACGCCACCGCCTCCGGCACCGCAAACCGGCATCGCGCCGTCGCCGCTGTCGCGCCTGCCCCCGCGCGGCGCGCCCCCGCCGTCGACACGCCGCGATCCCGGACCGCCGCCGTCGCCCTTCGTCAATCCGGCGGACGCGCGCGCCCTCAACGACGCCGCCGACTACTATCTCCAGCAGGTCAACTACAAGATCTCGCTGCAGATCTTCGCGCCCAGCAGCCAGGACGAGTTGCGCCTGGTTGTCGGCGTCCGTTTCACCATCGCGCGCGACGGCCGGCTTCTCGATGTTTCGGTGGCGCGCCCCAGCGGCAGCCCTGCGCATGACGGCAGGATCATCGCTGCCTTCCGCGCGGCCTCGCCGTTTCCGCCCCTGCCGGCGGCGCTTCCGGGCGACAGCATGACGTTCACGCTGCCGATCGGCACGCGCCAGGCGCGCTAGGCGAAGTCCTGGGCCAGGGCCTGGCGCACGGCAGGCTGCATCACCGCCATATGGGCGTAGTTCGGATGCTCGAAGCCCACCACGATATCGCCCTTGCCGCTCTTGAACGCCGCGATCTGCGCCGCGGTGAACGGGAAGCGCATGAACTGCACCGAGGACGCCTTGCCGTCTTCACGGCTGCGCTCCTGGTCGCCCTCGGCGACGCCGTGGATCTTTTCGTCGCCGACCCGGATGAATGCCTTGTGCTCGATGCCGCCCAGCATGCCCAGCGCGCGTGCGCGGCGCACGGGATCGTCGATCTCGAACATCACCGTGGCGACCAGCTCGGCGCCTTGCGGGATCAGCGGATTGTAGGCCGCCAGCTCGTCGGGCAACTGCGCGTCGCCGCCCTTCTCGATGAACAGCATCTCCTGCACCTGGTGCAGCATGGTCTCGTAGCATTCGAAGTAGAAGGTCGCGAAGGGACCCACCTCGAGACGGCGGTTCTTCTTGAGATCGGACATGCGCGTCCGGCGCTCCGCGCGCTGCGTGGAATACACGGCCAGCGGCAGGATTACCGACGGCTCGATCTTGCGCGGGGTCATCGATTCACTCCTTGGTCCAGCCATAGGCGCGCGCGAAAATCTCGATCGGATGATCGGCGCGGAACGGCTTGGGCTTGGTAACGCCTGCTTCCATCTCCATCACCTGCATCAGGTGATCGGCCGCGAGCGGGCATTCGGAGGCCACGTGCGCGGTGTCGTTCTTGAGAGCGGCCTGGGCCGCGGGCTTGCCGACCTTGACCGCGATGTCGAAATTCTCGGTGCGGGCCCCCCAGATGCCGCCATGGCCACTGCAACGCTCGATCACGGCGACGCGGGTCTTGGGGATCAGGCGCAGCATTTCCGCGGCTTTCGGGCCCATGTTCTGCGCCCGTGCATGGCAGGCCAGGTGCATGGAGATGCCGCCCTCGACCGGCTGCAGCCCTTCGGCCAGGCCCTGCTTCTTGGCGATATCGACGACGTATTCCGAGAGATCGAACGTCGCCTGCGACAGCTTGGTGATCGCCGGGTCCTTGGGCAGGACCAGCGGCCATTCGAACTTCAGCATCAGCGCGCAGGACGGCGTCAGCGCCACAATGTCGTAGCCCTTCTCGACCCATGGCAGCAGCTCGTCCGAGACCTTCTTCGCCGCGGCGGCGACCGCGTCGATGTCACCCAACTCGAGCTTGGGCATGCCGCAGCAGGCGGGATGCAGCACCTCGGTCTCGACGCCGTTCTTCGCCAGCACGGCGCGCGTGGCCGCGCCGATATCGGTCGCATGAAAGTTCACGAAGCAGGTGGCGTAAAGCACGGCCTTGCGTTTGCCGTGGGCGGGGGCTGCTTCGTTCAGCACGGCGGTGTCGCGCGCGGCCATCCTCTCGAACGTTTCGCTGGCCTGCTTGGGCAGGCGCGCGCCGTGATGGATACCGGTGAATTTCTCGATCGACCTGCGCAGCGGCTTGTTGCGCTCGTCGGTCGCCCAGTTCATCAGCGGCGCCACGAAGGTGCCGAGGCGGCCCGCCTTGTCGGTGTCGGCGAGCTCACCCTCGACGAAGCCAATGCCATTCTTGCGCGCCTGCACGGCGCGGTGACGCAGCATGAGGTGAGGGAAATCCAGCGCCCACTCGTGCGGCGGCACATAGGGGCACTTGGTCATGAAGCACATGTCGCAGAGCGTGCAGGCTTCCTCGACCTCGGCGTATTTTTCCTTCGGCACGCCATCCAGTTCGCCGGTCGGACCGTTGTCGATCAGGTCGAACAGCCGCGGGAAGGAATCGCACAGATTGAAGCAGCGGCGGCAGCCGTGGCAGATGTCGAAGACGCGCTCCATTTCCTTTTCGAGGGCGGCTTCGTCCCAGAACCAGGGTTCCTGCCAGCCGAGAGGAAAACGGACGGGAGCGTCGAGACTGCCTTCGCGCATGGTGCTTCAGCTTCTTGGGTGGTGGTGTTGAGACGAAAAAGGGGACCCTCGCGGGTCCCCTTTCGAAAACCAGATGGCCTCAGGCCATCGTGTCGAGGGCCTTCTGGAAGCGGCCGGCGTGGCTCTTTTCCGCCTTGGCCAGCGTCTCGAACCAGTCGGCGATCTCGCCGAAGCCTTCTTCGCGCGCCGTGCGGGCCATGCCCGGGTACATGTCGGTGTACTCGTGCGTCTCGCCTGCGATCGCGGCCTTGAGGTTGTTGTCGGTCGGGCCGATCGGCAGGCCGGTCGCCGGATCGCCGCTCACCTCGAGGAACTCGAGATGGCCGTGCGCATGGCCGGTTTCGCCTTCGGCGGTCGAGCGGAACACGACGGCGACATCGTTGTAGCCTTCGACGTCGGCCTTTTGTGCGAAATAGAGGTACCGGCGGTTGGCCTGGCTTTCGCCGGCGAACGCTGCCTTCAGGTTGCCTTCGGTCTTCGATCCCTTGAGATTTGCCATCGTCCTTCTCCCTTGCCTTCCGCAAACGCAAACGTGTTTACAGCGCGAATATTGGGGAGGCGTGACAGGCAGTCAAGCAGTTTAGAACAATTCTAAAACTGCAAACGATTCGCAACTGGAAAGGCTTTTAGGGCCTTTAGCGACGGACCCGCACGATGACGTCGACACGCGAAAGTTTCGTGCCCTTGGGCGGCACCGGCAGGCCTTCGATCGTCACCTTGTCGGACGGGAAATCGTGCAGCTCGCCGTCGGTCTCGACATAGAAATGGTGATGATGGCCGGTATTGGTGTCGAAGTAGGACCGGCCCGGCGCCACCACGACTTCGCGCAGCAGACCGGCATCGCGGAACTGGTTCAGCGTATTGTAGACGGTCGCCAGCGAAACGGGGTTTCGCGCGGCTTTCGCCTCGGCGTGCAGACTCTCGGCAGTCACGTGATGATGCTCGCGCTCGAACAGGGCGCGCGCCAGCGCAACCCGCTGGCGGGTCGGGCGCAGGCCCGCGCTACGCAGGCGGGCGGCAAGATCGGGACTGGTTGCACCGGACATGACGTGTCCCATATGTAGGGTCTGGAAGGACGGCTGGAAAGGGCCGAATCGGGCCGATTCGCCGGTTTGCGCATCGCGGCGGCGCTCCCTATTCTGCTTCTCCCCATGTTTAAACGGCCGTCCGGGCGGCCAAAGACGGTGAGCGAGTGAGCGACAGGAAGAACAGTTTTACTTTCGAAGACCTGATCGAGTGCGCCAAGGGCCACCTGTTCGGACCGGGCAACGCGCAACTGCCGCTGCCGCCGATGCTGATGTTCGACCGCATCACCAAGATCGACGAAACCGGCGGCAAATACGGCAAGGGCGAGATCGTGGCCGAGCTCGACGTGAAACCCGACCTGTGGTTCTTCCCCTGTCACTTCAAGGGCGATCCGGTGATGCCGGGCTGCCTGGGCCTCGACGCGCTGTGGCAGATGACGGGCTTCTTCCTCGGCTGGATGAAGGCGCAAGGCCGCGGCCGGGCGCTGGGTGTCGGCGAAGTAAAGCTCACCAGCATGATCGTGCCGACCGTCAAGAAGCTCACCTATCACGTCCATATGAAGCGCGTGATCCTGCGCCGCCTCGTGATGGGCGTGGCCGACGGCTTCGTCACCGCCGACGGCGTTCCGGCCTATGAGGCGCTCGACATGAAGGTCGGTCTGGCCAAGGACGCCGTGCCCGCCGGCGCGGCGGCCTGATCCCATGAAACGTGTCGTCGTCACCGGCCTCGGTGTCGTTTCCTCGATCGGCAACAATGCCGCCGAGGTCACGGCGTCGCTGAAGGCGGGAAAATCCGGCATCGAATTCGTGCCGCAGTATCGCGAGCTGGGCTTCCGCAGCCAGGTCGCGGGCACACTCAAGCTCAACGTCGAGGAACTGGTCGACCGCCGCCTGATGCGCTTCATGGGCAATGGCGCGGCCTACGCCTATCTCGCCATGAAGGAAGCCATCGCCGACGCAGGGCTCAGCGACGCCGAAGTCTCGAACGACCGCACCGGCGTCGTCGCCGGCTCGGGCGGTCCGACCACCGGCGCAATCGTTCAGGCGGCCCTCACTACCAAGGAAAAGGGCCCCAAGCGCGTGGGTCCGTTCCAGGTGCCGCGCGCCATGTCGAGCACCGTCTCGGCCAACCTCGCCACGTCCTACAAGATAAGGGGCCCCAGCTATTCGATCAGCTCGGCCTGCTCGACCTCGGCGCACTGCATCGGCAATGCCGTCGAGACCATCCAGCTCGGCAAGGCCGACCGCATGTTCGCGGGCGGCGGCGAGGAACTCGAGTGGACGCTCTCGGTCTTGTTCGACGCGATGGGCGCCATGTCGTCGAAGTTCAACGACACGCCGGAACGCGCCAGCCGTGCCTACGACAGGGATCGCGACGGCTTCGTGATCTCGGGCGGCGGCGGCATCGTGGTGCTGGAAGAGCTCGAAACGGCCAAGGCGCGTGGCGCCAGGATCTACGCCGAAGTCACGGGCTACGGCGCCACGTCGGACGGTGCGGACATGGTGGCTCCCTCGGGCGAAGGCGCGCTGCGCTGCATGAAGCTCGCGGTGGCGGGCTTCCCCAACGGCGCGCGGCGCAATGCGCCGGTCGACTATATCAACACGCACGGCACGGCGACGCCGGTCGGCGACATCACCGAACTCGACGCGATCCGCAAGGTGTTCGGCGACAAGCTGCCAACCGTGAGCTCGACCAAGTCGATGACCGGCCACAGCCAGGGCGCGACCGGCGCGCACGAGGCGATCTATTCGCTCCTGATGATGAAGGACGATTTCGTGGCGCCCTCGATCAACATCGAGAACATCGATCCCGGCGCCGCGGACTATCCGATCGCGCGCCAGCGCATCGACAACGCCAAGCTGAACACGGTGATGTCGAACAGCTTCGGCTTCGGCGGTACCAACGCCTGCCTGCTGTTCTCTCGCTACGACAACTAAGCAAAGGCCCCATGCCCCTCCCTGACGTTTCGAAGCTGATGGCCGGCAAGCGCGGCCTTGTGATGGGCGTGGCCAACAATCACTCGATCGCCTGGGGCATCGCCCAGGCCCTGCACGACGCGGGCGCCGAACTCGCCTTCACTTACCAGGGTGGCGCCTTCGGCAAGCGCGTGATTCCGATGGTCGAGAAGCTCGGTTCCAGGATCGTCCAGGAAGTCGATGTCGAGAACGAGCAGAGCCTGCAGAGCCTGTTCGAGCGCCTGCAGAAGGAATGGGGCCGGCTCGACTTCGTGGTTCATTCGATCGCCTTCTCCGACAAGGAAGAGCTGAAGGGCCGCTACGTCGACACCAGCCGCGCCAACTTCCAGCGCAGCCTCACCATCTCCTGCTACTCCTTCACCGAGATCGCGCGGCTGGCGCTGCCGCTGATGACCGAGGGCGGCAGCCTGATCACGCTCACCTACGAAGGCGCCACGCGCGTCATGCCGTCCTACAACGTGATGGGCGTCGCCAAGGCCGCGCTCGAGGCCAGTGTCCGCTATCTCGCGGCCGACCTCGGCCCGCAGGGCGTGCGCGTGAACGCGATCTCGGCCGGCCCGATGCGCACGCTCGCGGGCGCGGTGATCGGCGGCGCGCGCTACGTCTACCGCGTCTCGCGCGAGGCCTCGCCGCTGCGCCGCAACGTCGAGTTGACGGACGTGGGCGGCGCCGCGCTCTACTATCTTTCGGATCTCAGTGCCGGCGTCACCGGCACGGTGCATTTCGTCGACGCCGGCTATCACGCGATCGGCCTGCCGCCCGATGGCACCGCGGTGCCGACGCCAAGCGGCGAGCAATAAAAAACGGCGGCCTCCCCCTCAACAGGGCAGGCCGCCGTTCTTCATTTCAGTATCTCGACGACTACTCGCCGGCAGGCGCTTCGGCGGGCTGCGGCTTGTTCGAGATGTCCTCGCCGGTGACCTGGTCGACGGCCTTTACGCTGAGGCGGACCTTGCCGCGATCGTCGACGCCCAGGACCTTGACCTTCACCGGGTCGCCTTCCTTGACGACGTCGGTGACCTTGGCGACGCGACGCGGCGCCAGCTCGGAGATGTGCACGAGACCGTCGCGCGCGCCCAGGAAGTTCACGAAGGCGCCGAACTCGACAGTCTTCACGACCTTGCCGTTGTAGATCACGCCGATTTCCGGCTCGGCAACGATGCCCTTGATCCAGTCGATGGCGCGCTGGCCGGCCTCGGCGTCCACCGCCGCGACCTTGATCGTGCCGTCGTCCTCGATGTCGATCTTGGTGCCGGTCTGCTCGGTGATCTCGCGGATCACCTTGCCGCCGGTGCCGATCACTTCACGGATCTTGTCCTTGGGAATCTGGAACTGCGTGATGCGCGGCGCGGTCGCTGCGACGCCCTCACGCGCGCCGCCCAGACCCTTGGCCATTTCGCCCAGGATGTGGATGCGGCCGTCCTTCGCCTGGCCAAGAGCGACCTTCATGATCTCTTCCGTAATGGAAGTGATCTTGATGTCCATCTGCAGCGAGGTGATGCCGCGCTCGGTGCCTGCGACCTTGAAGTCCATGTCGCCGAGATGATCCTCGTCCCCCAGGATGTCCGACAGGACGGCGAAGCGCTCGCCTTCCTTGATCAGGCCCATGGCGATGCCGGCAACCGGACGCTCCATCGGAACGCCCGCGTCCATCAGCGACAGCGAGCCGCCGCAGACCGTGGCCATCGACGAAGAGCCGTTCGACTCGGTGATCTCCGACACGATGCGGATCGTGTACGGGAATTTTTCTTTCGACGGCAGCATCGGGCGCAGCGCGCGGAACGCGAGCTTGCCATGGCCGATCTCGCGGCGGCCGGGCGACCCCATGCGGCGCACTTCACCCACCGAGTACGGAGGGAAGTTGTAGTGCAGCATGAAGTTTTCGCGGTACTCGCCCTCGAGCGCGTCGATGATCTGCTCGTCCTGGCCGGTGCCGAGCGTGGCAACGACAAGGGCCTGTGTCTCGCCGCGGGTGAACAGCGCCGAGCCGTGGGCGCGCGGCAGCACGCCCACTTCCGCCACGATCGGGCGGACGGTCTTGGTGTCGCGGCCGTCGATGCGCTTGCCGGTGTCGAGAATGGCGGTACGCACGACGTCGGCCTCGAGGTTGCCGAACTGCTCGCCGAACGCGGCCGTGGCGGCCTCGTCGCCTTCGAACAGCTTCTTGGCATCGGTCTTCACGGCCGAGATCTTGGCCTGGCGGGCCTGCTTCTGCGTCTCGGCGAAGGCGTCGACGAGGCGGGCACGCATGTCGGTCTTGAGCTTGGCAGCCACGGTCTTCGACGCTTCCGACGGATCGGTGAGCGGCAGCGGATCCTTGGCGGCATGCTCGGCCAGCGAGATGATCGCGTCGATCACCGGCTGGAACGAACGATGGGCCTCCATGACGGCGCCCAGCATCGTCTCTTCGGAGAGCTCCTGCGCTTCCGACTCCACCATCAGCACGCCTTCCTTGGTGCCGGCGACGACGAGATCCAGCGTGCTGGTCTCGAGCTGCGCCAAGGTCGGGTTCACGACGTACTTGCCGTCGAGGTAGCCCACGCGCGCGGCGCCGATCGGGCCCATGAACGGCACGCCCGAGATCGTGAGCGCGGCCGACGTGGCGACCATCGCCAGGATGTCGGGATCGTTCTCGAGATCGTGCGCGAGCGTGGTCACGACGACCAGCGTCTCGTTGCGA
>CAIWTJ010000043.1 GCA_903915535.1 Enhydrobacter aerosaccus
CAGCATCTCGTCGACGTTCTTGGACGTGATGTCGTATTCCTCGGCCTCGATCATCGCATACTGCGACCAGCGCACGATGTCGGCGAACTGGTTGTCGCCATGGCGCACGGCCGGCGCCAGCGGCTCCTTGGAGATGATCTCGGGCAGGATGATGAAGTCCTCGGGTTTGGCCGGCGGCGGCACGTTCGCCGCGCGCGTCGAATAGAGACGCGAACTGTCGCCCGTATAGACGTCGCAGCGGCCGGCGAAGAAGGCCTGGCGGATCTGGTCCATGTCCTCGATCACGACGGGCTTGATCGTGAGCTTGTTGGCGCGGGCGAAGTCGGCGAGGTTGAGTTCGGTCGTGCTGCCCGACGGCACGCAGACGCTGGCGCCGTTGATCTCCTTGGCGCTCTTCACGCCGAGTTTCTTGTTCACCAGGAAGCCCTGGCCGTCATAGTAGGTGACGGCGGTGAAATCGAGGCCGAGCGACGTGTCGCGGCTCAGCGTCGCCGTGGTGTTGTTCGACAGCATGTCGACTTCGCCCGACTGCAGCGCGGTAAAACGCTGCTGGCCGCTCACCGGAACGTATTTCACTTTCTCCGCGTCGCCGAAGATGGCGGCGGAGACGGCGCGGCAGACATCGACGTCGAGGCCGGTCCACTTGCCCTGGCTGTCGACGACCATGAAGCCCGCGAGCCCGTTGGCGGCAATGCCGCAGATCAGCGAGCCGCGCGCCTTAATGGCGTCTAGGTCCTTGCCGGCCTGGGCGCCGCCCGACATCGCGGTCAGCGCGACAAGCATGGCTCCGCCGGCGATGAATTTTCCAAACGTCAAAGTGTGGCTCCGACCGGCCGACCAGCGGCGTTTAGAGTTTGCCGAGACCCGAGGTTGCGCTCTTCGGGCCGAACGGATTGGTGCTCCACGGCGCCGGGGCCTGCTGCTCGGCGCCGCTCTGCAGGCCGGTCGGCGGCGTGTAGGAGCTGCTCGCGGGCTTCTTCGCCTGGGAGGTGGCCGTCCGAATATCCTGCTGCCACTGGCGGAACGAGACCAGCGACTGGGCGTCGAGCTGGCCGTTGCCGTCCGCGGACATGTACTGCGCCGGATCGACGAACTGGCCGTTCACGATCGTGGAGAAGTGCAGATGCGGACCGGTCGAGCGGCCGGTCGAGCCGACATAGCCGATGATGTCGCCCTTGTGGACAGTGGTGCCCGGCGTCATGCCCGGCGCGATGCGCGACATGTGGGCGTACAGCGTCTCGAAATTGTCGGCGTGAGAGATCTTAACCGTGCGGCCGTAGTTGTAATACCAATTGGCGTGGTTCACGACGCCGTCGGCGGCGGCATGGATCGGCTCGCCGACCTTGCCTTCGAAGTCGATGCCGTTGTGGAACGCGGTGCTCGTGGCGCGGCCGTAGTAGCGGCGGTTGCCGAACGGCGAGGAGATGCGCGAGTCGGGCTTGGGCTCGGCGAGGACCGTGCCGCCCAGACGCGAACCCTTGTCGTCGTACCAGCCCTCGGGCTGGTCGCTGGGCGCGTACCACCAGTAAGACTGCTTGGCCTTGCCGTCGCCGATCGAGGCGAACAGCAGGCGCGTCGTACCGTCGGTGGTCTGGCCCTTGATCATCTCGACCTTGGGGCCGGCCGGTCCGAAGCCCGAGAAAGCCTGGGAAACTTCCTTGTAGCTGGCGAGGCTCGAGCCGCCGGGAATGCTGCTGAAGGCGGCGGTGCTGGTCGCCTTGACCAGCGAGACCGATCCCGGGACCACGGCGTGCAGGCCGCTGGCGACGGGCAGATTGGGGCTCATGCCCGGCAGGTACTTGTCTTCCTCGCCTGCGACGGGAGCAACCGGCGCTGCGGCGACGACAGGTGCCGGAGCAACCGACGGCGTGGCAGCGGCCGCAGGAGCAGCAGCCTCGGCGGCATTATGCTCGGCGAGCCACTTGGCGTTCAGTTGATCGGCTTCCTGGGTCTCGGCCGGGGCCGGCTTGGCGGCGGCCTTGGGAACGACTTTGGTGATCTTCTTGGCGGGAACCTTGGTCACCTGCGCGGACGCGTCCGCAATCGCCACGAACTGCACCGTCGAAAGAGCCAAAACTACCGTTGCAACGACGTTAAAAAACCGCCCCCGCTCGGCGCGCCCTTCGCGCGTCGTCGTGCCCACCATTTAGCCTCTCCCGCTCCATTTCACGGATACTCAGACGCTTGAGGCATCGGTGTTTTCACCAACTCCCCTTGGTGAAACCCTTTATTTTTGCCTCGCGGACGATACTGCCGACCGAGGTTGCATGAGTCCATTAAAAAGTTGCAAAAATGCCACAGTTGGCCGAGGGGTCTTAACTCGTTGTAATAAAATGAAATATCGCTTCATCCTGCAGCCAATTGTGGAAAAGAAGTCCGGGCAGAGTGTCGCGTTTGCTGCGATGCGAAGAACGATGTGGGAGGTTCCGATCCATGACTGATCCGATCGAGGTACTGATTCAGGGCCGTTCCCACGACCTGGGACCGGGTTTCGCCGTCCGCCGCGTGCTGCCGAGCGTGAGGCGCCGCATGGTCGGCCCGTTCGTCTTCCTGGATCACTTCGGGCCCATGGTGATTCCGCCGGGCGGCGACGGCATGGAGGTTCGGCCCCATCCGCACATCGGCCTCGCCACCGTGACCTATCTGTTCGACGGCGGCATCTTCCATCGCGACAGCCTGGGCTACGCCCAGGCGATCCGTCCGGGTGATGTGAACTGGATGACAGCCGGCAGCGGCATCGCGCACTCCGAGCGCACGGAGCCCGAGATGAAGCGCACCGGCTTCACGATGCACGGCGTCCAGACCTGGGTGGCGCTGCCCAAGGCACATGAAGAGACGGCGCCGGCGTTCGAGCATGTCGAGGCGGCGAAGCTGCCGGCGTGGAGTGAAGGCGGCGCGTCGTTGCGGCTGATCGTCGGTACCTATGCTGGGCGCACGGCACCCACGACCCACTTCTCGCCGATCTTTTACGTCGGCGTGGAGATGGCGGCGGCAGCCAAGATCGCCGTCACGCCCGAGCATGCCGAGCGCGGCGTCTATGTCTCCGAGGGGACCGTGATGATCGGAGATCGCCAGCTGGGCGTCGGCGATCTCGCCGTGCTCACGGCCGGAATGCCGGTCGACGTGCTGGCCGGGACGGCTGGCGCCAAGCTCATGCTGCTGGGCGGCGCGCCGCTCGACGGTCCGCGTCACATCTGGTGGAACTTCGTGTCCTCGTCCACGGAACGCATCGAGCAGGCCAAGGCCGACTGGAAGGAAGGCCGCTTCGCCAAGGTGCCGGGTGACAAGGAATTCATCCCGCTGCCCGACAAGTAACCCCGACGGATAGCTACGGCGGACAGATGTAGCCCTGGCCGCTGGGGTTCTGGAAGCAGCCGACGGCTTGCGGCATCACCTGCTTCGGCAGCCACAGCACCGCGCTCGGCACGAAGATCGTGAAGACGATCGTGGTCAGGAACACGACGTAGATCGGCAGCGCGGCTTTCAAGGCGCGCGAGAACGGCACGCCGACGAATTTGGAGGTCATCAGCAACACGAGGCCATAGGGCGGCGTGATCAGGCCGAAGGCGAGAGTCACGATCAGAACCACGCCCATGTGCACCGGGTTGATGCTGCCGGCTTCGGTCAACGAATTCACCAGCGGCATGAAGATGATGATCGTGGGCACCGGCTCGATGAAGTCGCCGACGATGGTGAACAGCAGCACCAGCAGCAGCATGATCAGGTGCGGGTCGCTGCCGGCCATCGAGGTGATCCAGTCCGAGATCACGATGGCGCCGCGCAGGTAGGCCAGCATCCAGCCGAACGCGGTGGCGGCGGCGATGGTGATCAGCGGCAGCGAATAGATCAATCCGGCGGTGCAGAAGTCGTGCGGCAGCTTGCGGATATGCCGCGGATTGAGCAGCGGGACGACCACGAACAGGATCCAGCACACGGCCACGACGCCGGCCTCGGTGGGCGTGAACCAGCCGGTCAGGATGCCGCCCAGCAGGATCACCGGGATCATCAGCGGCAGCGCCGATTCCTTGGCGGCGGTGCCGATCTGGCCGAAGGTTGCGCGCGGACGGCGGATGCCGATCGGTCCGAAGAAATAGCAGTAGATCATCAGGCCGATGCCGATCATGAAGCCCGGCAGGAAACCCGCCATGAACAGGCCCGCGATCGAGACATTGCCGACCGCGCCATAGACCACGGCGGTGATCGAGGGCGGGACGAGGGCCGCGATGGTCGAGGCGGAGGCGATGATGGCCGCGATGAAGGGCGGGTCGTATCCCTCCTTGCGCATCGAGACACCGAGCGTGCGGCTCATCACGGCGGCATCGGCGGTGGTCGAGCCGGACATCTCCGAGAAGAACATGCTGAACACGGCCACGACCTGGCTGAGGCCGCCCTTGAGGTGGCCGACCAGCGTCAGCGACAGGTTGATGACCCGCTGCACGACATTGGCCGAGCTCATCAATTCGCCGACCAGCAGGAAGAAGGGGATGGCGAGCAGGGCCTCGGAGTCCACGCCGTCGAACATCTTCTGGACGATTGCGGCGAAGGTGACATCGGTGAAGGCGGCCCCGATGATCACGCCTGCGGTCAGCGAGAACGCCACTGGTACGCCGAGATAGCCGAACACCAGGAACAGCGACGTCATGATCAGCAGGATGGTCGCGTTGTTCATAGGTAGTTCGCCGCATCCTGCGCGGAGTCATCGGCCGATTTCTCGAAGCCGTTCTTCCAGCCGTTGACGAGCTGCTCGAAGGCGAAGAGGGCGATCAGGGCGCCGCTGACCGGGATCGCGGCATAGAGCGAAGCGATCGGCGTCATCGACGGCATGCGGAAGCTCGAGAAGCCGCGTAGGAAGTTGATGTAGCCGAACCACGCGAGGAAAAGACCGACGGCGATTACGACGACACGGATCGCGGACTCGATGACCAGCCGCGGCCGCCCGGTCATCGAATCGCCGATCGCCGCCAGGAAGAGATGATCGTTGCGCCGCGTCGCCACCGCCGCGCCGATGAAGATGCCGTAGATGAAGAAGGTCGAGGTGACCTCCTGCAGCCACAGCCACGGTGCGCCGATGGTGCGGGTGACGATGTCGCAGACCACGGACGTGCAGAAGCCCGCCAGGGTGAATCCGCACAGCATCATCAGCACGGACTCAAGAGGATCGAGCGCCCGCCACTTCAGGTTCCGTTGCCGGTCGAGAACCAGCGAGCGCGCTTCCTGCATTACTGGATCGCGGAGATCAGCTGCTGAATCTTGGCGGCGTGGGGGCCGAGGTCCTTGGCCATCTTCTCGAGCATCGGCTGCGCGACCTTGAGGAAGCCCGACTTGTCGACGTCGACGATCTTGACGCCCAGTGCCTTCAGCTTGGTGGCCGACTGCGTCTCGAGATCGAGCGCCTTGGCCGGCTCCGTCTTGTTCACCTCGTCGGCGGCGGCCTGGACCCAGCCCTTCTGCTCGGCCGAGAGCGTCTGCCAGAGCTTGTCGCTCACCCACACAAAGCTGTTGTTGGCCTCGTGCTGCGTCATCGACATGACGGGCGCCACCTCATAGTGCTTGTTCACGAGATAGACGTTCACGCCGTTCTCGGCCACGTCCACGACGCCGGTCTGCAAGGAAGTGTAGACGCTGCCGAACGGCATGTGCACGGTCTGCGCCCCGTAGGCGGGGAACATCGTGTCCTCGGTCGCCGTCGCCTGAACGCGGACCTTGAGACCCTTGATGTCGTCGATCTTCTTGATTTCTTTCTTGCTGTACATGTTGCGCAGGCCGAGCGTGGCGAGGCCGATCACGTGCGCGCCCTGCACGGTCTCCTCGATCATGGTGCGCGCCGCCTTGGCCACTTCCGGATTGGCCATCGCCTTCTTGAGATGGTCTTCCGAGCGGAACAGGAAGTGCAGCGACATCACGCCGGCCTGCGGCGAGAGGGTCGAGGAATTTGCCGACGACGTGATGCAGAACTCGATGTCGCCCGCCTTCAGGAGCTGCAGGACCTGCGGTTCCTGGCCGAGCTGGGCGCCCGGATACTGGTCGATCAGCATCGTGCCCTTGCTGAGTTCCTTCAGCTTGTCGGAGAAGATGGTGCCGGCGACGCCGAAGCCGGTCGTGGCCGGCTGGTCGTAGGCGAATTTGTAGTGCTTGGCCTGGGCCTGGGCGTCGACAGTCACCGCAAACGACAGGCAGGCGGCCAGGACAGCGGCCGAGCGTGCAAAATACGCTTTCGTCATGGAGTTTCCCCTCGCTAAGTCGGCGGCCTGAACGACCGTCCGTTGTTGGGCGGAGGTTGGCATTTCGCGCGGCGCGCCGCTACTTCTTATCGACGTTCCAGAACACCGTTATGGGCGACGCAAGGTTGCCGCTGACGCTGCGCCGCCGCGCCAGAGGCTGGGTGTATTGACCGAGCGGCACGGTGACGCCGAGATCCATCATGCGTTTCTGGACGGCCTCGGCGATCGTGTACTGCTTCTTGGGGTCGGTCTCGCGCACGAAGTCCATGCGCAGCTTCTCGATCTCCTCGTCGAGCGGCCAGCCGAACTGGGCGCGGTCGCCGCTCGCCTCGGAGTAGTGGTTGTTGATCGGATCGATCAGCAGGGTGACGGCCGCCGCCGTCAGCGAGATGTTCCAGCCGCCCTTGCCGATCGGGTCCTTGCGTGCGCGGCGGCTCACGACGGTCTGCCAGTCCATCGACTGCAGGTCGACCTTGAATCCGCCCTGTTCCAGCAGCGTCTTGGCGACGGGCGCGAGATTGGTCAGCACGGCGAGGTCGGTCGACTGCAGCAGCACGATGGGGGTGCCGTCGTAGCCGGCTTCCTTCAGCAGCTTCTTCGACTCGGCGAAGTTCGACTCGAGGATGCCGTCGAAGCCGGCGTGGCTCTCCAGAGGCGTGCCGCACCCGAAGATCGCCTTGCAGGGCTTGAAATAGCGCGGGTCGCCGATCACGGCCTTCATGAAGTCGGTCTGGTTGAGGGCATATTCGGCGGCGCGCCGCACGCGCACGTCGTTGAACGGCGGCTGCTTCCAGTTGAAGCGCAGGATGAAAGTCGCGCCGAGCTCATCGAGGATCACCGTCTCGACGTTCTTGTCCTTCTGGATCTCGGGCAACAGGTCGTGCGAGGGCTGCTCGATCATGTCGATCTCGCCCTTCTGCAGGGCGCTGATCGCCGTTTGGGCGTCGGGAATCGAGATCCACTCGATCCTGTCGAGTTTGGCGACCTTGCCGCCAGCCAGGCCCGATGGCGCTTCCTTGCGCGGCACGTAATTCGGATTGCGGACGTAGACCGTCTTCTCGCCGGGCTTCCACTCGTCCTTCTTGAAGATGAAGGGGCCCGAGCCCGTCGTGTCGGTGAGCTGCTGGGTGACCGGCAGCTCGGCCACGCGCTTGGGCATGATGAGGAGGGGAATCGAGGACGAACGCGCGAGCGACGCCAGCATCAGCCCGAACGGCTCCTTGAGCGCGATTTCGAAAGTCTTGTCGTCGATCGCCTTCATCTCCTTGATGAACTTGGCGAAGACGCCGCCGACCACGTCCTTGTCGGTCCAGCGCTTGATCGAGGGGATGACATCGGCAGTGGTGACCGGCGCCCCGTCGTGCCACTTGAGGCCGTCGCGCAGGGTGAAGGTCCAGGTGAGCTTGTCGTCGCTCATCTTCCAGCTGTCGACCATCTGCGGCTGCGGCCGGAGCTTTTCGTCGAGCGCGAAGAGCTGGTCGTAGATCAGGAAGCCGTGGTTGCGCACGATATAGGCCGTGGTCCAGACCGGATCGATGATCTTGAGGTCGGACTGCATGACCACGCGCAGGGTCTTGGGACTGGCTTGAGCCACTGCGGGGCCCGCCAACAGGAGTGGCGCGGCGGCAAGGAGCGTACGGCGCTTCATGGCGATCTCCATCAGACGGTGGCGGGCGGCGTCCAGGTGGTGTGCTCGTCCAGGGGATAGACCGGGCGCGGCAGTTTGGACCAGTTGAAGTTCTTGAGGATGGGCGAGGTGAGGCCCGGGCAATCGACTTCGTAGATCTGTTCGGGCGCGAAGAATTCGTCGAACCCGCCGCGGAAATGGCCGCGGCTCTTGACCACGACGGTGCGCGCCGTGGCGATGTCGATGCCGAACGTCTCGAGTTGCTGCGGATCCATGCACTGGCAGCGGATCGTGATGACGACCAGCCGTATGCCGCCGAGATCGAGCAGCGCGGATGGACCCATGTCGGCCGAGACGCCCTTCAGCACGCCGCGCCGCCCGATGTACGTGCCATCGGTTAGCTTCAGCACCTTCGCCTCGCAAGTAAAGGGTTTCGAGAACTCGTGTTTCTCCTGAGTGTTGAAGTGTGCGGTGAACGTCGCGCCTTCGCCGAGCCTGTGCGCCTCGGCGGCCAAAGCCGCATCGTTGAACACGCCGATCACGACGCCTTGTGCGTTTGCTTCCTTCAGCGCGCGGAGGAGATAGGTCGTGTTGCCGCGTGCGCCGCCGCCCGGGTTGTCGGCGCAATCGGCGAGGATGATCGGCTTGTGCCGTGCGTCTCGGCCCACGGTGACGGCGAACTGCACGGCATCGTCGAGCTTCATCATTTCTTTCTTGAAGCGTTCGCGCATGCCCCAGGCGCGCCGGGCGATGTCGAGCGACAACTCGGCCGCCGCCTCGCGCTTGCCGTTGCGTGCCGTCACGACGGCGGTGAGCCCATTCTTGGGCGAGTCGGCGTAGGCGAAGCCTGCCATCACCGAGACATTCACGATATCGCCGCCCACTTTCGTCTGTCCGTAATTGATCAGATCGGCGTAGGGCCCCTGCGCAGTCAGCAGCGCGATCGGCGGCGACACGATCGGCACCTTTACCATCGTGACCGCTGTCCTTGCTCCCGTGAGGCATTCACGCAGGTGTCGGGCCGCTTCTTCGCCGCGCTCCCGGATGTCGTTGTGCGGGTTCTGGAGGTATCCGACGAAGACCGAGAGGTTGTCGGTCATTCGGCGCGAGACGTTCGCATGCAGGTCGAACACCGCGACCACCGGTACATCGGGGCCGACGGTCGAGCGGATGATTTCGAACAGATCGCCATCGGGATCGTCGGTACCCTCGGCCAAGGCCGCGCCATGGCAGGAGACGAACACGCCGTCGAGTGGGAGGACGGATTTCAGGCCGGCCGACACTTCGGCCAGGAACCCCTTGAAGAACTGCTCTTCCACCGGACCGTTGGGCTGCGCCTGCGCCACGCGGATCGGCACCGGCGTCCACGGGCCGGTCGCGTCCATAACGGAGAAGAAGCCGGGCAGGTCGGGCAGGGTGATCGAGGCGGCCGAGCGGCTCTCGGTGATGATCCGGTTGCCGCGGATATCGACGTCGTCCTCGAAGTCCTGCGCCGTTGCTATTGGCGAGAAGCGATTGCACTCGATGGCGAAGCCCAGCACGGCGATACGCGGATTTTCCTTCGACACCGATCTCTCTCCTCAACGATGGCGAGCGAGGAACGCCTCCACCAGTTTGTTGAACGTAGCGGCGTGATCGAAGTATGGCGAGTGGCCCGCGCCGGGAAGCATCTCCGCTTCGCCGTGCGGAAGCTTCGCCGCGATCGCCGCCGACAGGAACGGCGGGAACACCGTGTCGTCGGCGCCCGCGATCAACAGCGTGGGCACGGGAAAAGCCGCGAGATCGGCAAGACGCCGCGTCGCCGTGCGCCGCAGGCCCGCGCGCAGTTTTTCCTTGTCGAGCGTGCCCGCCATCTCGTCGATGCTGCGGTACAGGAGATGGAGGGCGGGCGAACGCGCTGCGCCCTTGGCGCCGATCGCGGGATGGATGCCCTTGGCAAAGCCGTCCTTGTTGGCGGCTTCGGCCCTGGCGAACCACGCGTCGTAGTCCTTGCCGCCCGACGGATCGGCGGCGCGCCGGTCGATCGTGCCCGAGGTCGAACTCAGCACCAGCGCCTTCACATTCGCGGGATGGGCGAGCGCATATTCGAGCATCGTCCAGCCGCCCATCGACTGGCCGACCAGCCGCACGTCGGCAAAGCCCAGCGTGTCGATCAGGGCTGCGAGGTCGCCCGCATAGTCTGCTGGATCGGGGCCGCCGGTCATCGCATCGGACGGCGCGAAGCCGCGATGGGCGAAGGCGACGCAAGTATAGTGAGGGGAGAAGTGCGCGACCTGCTGCCACCAGCTCATCTGGTTGCCGCCCAGCCCGTGGGCAAAGAGCAGGGCGGGGCCGCTGCCCGTCACTTCGTAGTGGAGATTGCCGAAGGGCCGCTTCAGCTTGCCTGTCTTGCGTTCGATCACAATTCCGCCCCCGTCTTCTTTCCCGCCTGCGCCATTTCGGCTGCCGTATAGAAAGCGTCGGCATGGATATCGAGCCGCCGCATATCGCGCTGTTCCAGGAGCTTCGTGGCGGCCTCGACCATGGCCGGCGGGCCGGCGAGATAGGCCTTGCAGCCATCGAACTCGTCCCAGTCGGCGGCGACGGCTTCGTGCACGAGACCGCAGCGCCGCGCGATGCCATCGCCTTCGCTCAGGACCGGGATGAAGTGAAGCGTCGGGTGCTTCTTCGCGAGATCGGCGAAGTGATCGTGCAGGTAGAGGTCGCGCTCGGCGCGGACGCCGAAATAGAAATAGATGTGCTGCGGCATGCCGAGCGCCAGCGCACGTTCGACGATCGACTTCATCGGCGCCATGCCCGAGCCGCCGGCGACCGCGATGATCGGTCCGCGGTGCGCCTCGCGCAGGTGCGAGGCGCCGAACGGCCCTTCGACGAGCACGGGATCGCCGACCTTGAGTGTCGTGAAGACATAGGCGCTGGTCGTGGCCGCCTGGCCGAGGCGAATATGGAATTCCAGAACGGGATCGCCCGGCACGTTGGCCATCGAATAGTCGCGCGGCGCGCAGCCTTCGAACGAGACCGACACGAACTGACCTGCGGAGAAATAGAACGGCTCGCCGGACACGACCTCCAGCCGCACGCGCTTGATGTCGTGCGTGGCGTCGTCGAGCGAAAGCACCCGGGTCGCGAGCACCTGGCGGGGATGGATGACCTGGTCGTCTTCCTCCTGGAGCCAGGCGACTTCGCAGTCCGCGTTGGGTGCGGCGCGGCAGGCGAGGATCAGGCCGCTCGTCTTTTCCTCGTCGGAGAGGGCGAAGTCGGAGTAGCCCTCCATCGAGACCTCGCCCTTCAGCAGATGCGACTTGCAGGCGCCGCAGTTGCCCGACTGGCAGCCGAACGGATAGCCGATGCCGGCCTCGAGTGCGGCGTCGAGGATGGTCTCGCCTGTCGGCACGTCGATGGTGCGGTCGGCGGACGCGATGCGGACTTTGAAGCTCATGAAAGCCCGCTATAAAGGAAGCAATGACCTCCGCCCATCCCGATTTCGCCCATGTCGCCGCCGAGTCCCTGACCGATGCCGATATCCTGCACATCCTGACGTCGAGGCCGCCCGAGGCGGTCAAGACGCTGAACGGCCGGCTGGTCGAGATCGACTCCGAACGCGGCATCGCCCGCTTCCGCTTCGAGATCGTGCCGGCCTTCTGCCACTCCAACGGCAAGATCTGCCAAGGCGGCTTCCTGACCGGCATGATCGACACCTCGATGGCGCATGCCGCCATCGCCAAGGGCAAGATGGCCGTGGCCGTGCCGACGCTCGAGCTCAAGATGAGCTTCTTCGAGGCGATGGGGCCGGGCGTCGTCTACACCGAAGGCCGCGTCATGCGCTGGGGCGGCTCGGTCGGCTTCCTCGAAGGCGACATGAAGGACGAGAAGGGCCGCCTGATCGCCCACTCGACGTCGACGATCAAGATCATCCGGCCCAAGAAGAGCTAGAACGTCGCGCGCCAGTGCTCGGCGATTTGCCGGCGCGTGGCGAACCAGACGCTGCCCTTGCGGCGCATGTGATTCACAATGCCGTCGAGCGCGGCGATGCGGCCGGGGCGGCCGATCATGCGCAGGTGCAGGCCGATCGACATCATCTTCGGTTGCCGCTCGCCCTCGGCCCACAGCGCGTCGAAGGCGTCCGACGTGTATTCGACGAAGTCGCGCGCCGTCACCAGGCGATGGAAGCCCTGGTGGAAATGCATGTCGTTGGTGTCGAAGCTGTATGGGATGACGAGGTGCTTCCTGCCGGAGACCTCGGTGTAGAAGGGCAGGTCGTCGGAGTAATCGTCGCTGTCGTAGAGGAAGCCGCCTTCCTCGACCAACAGGCGGCGCGTGTTGGGGGACGGCGTCGAGCGCGTGTGCCAGCCGACAGGGCGATGGCCCGCGATCTCCGTCAGTACCTTCACGGTCTTCGCGATCTTCTCGCGCTCTTCGGCTTCGCCCAGAAGCGCATGCCGTTCCCAGCGCCAGCCGTGGCAGGCGATCTCGTGGCCGCGCTTCACCGCGTCTTCGATCAGCCACGGCGAGAGTTCGGCGGCGCGGCCGCAGGTGCTGACGGTTGTCGGCACGCCCAGCCGCTCCAGCACGTCGGCGATTCGCCACCACGCGGCCTTGGTGCCGTATTCGAAGTGCGATTCCATGCAGCGGTCGGCCACGCCCGTCACCTCGTCGGTGACCTCATAGACCTTCTCGTTGAACGTATCGCCCGAGGACAGCGACATCTCCGCGCCTTCCTCGAAATTGATCACGAAGGAGACGGCCACGCGTGCGCCGCCGGGCCATTTCGGATCGGGCGGCGTGCGGCCGTAACCCTTGAGGTCACGCATCTTTGTGTCCGATCACGTCTGCAAGCGCCTTGCTGAGGCCGGTCGAGTCCTTGGCGCCAGGACGGCGGTAGGTGCCGACGGTGGCCTTGCGCGGATTGAGGCGCACGAGGCCCTCGGCCATCGTCACGGCGGCCTGGATGCCGTCGACCAGCGGCACCGGCACGCGGTCGCGCAGCTTGGTCGCGAGGCCGGCGAGCGGCGCTCCCGCCAGGATCACCACGTCGGCGCCGCGCTCGGTGACGACCTTGTTGGCGAGATCGACCAGCAGCTGTTCCTTCTCGTCGGCCACGTCGTTGATGTTGGTGAAGGCGCTGTCGAGCATCTGGATGGCGGCGCAGCGGCCCGTCATGCCGTGCCAGTCGACGATCTCGGCGAACCACGGCTCGAGTGCCTTGGCGAAGCTCACGATCGCGAACTTGCGGCCCAAGGTGCAGGCCACCAGCATCGCGGCCTCGGCCATGCCGACGATCGGGAAGTCGAACAGCTCGCGCGCGCCGCCGAGGCCCGGATCGCCGAAGGCGGCGCACACGGCCGCATCGAACGTGCCGCGCTTCTCGGCCAGCATCTCCAGCATGACGGCGCTGCCGATGGCGGCTTCGGCGCGGGTGGCGATGTAGGGCACGCCGCGCGGCGCGGTCATCGGGATCAGTTCGGTGCCGGGGCTGGCGACGAGCTTGCCGGAGGCGACGAGGCGGTCGGTGACGCCGACGGAGGTATTGGGATTGGCGATCAGCAGTTTCATGGCGCCAGTCTAGCCGATCGCCTCGCGGCCCGCGCGCTGCCAAAGCTTGCCGGCCACCGCCTGCGCGTTGGCGACAATGGCATCGCCGTCGGCCAGGGTGAGCTTGCCGCCGGCCAGCACGACACGGCCATCCACGATCACCGTGTCGACGTCGTGTCCGGAGGCACTGTGGACCAGCACGCCGTAGCCGTCGACCATGGGCGCCAGCGACGGCGAGCGGTTGTCGAGCAGGACAATGTCGGCCCTCTTGCCGACTTCCAGCGAGCCCACCTGCTCGCCGAGGCCGAGCGCGTTGGCGCCGGCTTGCGTGCCCCAGTCGAGGACGGTGCGCGGATCGAGGACGTTGCCCTGGCGGTTGATGCGCTGCATCGAGATCGCCCAGCGCATCGCCTCGATCATGTCGCCCGAGAAAGTGTCGGTGCAGAGCGCGATGTGGGCGCCCGCCTCCATCAGCTCCATGATCGGTGCGATGCGGCCGCCCTTGGCATTGCCGATCGGCGCATGCGCCACTGTCATCTTCGATTTGCCGCAGAGCTCGATGTCGGCGCGGTCCATGTGGATGCAGTGCGCGGCGATCAGCCTATCGTTGAGCAGGCCGAGCTTGTCCATGAGCTGCGGCGGCGTGAGGCCGGTGCGCGCCTTCACTGCCTCGATCTCGGCCGGGAGCTGCGAGAGGTGGGTGTGGACGTTGCCGCCGTGTGCGTCGGCGAGTTTCTTCACTTCGCGCAACAGGTCGTCGGAGCAGGTATCGGGCGCGTGCGGCGCCCAATCGCAGCGGATGCGGCCGTTGTCGTGGCCGTTCCATGTCGCGATCAGTTCAGCGTTCTCCTTGAGGCTCGCCTGGCCGATGGCGGTGCTGTAGCTGTGCTTGCCGTCGGCCAGCGAGCCGGGCTCGGCATCGTGCACGCGGCCCGCGATCACGGCGCGCACACCCAGTTCCGCCGCGGCGCGCGCGCAGGACGACGGATACCGATAGAAATCCATCACCGTGGTGCAGCCCGCGCGCAGCAGTTCGTAGTGGCCGAGCGCGGACAAGGCGTAGGCGTCGTCGGCATCGAGCCAGTGGCCCTGCGGGATTCCCGGCGTGTACATCGGCGCGAAGCCGATGTCCTCGATCATGCCGCGCGTGATCATGAGCGGCGTGTGGTTGTGCACGTTCACGAGGCCAGCCATGGCGATGCGGCCTTTGCCGTCGATGGTCTTGGCCGGCGTCCATCGCGCGCGCAGTTCCTCGGCCGGGCCGATGTCGACGATGGTGCGGTCGGTCACGGCGATGGCGCCGTGCTTCACGATGCGGCCTGCGGCATCGAGAGTCATGATGAGATCGGCGGTGACCAGCAGGTCGCAGGGTGTGGGATCGGTCGTCATTTCCTAGAAGTCCGCGAGTTTGCGCAGGCCGACCAGCCGGTCTCCCACGACCAGGGCCAGAATGGCGAGCAGCACCAGCCCCGACGAGATGGCGGCAATCGTCGGATCGGGATTCTCCTCGACATACTGAAGCATCTGGATCGGCAGGGTCTTGGTCCAGGCATCGGTGAAGAAGATCGAGATCGGGTAGTTGTCCATCGAGGCCAGGAACGCGAACATGCCCGAGGTCAGGAAGGCGGGGCCAAGCGACGGTACCAGCACGCGCAGGATGGCGGTCGGATAGGAGCAGCCCAGCGTCCGCGCGGCATCGATCAGCGAGAAGTCGAAGAGCGAGAGCGCGGCGAGCACCGTTCGCACGACGTACGGCAGGGTGATGATCACGTGCGCGATCATCAGGCTCGAATAGGCCTCGCGCAGGCCGAGCGCCTTGAAGCCCTGCAGCATGGCGATGCCGATCACGAGGCCGGGCAGCATCAGCGGCGAGATCAGGAAGGTGGCGATCGAGTCGCGTCCGGGAAAACGTCCCCGCACCAGCGCGATGGCGCAGAGCGTGCCCAGCACGAGGGCCACGACGGTCGAAAAAGCCGCGATCTGGATCGAGGTCAGCAGCGAGGGCCACAGGCCGCGCGCATTGGTGAGCCGCTCGTACCAGCGCGTCGACCAGTCAGGCGGCGGCAAGGTGAACACGCTGGACGAGCCGAACGAAACGGCCACCGTCACCAGCAGCGGCGTCATCAGGAAGACCACGGTAAAGATCGCCGCGATCCACATGATCGCGCGGCCGAGCTGTTCGGTCAGCGTCACGTGCTGCCACCCAGGCGCCGCGCCAGCCAGGTCGAGCCCACGACCACGCCGACGGCCATGGCAAGGAGGATCACCGCCGTCGTCGAGCCGAGCTGCTCGTTGCGCATGAACAGGAACGAGCGGCCGGTCAGCGTCGACAGCGTCTGGAAGCGGTCGCCGATCAACAGCGAGGGCACGACGTACATCGACACGCTCATGGAGAAGACGAAGGCCACCCCCGAGACGACCCCGGGCAGGGTGAGAGGCACCATGATCTTCACGAAGCGATAGAGCGGTGCCGCGCCCAGGGTGGCGCCCGCTTCGAGCAGGCGCGGATCGATCAGCTTCACGACGGAATAGATGGGGAGGATCATGAAGGGCAGGAAGATATTGGCCGCGCCCAGCACGAGGCCGGGCTCGGTGAACAGCAGGCGCTGCGGCTCGTCCCAGATGCCGACGGCGACCAGGAGCTGCGAGACCACGCCGTCGCGGCGCAACACGATCTGCCAGGCAAAGGCCTTGACGACGACACCGATCGAGAGCGGCAGGATGATCGCAATCAGCATGGCGATCTGCAGCGCCGCCCCCGCACGCGCGAGAGCGAAGGCGGCGGGATAGCCGACGATGAGACAGGCCAGAGTCACCCAAAGCGCGATGCCCAGCGTGTTCCAGACGACGCGCCAGTTGAAGGGATCGGCGAAGAAGTCGATGTAGGGCCGAAGCGTGAAGCCACCGGGCCCGATGAAGCTCTTCGTCAGGAGCCACAGCAGCGGCAAGGCGTACAACACCAGCAGATAGACGATCGCCGGAACCGCGAGCCAGATGACGGGGTCGCGCCACGGAGAGCGAGCGGCGGCCGCGGCCTTCATGGCACGGGATAGATCAGCGTGTCGGCGACGGCCCAGCCGAGCTTCATCTCGCTGCCCGGCGCCGGCAAACCATGCGGAAGATCGGCCGTCTCGGCCATCAACTGGTCACCGCCGGTCGTCTCGAAATGGAGTTGTACCTTGGCGCCCTGAAAGACGGCGTCGCGCAGCTTCGCGGTGACGGCAAAATCGCCGGGCCGGTCGACGGTGATGCGCTCCGGCCGGACCGCCAGCATCACCGGCGCGCCCGAGACGAAGTTGCCCGGCGCGACGAGGCGCCCAAACGATGTCTCGACCGTGACGAGGCCGTCCTGCGTGCCGACGACTTTTCCGCTCAGTCGTGACGAAAGCCCGACGAACTCCAGGGCGAAAGCCGTCGCGGGCTTGCGGTAGATCGCCTCCGGCGTGTCGAGCTGCTCGATCCCGCCCTTGTTCATGACGGCGATGCGATCGGACATGGTGAGCGCCTCGTCCTGGTCGTGCGTGACGAAAACCGAGGTCGTGCCCAGTTCGCGTAGCAGGCGGCGCAGGTCGATCTGCATGCCCTCGCGCAGCTTGCGGTCGAGGGCGGAGAAGGGCTCGTCGAGCAGCAGCAGCTTAGGCCGCACCGCCAGCGCGCGTGCGACCGCGACGCGCTGTTGCTGGCCGCCCGAGAGGGCGCGCACGGAGCGGTCGGCGAAGTCGGAGAGATGCACGAGCTCGAGGAAGCGCTTCACGGCCGACGCGGTTTCGGTCGAACCGCGCCGACGCGCCTTCAGGCCGAAGGCGACGTTCTCCGCAACGGTGAGATGCGGGAAGAGGGCGTAGTTCTGGAACACGACGCCGACGTCGCGCTTGTGCGGCGGTAAGGCCGTGATGTCCTGGCCGTCGAGTTTCACCGTGCCGCGATCGACTCCCAGCAGGCCGGCGACGATGCGCAGCAAGGTGGTCTTGCCGCAGCCCGAGGGACCGAGCAGGGACACGAATTCGCCCTGGCCGACGCCGAGATCGACGCCGTCGAGCACAGTCGCGGCCCCGAAGGACTTGGTGGCGCCCGAGACGTCGAGGAAATTCACGTGGCCCGCCGCCACGTTACATCGCCATCTCGCGGTCCCAGCGCTTGACCCATTCGCCGCGTTCCTTGGCGACGAAGGCCCAGTCGAGATTGTGCACCTTCACGTCGGCGGCGAGGCCGAGCGGCGCCTTGGCCGATGCATTCGAGGGGAAGGCGAAGGTCTCGGGCTGCAGTTTGTCCTGCATTTCGGCGCCCAGCATCATGTCGATGAACTGCAGCGCCATCTCCTTGTTCGGGCCGCCCTTGACCAGGCAGATGCCGGCCGGGCCGACGAAGATGCCTTCCTTCGGCGCCGCCATCTTCATGGGCGACTCCTTCTCCTTCGGAATCACGTTCGAGGAGAACATGCTGGGGATCGCCCAGGCTTCGCCCTGCTCGAGCAGGTTCAGCGCCTGAGGGATCTGCGTGTAGATCGTGAGCAGGTTGGGCTTCAGGGTCTTGATCTTCTTGAAGCCGGCGTCGATCTCGTACTGCGCCTTGTCGATCGGCTTGCCGCTCTCGAGGGCGGCGGCCATCACGAGGTTGGCCACGCCCTCGGTGTTCTGCAGCGAGGGGATCACAAGACGTCCCTTGAACTTCGCCTCATAGCAGTCGGCCCAGGCCGGGAAGCCGGCCGGCAGCGACTTCGTATTGTAGGCGACGCCCTGCCAGGGCTGCAGGTAGTTGGCCCACATGCCGTCCATCTGCACGGTGCCCGGCCGCAGCTTGGCGAGATTGGGTACCATGGCGGGAGTCATCTTCTCGAGCAGGCCTTCCTGCACCGCCGGGATCATCACCGGATCGTCCATCATGACGGCGGAGAGATACTGCTTGTCCTTGTTCTTCTGCATCTTCTCGAGGTTCACCAGCGAGCGGCTGCCCTCGTAGACGATCTTGGTCTTGTACTTGGCCTCGAAGGCCTGGCTCACCGTGCCGTTCATCCACGGCGCGAAGCCCGCGGCGCCGCCGATGACCAGTTCCTTGGCCTGGGCGCGCACGATCGATGGGAAGCCGCCCAGCGCCGCGACGGCACCAGTGGTGGCCAACAGGCGACGACGCGAGAACTTCGTGAGACTATTCGGCATGGCTGCGATCTCCCCCTGCACCATTTTCCACACCCGAGACGTGCAATCGGTGTGCCAATGATTCCTGTCCTCGACTATTCGCAGTCCGACGAGGTGCTGGCGCCACGCCTGTGGAAGGCGTTCCGGGAAATCGGCTTCGTCGCTCTTGCGGGACATGGCGTGCCGGCGGCAACGACCGATGCGCTTTATCAGGCGGCCAACGCCTTCTTCGACATGCCGGCGGCGCTGAAGAAGCAAGTGGCACGGCCGCGCCCCGATCAAAACCGGGGATACATCGCCTACGGTGAGGAGACTTTGGCGCGTCTCGGCGGCCAGCAGACGCCTCCCGATCATAAGGAGATCTTCTCGATCGGCCCCTTCGATCTGCCCGACGACACTTACTATACGTCTCCGGCAGCCTACCCGTCCTTCGCGCCGAACCTGTGGCCCGCGATGCCGGCCTGCCTGCAGCCGGCGATGCGCGCCTACTGGCACGCAGTGACGAAAGTCGCGCGACGGACGCTCGGGATTTGCGCCATCGCCCTCGGGCTTCCGGCCGAATACTTCGCGCCACTCACCGACCGGCACATCAGCATGCTGCGGCTGATCAGCTACCCGCCGTACGAGAGACCGCCGGAAGCGGGCCAGCTGCGCGCCGGGGTGCACACCGATCTCAACATGCTCACGTTCGTCCATGCCAATTCGGATACCGGCGGTCTCGAAGTGCGCGCCCGTGACGACACATGGTTGGCGCCACCGGCTTCATCCGATCTTCTCGTCGTGAATGTCGGCGATATCCTGATGCGCTGGACCAACGATCTCTGGATCTCGACGCCGCATCGCGTGGCCAACCCGCCGGAGGGCTGGCGCCAGCGCCGCATCTCCGTTCCGTTCTTCTTCCAGGCCAACTACGACACGATCGTGGAATGCCTCGCGCCCTGTCTTGCGGCGGGAGAGGCTCCCAAATATCCCCCCGTCAGTGTCGGTGCTTATCGCGCCGAGCGCTTCGCGAAGACGGCGGGCTAGCGTCGATTCTGGAAGGTCGAGCCCGCAATACCTCATCCTGAGGAGCGCTCGCAGAGCGCGTCTCGAAGGATGGGAACGAGCATCTCTGCTGTTGCCGACCCTTCGAGACGCATCGCTGCGCGATGCTCCTCAGGGTGAGGCGGTGCTGTTGATGCGGAACGCCTTCTAGCGCTCGCCCTTCAGCTTCGCCACTTCTTCTTCCAGCTCCTTGATGCGCTCGATCAGCTTGTTCACGGACGGCGCAATCTCGGCTTCGGTGTAGCGCGGCACGATGTGCTGACGGCAGTTGATGTCGTAGGCCTCGATCCTGAACACGATCGCGCGCTGGGGCTTGGCCTTGTAGGTCGGATCGACCAGCCGCTCCATCAGGGCGAGGTCGCCTTCGACCACGCGCGCGCGGCCCCACAGCTTCACGCGCTGCTGGCTGGCGAAGTGCAGGATGAAGATGTGGGCCCGGTCGTTCTCCTTGAGATGACCGAGCGTGATGTACTGGCGGTTGCCGGCGAAGTCGGCGAAGGCGAGTTCGGTGGGGCCGATCGACTTCAGGAAGCCGGGTGGCCCGCCACGATGTTGGATATAGGGGCGTCCGTCGGCGGTGGCGGTCGCAAAAAAGAAGGTGTCGATCGCGTCGAGGAACTGGCGGAGGTCGGGCGTGAGCTCCGATTGCCATTCGCGGCCCTCGAACATTTCGCGTGATCCGAGACGCGTCTGTTCCGCTTTCACCGAGGGCGAGAACAGCACGTCTTCGGATGAGCTCATCTCAGTCCAGCCTCTTCCCCAGTTCGCCCGCGATTTCCTGGACGAATTGCCAGGCGACGCGGCCGGAGCGCGAGCCGCGCGTGATCGACCATTCGACCGCGCGCTTGCGCAGCTCCTCGTCCGACATGCCGAGCTTGTAGTGCTTGGCGTAGGCCTCGATCATGGCGAAGAAGGTGTCCTGGTCGGCATTGTGGAAACCAAGCCACAGCCCGAAGCGATCCGACAGCGAGACTTTCTCTTCCACCGCCTCAGAAGGATTGATGGCGGTCGAGCGCTCGTTCTCGATCATGTCGCGCGGCATCAGGTGGCGGCGGTTCGACGTGGCGTAGAACACGACGTTCTCGGGACGGCCCTCGATGCCGCCGTCGAGCACGGCCTTCAGCGACTTGTAGGCGGCGTCCTGCCCGTCGAAGGAAAGGTCGTCGCAGAACACGATGAAGCGCCGTTTGGTCTCGCGCACCTTGCCGAGCAGCGCCGGGAGCGAGGGGATGTCCTCGCGGTGGATCTCGACCAGCGCCAGCGGTCCGGGCGGGCCGCCGACCTCGCGGTTCACCTGGGCGTGGGCCGCCTTGACGATCGAACTCTTGCCCGCGCCACGCGCGCCCCACAGCAGGGCGTTGTTGGCCGGCAGACCCTTCGCAAAGCGGCGGGTATTCTCGAGCAGGGTCTCTTTCTGGCGGTCGATACCCTGCAGCAGGGCTAGATCGACCCGGTTCACTCTGGTGACGGCTTCCAGGCGATGGCCGCCAAGATGAGAGGGGCCCGCGTGCCAGACGTAGGCCTCGGCTCCATTGATGTCGGCGCTGGGCGGGGCGGGCGGGGCCAGCCGGTCGAGGGCTTCGGCGATGCGTGAAAGCGTGGCTTTAAGGTCTTGATCCATCGGGGCCTGAAGGAGCGCAAAGGCTCGAAAAGGGGGCGACCATATCGCCCAGAGCCTGCGTTGCAAAGCTGTTGCGGGCGGCTATAGTCCCGCCGCTTTTCACAAGGCGCGCGCTTGGCCGCCTGGCGGCCAAGACACTTAGAAAGAATCGGAGCGAGATCATGTTTATTTCCCAGGCTTGGGCCCAGGGCGCTGGCGCGGCGACCGAGAATCCCATGTTCCAGACGCTCATCCCGATGCTCATGATCGGCGTCGTCTTCTACTTCCTGCTGATCCGGCCGCAACAGGCCAAGATCAAGGCCCAGAAGGAGATGCTGAGCGGCGTGAAGCGCGGCGATCGCGTGGTCACCGGCGGCGGCATCATCGGCTTGGTCACCAAGGTGATCGGCGAGAACGAACTGCAGGTGGAACTCGCAGAGGGCGTGCGCGTACGCATCATCAAGCAGACCATCACCGACATCCTGACCCGCGGCGAGTCCGTGCGCGGCGCCAAGGAAGGCGAAGAGGAAGAGAAGCCGATGCTGCCGCAGCCCGACGCCAACGCGGCGCCCGCGCGCAAGAGCCTGCTCGCCTCCCTGTTCGGCGGCGGCAAGAAATAACGCCTCGTGAGCCTATCTGGCGCTCCTATATATAAGACTGAACAATCGAGTTAGGACGGGATGCTCAACCTTCCGCGCTGGCAGACCACCGCCATCATCATCGTCACCCTGCTGGCCGGGCTCCTGGCGTTGCCGAATCTGCTGCCGGCTTCGGTGCTCGGCGTGCTGCCTTCCTGGTACCAGGCAAGCCGCATCAACCTCGGCCTCGATCTGCGCGGCGGTGCGCATTTCCTGCTCGAGGCCGACCTGCGCGGCGTGATGAACGAGCGCCTGACCAACTTGTCCGATTCCGTGCGCGGCGAGATGCGCAAGCAGCAGGTCGCCTACAAGTCGGTCGACATCGAGGCCGGCAGGGCAGTCGTCGTGGTGCTGCGCGAGGAGGCCCAGCGCCCCAAGGCGCTCGAGGGTGTGCGCAACATCGATCCGACGCTGGTCGTCACCGGCGCCGGCGACACGCTGCGCATCGGCTACAACGACTTGAACCTCATGCAGAAGCGCAAGGAAGTGATCGACCAGTCGATCGAGATCCTGCGCCGCCGCGTCGACGAGACCGGCACGATCGAGCCCACCATCGTGCGCCAGGGCGACGACCGCATTCTGCTGCAGATGCCGGGCATCAAGGACACTACCGAGCTCAAGCGCAAGATCAACCAGACCGCCAAGCTCACTTTCCATCTGGTCGACGAGAACGTGGCCGCCACCGGCCAGAACATCCCGGCGGTGCTGCCGCCCACCACTTTCCTCGTGCCGACGCGCGAAGGCATGGCGGCGTTTCGCGCCGCCGATCCCAAGAAGTTCGAGGAGATCCAGAGTTCCAACCCGAAGCTGACGGCGGAGCAGATCTGCCGCCGCTACCAGCCGCCGTGCCTGCCGGTCTTCAAGCGCGTGGTCGTGGGCGGCGAGGATCTCGACGACGCCAAGTCGAGCTTCGAGAACCAGCAGCAGGGCGGCCGCCCGATCATCACGTTCACTTTCAACAGCCAGGGCGGGCGCGCCTTCTGCGCCGCCACGCGCGCCAACCTCGGCAAGCGCCTGGCCATCCAGCTCGACAACGAGATCATCAGCGCGCCGGTCGTGCAGAGCGCGATCTGCGGCGGCAGCGGCATCATCACCGGCCAGTTCACCACGCAGCAGACGCAGGAACAGGCGCTGCTGCTGCGCTCGGGCGCGCTGCCGGCCACCCTCACCATCATCGAGGAGCGCACCGTCGGTGCCGACCTTGGCGCCGACGCGATCCATGCCGGCACGGTGGCGGCACTGGTCGGCACGGCGTTCGTCATCCTGTTCATGCTGATCAGCTACGGCCCGGTGTTCGGCGGTTTCGCCTCGCTCGCCATGATGGTCAACATGCTCCTGGTCTTCGCCGGCATGTCGGTGCTGGGCGCCTCGCTCACCCTGCCGGGCATCGCGGGCCTCGTGCTGACCGTCGGCATGTCGGTCGACTCCAACGTGCTGATCTACGAGCGCGTGCGCGAGGAGAGGACCAACGGCCGCTCCGCCTTCTCGGCGCTCGCCACCGGCTACGAGAAGGCGCTGACCGCGGTCATCGACTCGAATCTTACCGCGCTGATCGCCGGCGTCCTGCTGTTCGGCTTCGGCGCCGGTCCGATCCGCGGCTTCGCGACCTCGCTGTCGCTCGGCCTGCTCACCCATCTGTTCACCGCCACCATCTTCACCCGCATGATCCTCTCGATCTGGGTGCGTTGGCGCCGGCCGACCGAATTGCCGATCTGAGGCCGCCATGTTGTGGAGAGCCCATCACCTTCTGTCGCACCGGACGTCGTTCGACTTCCTCGGCAAGCGCAGGATCGCCCTGATCGCCTCGACGGTGATCAACATCCTGTCGATCGTCGGCGTGTTCACGCTGGGCCTGAATTTCGGCATCGACTTCGAGGGCGGCATCGCCATCCAGGTGCGCGCCAAGCAGGGCGACATCCATCTCGACAACCTGCGCGCCACGACCGGCAGCCTGGGCGTCGGCGAAGTCACCTTGCAGGAATTCGGCGACAACAAGAGCGCGCTGGTGCGTGTGCAGCGTCAGGAAGGCAATGCGGCCTGCGTGGCCCATGCCGACCAGGTGATGAAGAAGCGCGCAGGCGCCGGCTGGAGCGTGGTTCCAGGCGCCGGCGATACCGGCGACGTTACCTTCACCGCGCCCGGCGCGCTCGATTCGAACGGCTGGCGCGAGGCCGTGAGCACGGTCGGCCTCACCCTGCAGGATCGCCAGTTGCCGCGCGCCAACACGAACAGTGCCAAGATCGACATGACGCACGACCAGCGCGCCGAATGGTGCCAGCAGGTCGCGATCAAGCTGGTCGAGGATGCGATCGGCGGGCAGTACGAATTGCGCGGGACCGAATCGGTCGGTCCCAAGATCGGCGAAGAGCTGATGCACAGCGGCGTGATCGCCGTGCTCGCGACCCTGGGCGCGATCGTGATCTACGTCTGGCTGCGCTTCGAGTGGCAGTTCGGTGTCGCCGCTCTCGTGGCGCTGCTGCACGACGTGATCTCGACGATGGGCCTGTTCGTCCTGCTGCGTCTCGATTTCAGCCTGACAGCGCTCGCCGCCGTGCTGACGATCGCCGGCTATTCGATCAACGACACCGTCGTGATCTTCGACCGCGTGCGCGAGAACATGCGCCGTTATCGCAAGATGAGCCTGATCGAGCTCCTTAACTTCAGCGTCAACGAGACCCTGTCGCGTACGCTGATGACTTCCGGCACCGTGTTCGTGGCGGTGCTGGCGCTGGTCCTGTTTGGCGGACCGGTGCTCTACAGCTTCTCCGTTGCCATGCTGTGGGGCGTGATCGTGGGCACCTATTCCTCGATCTGGGTCGCGTCGGCCATGCTGGTTTACCTGAAGCTCCGGCCCGAGCAGTTCCGCGCCAAGGCCGAGGACGCCCAGGCGAAGGCCTGAGGGAGGGGCGGCGTGACGCCCGGTCCGATCGACGACAAGTCCCTGCCGACGCCCGATCCCGCGTCGGTCCAGATCGTCCGCAGCTACGGCCCCGGCCGCTTCCTGATCAGCGAACGCGAATGGCGTGAACCGGTGCTGGTCACGCCGTCCGCCACCGCGCCGCTCCCCATCGCGCGCGCCGAGGACATCACGCCGGAGACGCTCGCGTTCCTGAAGACGCTGCCGGTGCCGACAGAGCTGCTCGTCGTGGGCTGCGGGGCGAAGGCGGTGTTCGTGCCGCCGGCACAGCGCGCGCTGCTGAAGGCGGCGGGCCTCGGCCTCGAGGTGGTCGACACCGGCTCGGCCTGCCGCATCTACAACGTGCTGGTGGCCGAAGGCCGCCGGGTCGCGGCGGCGCTGATTCCGCTTTAACTTCCCTCCCCCGTCTTCGGGGGAGGGAGTAGTGTTGAGCCATGATTTCTGCCGACATGTTCCTAGCCTTCGTCGCGGCGACCGCGCTGCTGATGGTGATCCCCGGGCCCAACGTCGCCCTGATCGTGGCCAACAGCGTGGCGCACGGCACGCGCTTCGGTCTTCTCACGGTGGCCGGCACCGCGAGCGGCGTCGTGGTCCAGCTCGCGCTCACGGTTCTAGGGGCGAGTGCTGTGCTCGACGTCCTCGCGGCCAGCTTCGAGTGGCTGCGTTGGGCGGGCGTTGCCTACCTGGTCTGGCTCGGGATCGCGGCCTGGCGCGCGCCGGCGGTCGATCTCACCCAGGTGCGGCCGCAGGCGCGCTCGGCGCGCGCGATCTACCTGCGCGGTCTGCTGGTGTGTCTCACCAATCCCAAGACGCTGCTGTTCTGCGGCGCCTTCCTGCCGCAGTTCGTGACGCCGGGCGCCGATGCCATGCGCCAGCTCGTGCTGCTGGCCGTCACGTTCTTCGTCGTGTCGACGGTGCTCGATAGCCTGTGGGCGCTGCTGGCCGGGCGGCTGCGCGCGCTCCTGTCGGCACGGGCACGGCTGCGCAACAGGCTGACCGGCGGCCTTCTTGTCGGCGCCGGGTTCGGTCTCGCTCTGGCCCGCAAGCCCTAGCGTTTCGCGCAATATTCTTGCGCGGAGGGGGTGGCGGAATCCGGGACAAATCGCGAGAAACCCTTGTGCCATAGGCATCGGAGGTGTCCCAGGATTTCGGTGCACACCGCGTCATCTTTCTGCGATGCACAAAGAAAAACGGGGCCCGCAAGGGCCCCGTTCTTCGTCGAAGAGAGGGTGGCTTAGAAGCCGCCGTGGCTCTGGGCGGCCATGCAGTAGAGCATGCCGATCGAGAACATGGTGTTGAAGCGGCTGGCGTAGAGCGCGACCGGCGCGGCCTTGGCCTTCTCTTCGGCGGTCGCCTCGACGATGCCCAGGATCTTCTTCTGGTTCGGCCAGATGATGAACCAAACGTTGAAGGCCATCACGAGCGCCATCCACATGCCGATGCCGATCGGATAGAAGCCCTTCTGCAGGGTCAGCGCCTGCACGAGGTAGCCGTTCATCCAGGCGAGCAGCAGGCCGGTGATGACGGTCGCCAGCGCGCCGTAGCGGAACCACCACAGGACGTTGGGGGCGATGAACTTGGTGATCGCCGTGCGGGTCTCCACCGGCTGGATCTTCGGCATGGTCGGAACCTGCACGAAGTTGAGGTACCAGAGCAGGCCGATCCACATGACGCCGCTCATGATGTGCAGCCAGCGCATGAAGAAGACCGACCAGGCATGGTCGATGTGAACCATCTGGCCGCTCAGCAGACCGGCCGCGACAACGATGACGAAAATGAGGATGACGCCCGCGGCGAGGGTCCTCTCGAGCGATGTGAAAATGGCACCCATGCCAGAAATCCCCCTATCTTGTTGATGGGATTGGTAAATCCCGTACCACCTATTGTAGTCTCACATTCCCGTGCGTTCAACGGTCGCAGATGAGTTGTTATCCTCCGTACCAGGCCCCCGAGGCATCGCGCCGATACGTTCTCGATTCGGTGCGCGAAACGGACCGCGACCGTTTCCTGGCGGCGCTGTTCGCGCCGGAGCCCGCGCGCAGCGACCTGCTGGCGTTGCTGGCCTTCGACCACGAACTCGCCCGCACCCGGATCGTCACCCGCGAGCCGCTGCTGGCGCGCATTCGCCTCGAATGGTGGCGCGAGGCGTCGGTCGAGGCGGCGGGCACCGGCAAGGCGCGCGCCCAGCCGGTCGTCGATGCGCTGACCGAAGCCGTCCGACGGCACGGGCTGGCCCACGACGCGCTGGCGGCCCTGATTGACGCGCGCGGGGAAGAGATCGAGGGATCGCTCGATGTGATGCGCACCGGTGGCGCCCTGGCCGACCTGCAGCTCGGCGTGCTGGGAGTGACCGATCTTGCGAGCCGCGAGGCCGCACACGCCGTCGGCGCCGCCTGGCTGATGGGAGAGGGGCCGGAGCGCGCGACGCTGCTGGCCGAAGCGCGCGCGTTGCGAAACCGGATCGATCCCGGGGCCTTGCCGATCCTGTTGCCCGCGTTGACGCTGGACCGGCCGCTCAGCCCGTGGCGCACGCCGCTCGCCTATTGGTGGGCAGCCAGGCGCGGGCGATACTGAGCGGCATTTTCAGGAGGCACCGTGGCCCGCGTCAAAGCAAACGGCATCGAGATCGAATACGAGACGGCGGGCAACAAGAGCGACCCCGCCTTGCTGCTGGTGATGGGGCTGGGCGCGCAGATGACGATCTGGCCCGATGCCTTTTTTACCGGACTCGCCAGGAGCGGCTTCTACGTCATCCGTTACGACAATCGCGACACCGGCCTCTCGACGGATTTCGACTCCGCGGGACTGCCCGATCTCCCCGGCGCCATCCAGAAGCTGATGAGTGGCCAGAAAGTCGAGGCGCCGTATTACCTTAAGGACATGGCGGCCGATGGCATCGGACTGCTCGATGCGTTGCACATCGATCGTGCGCATCTGGTCGGCGCGTCGATGGGCGGCATGATCGTGCAGATCATGGCCGCGCTCTATCCCGAGCGGGCGCGCTCGATGGTCTCGATCATGTCGACCAGCGGCCGCTACGGCCTGCCGGCCGGCAAGCCCGAGGCACTCGCCATGCTGTCGGGGCAGCCCGAAGGTCCGACGCGCGAGGACAAGGTCAGGTTCGGCATGAAGCTGCGCCGCACGATCGGCAGTCCGGGCTATCCCGCGCCGGAGGCCGAGCTGCGCGCCTTCGTCGAGAAGAACGTCGACCGCCGCTGGTACCCCGCGGGCAGCGCCCGCCAGTACCTCGCCGTGATCGCCTCGGGCGAGCGGGTCGAGATGCTGAAGAAAGTGAAGACGCCCACGCTGGTGCTGCACGGCGAGGACGATCCGCTGCTGCCGGTCGCGTGCGGCCGCGATGTCGCGACCCTCGTGCCCGGATCGGAGATCACGACCTATCCCGGCTGGGGCCACGACGTGCCGGCCGGCATGATCCCGACCCTGATCGACCGCATCGCCACTTTCTGCAAGGGCAAGTGAGATGAAGTTCGGCATCTTCTACGAGCACCAGCTGCCGCGGCCGTGGGGCGCGAAGAGCGAGTACCAGCTGCTGCAGGACTCGCTGACGCAGATCGAGCTCGCCGACAGGCTGGGCTACGACTATGCGTGGGAAGTGGAGCATCACTTCCTCGAGGAGTACTCGCACTCCTCGGCGCCGGAAGTTTTTCTCGGCGCGGCCAGCCAGCGCACCAAGCGCATCCGCCTCGGCCACGGCGTCATCCAGCTCACGACCAACCAGCCGCATCGCGTCGCGGAGAAGGTGGCCACGCTCGATCTCCTGTCCGGCGGCCGCGTCGAACTCGGCATGGGCGAGGCGGCGGGGCCGGCCGAGCTGCATCCGTTCGGCGTGAAGGTGCGCGACAAGCGCGATCGCTGGGAAGAGGCGGTGAAGGCCATCGTGCCGATGTTCACGAAGGAGAGCTGGGAGTTCCACGGCCAGTTTTTCGACTTCCCCGCGCGCAACGTGATCCCGAAGCCGATGCAGAAGCCGCATCCGCCGCTGTGGGTGGCGTGCTCGAACATCCAGACCATCGGCAAGGCGGGCGAGTGGGGCATGGGCGCGCTCGGCTTCACCTTCGTGACGCCGGAGGCCGCGCGTGCGTGGGTCCACAAGTACTACAACAACCTGCTCAACAACTCGCACAAGCTCACCGACTATCCGAGCAATCCCAACGTCGCGATGGTGTCGGGCTTCATGTGCGCGCCCACCGATGCGGAGGCGGAAGCCAAGGCCGCCGGCTGGACGTTCTTCATCTTCGCGCTCTCCTACTATGGCCGCAAAGGCGTCGATGCGCCGGGCACGTCCGATCTTTGGAAGGAGTATCAGGCGTGGAAGGGCGGACCGGAAGAGAAGAAGGCGCTGGAGTCCGGCCTGATCGGCTCGCCCGAGACGATCCGCCGGAAGCTGCGCCAGTTTGGCGCCAGCCGCGTCGACCAGGTGATCCTGCTCAACCAGGCGGGCAAGACCAGCCACGAGGACATCTGTTCGTCGCTGGAGTTGTTCGCGAAAGAAGTGATGCCGGAGTTTCACGCGGCCGAGGCCGAGCATCTCCAGTGGAAGACGAAGGTGCTGAAGCGCGAGATCGTGCTCGAGGATCTCGACGTCCAGAAGTACGACATCTACAGCCACCAGAACGAACACATCGTCCGCCTCACGCCCGAGCAGCTCAAGGCCAAGATGGCCGAGAAGGAAGCCGCGGCGAAGCGGGCCTGACGTGAAACACGTTCCGGTCCTGATCGCGGGCGGCGGGCCGGTCGGCATGACGCTCGCCCGCACGCTGGCACAGTTCGGCGTGCGCTGCCTCCTCGTCGAGCGCAACGTCTCGACCACGCGACACCCGAAGATGGACATCACCAACGGCCGCTCGATGGAGCTGTTCCGGCGCCTCGGCGTCGCCGACAAGCTGCGCGCCGTCGCCGTGGCGGAGGAGAACAATTTCGACGTCTCGTGGATCACGTCGCTGACGGGCCGCGAGCTGCATCGCTTCAAGTATCCGAGCGTCGTCGAGAAGCGGGCCGAGATCCTGAGGAAGAACGACGGCACGCAGCCGCGCGAGCCCGCCATGCGCGTGAGCCAGGTGGTGATCGAGCCGGTCTTGCAGGCGGCCATCGTCGGGCATCCGCTGGTCGAGGCGCGCTGGGGCGTGGCTTTCGAAGGCTTCGTGCAGGACGAGACGGGAGTCACTTGCACGCTGCGGGTAGCGGAAACCGGCGCTACCGAGCAGGTGCGCTGCGACTACCTCGCCGGCTGCGACAGCGGCTCCAGTGTCGTGCGCGACGGCCTGGGTATCGGCCTCGAGGGCAAGTCGAAGGTCGCGCACCGCTACATGATACACTTCAAGTCGGATTCGCGCGGCTTGCTGCAGGCCTTTGGAGTCGCATGGCACTACCAGACCGCGCTCGGCACCCTGATCGCGCAGGACGATGTGAACACCTGGACCCTGCAGACGCGTCCGCCGGCCGGAGTCGATCCCGCCGCGATCGATCCCGGTCCGCTGCTCGACAAATGGGCCGGCCGCGGCTTCACCCGCAACATCTTGGTCGCCAATCCGTGGTTCACGCATCTGCTGCTGGCCGAGCGTTACCAGGAGGGCCGCGTCTTCCTGGCGGGCGATGCCGCGCACCAGTACATCCCGACCGGCGGGTACGGCATGAACACCGGCATCGGCGATGCCGTCGATCTCGGCTGGAAGCTCGCGGCGGCCGTGAAGGGCTACGGCAGTGCGAATCTTCTCGCCTCCTACGAAAAGGAGCGCCGTCCGGTCGGCCTGCGCAATCGCCTCGCCTCGGAGCGCCACACCGGCGTGCGCATCAAGATCGCCGACCTGTACGAGAGGGAGCGCGACCCCGACGCCCTGGCGCGGGGCATCGCGGCACTCGGCAATGCCGAGAACGAAAGCTGGGGCATCGAGTTCGGCTACCGCTACGACGGCGTCGAAGGCGATCCCGCGACGTACGTGCCGACGACCGCGCCCGGCGCGCGCCTGCCCAGCACGTTCCTGCGCGATGGCTCCGCGCTCTACGATCGCCTCGGCCCGTGGTTCACCCTGCTGTGCTTCGGCGAGGCCGATCCATCGCCCATCATCGATGCCTCGCCCGCGCCGCTCGAGATCGTCATCGTTGACGATCCGTCCTTGGCGGCGATCTATGAAGCCAAGCTCGTGCTGGTGCGGCCCGACACCCATGTCGCCTGGCGCGGTAATGCGTGCACCGATGGCGACGCGGTGTGGGCGAAGGTGCTGCAATGAGGATCGCGATCATCGGCGGCGGCATCGGCGGCCTGTCGGCGGCGCTGCATCTCCTGAAAGCCGGCTTTGATGTGCAGGTCTACGAGCAGGCGCCGCGCATCAGCGAGATCGGCGCCGGCATCCAGATCAGCCCCAACGCATCGCGCCTGCTGCATCGCCTCGGTCTCCGTGCGGCGATGGACGGGATCGGGGTCTTTCCGCAGGTGGTGCACCAACGCCGCTGGGACGACGGCCGCACCTTGCAACGCGCGCCCGTAGGGAAGCTGGTCGAGGAAACCTTCGGAGCGCCGTACTACCACTTCCACCGCGCCGATCTCGCCAATCTCCTGGCCGACGCGCTGCCGGCCGAGCGCGTGCATACGAGGCACAAGCTTGTCGGCGTGGAGGACACCGACAACAAGGTCGTCGCGCGCTTCGAAAACGGCACCGAGGCCGAGGCCGATGTGCTGGTGGGCGCCGACGGCATTCACTCCCGGGTGAACACTCTCGTCTTTGGAGCGGAGAAGGCGCGCTTCACCGGCTGCATCGCCTGGCGCGGGCTGGTGCCGGCGGAGAAGGTCCGCCACCTCGACATCGAAGTGGCGTCGCACAACTGGATGGGACCGGACGGCCATGTCGTTCATTACTGGGTGTCGGGCGGCCGGTTCATGAATGTCGTTTGCGTGACCGAGCACGGCGAATGGACGGAAGAGGGATGGACCGTGCCGGGCAATGTGGCCGACGTAGCGGCGCGCTACGCTGACTGGCATCCGACGGTGCGCGGCCTGATTGCCTCTTTCCCGGAGACGTTCGTGTGGGCGCTGCACGATCGGGCCGAGCTGCCGCGCTGGAGCACGGGCCGGATCACTCTGCTGGGCGATGCCTGCCATCCGATGTTGCCCTTCATGGCGCAAGGCGCCGCACAGTCGATCGAGGATGGCGCGACGCTTGCATCGGTGTTTTCCACAATGAAGGACGATCCCGACGGCGCGCTGCGGCGCTACGAAGAACTGCGCAAGCCGCGCGCCTCTCGGCTGCAGCAGGCCAGCGCCGCCAACCGCACGCGCTTCCATCTGCAGGACGGGCCCGAGCAACAGGCGCGCGATGCAGCGATGGCGGCCTCCGGCGACCGCTCGATGGTCAATATCGGCTGGCTCTATGTGCATGATGCGAGCGACGTCAGATGAATCTTACTTTCACGCCGGCGACACCGGGGCAGCTCCCGGCCGTCGATGCGCTCATGCGCGCAGCCTTCACGCCCTACATGGCTGCGCTGGGCCGCGAGATCGCCCGTGATCAGTACGACTGGTTCGCAGACGCCATCGCCGCGGGCGACATTTTCGTGGCGCGAGAAGGCGACGCGATCGTGGGCGCCATCGCCACCAAGCGGGGCGACGGCGAGCGCGAGATGGTGCTGGCGATGATCGGAGTCGACCCGCGGCGGCAAAAGAGTGGAATCGCAAGCTGGATGATAGGCAGTGTGGAGGAGGTGGCGCGCGGCCGGGGCGTGCGCACGCTGCAGCTCGTCACTGCCGAGAAGATGGAGGATCGCGTGCGCCTCTACAGCCGGCACGGCTTCCGCATCATGCGGCGCGGCCCGCAGGAGCAGGGCAAGGATCCGCATGTCCGCGTTTACATGGCAAAGGAACTTGGGCCGTGAGCCGTCTCGCCGTGCGTGCTCGCTGGGCACTGGTCGAGGGCGAAATCGTCACCGACCGCTGGGTCGTGGCCGAAGGCGACAGGATCGCGGCCATCGTGCGCGACGAGCCTGCCGCGGACATCGTGATCGACCGGCCCGATCTTTTCGTGCTGCCGGGCTTCATCGACCTGCACAATCACGCCTTCACCGAATCGCTGGTGCGCGGCCGTTCGGAGGACCTCTCGAAGGAGGGATTCGAGACCAACCTGATCTACGGACTGCTGATGCCGATCGGCAAGCTCGCGATGGATCATCTGTCACCCGACGAATGCGAGGCGATCGCCGAGATGGGTCTCATGCAGCTCATGAAGAGCGGCGTCACGACCCTGTTGGAGCCGTTTCGCGCCGGTCTCATCGCCCCCTACATCAAGGCGGCGACCCGCGCCGGCCTGCGCTTTTATGCGGGTCCCTACCTCTTCTCGACCCCCGACCTCGATATCGGCGCCGACGGCAAGCCCACCTACAAGGGCGGCGGGGGCGATGCCGATGCCGCCGCGATCGATCAATGGCGCGCGCTCTATCAGCGCCATCACGGCACCGAGGGCGACCGCATCCGGGTCACCCTGGCACCGCACGCGACCGATACCTGTGGGCCCGAGCTGCTGCGCAAGGTGCGCGGCCTCGCCGACGAGCATAAGTGCCTCGCCACCATTCATGTCGCGCAAAGCCATGACGAGGTGGCCAAAAGCCAGAAGCTCTACGGCCGCACGCCAACCGAATTTCTGGAATGGGTGGGACTGCTGGGCCCCGATGTGCTGCTGGCGCACTGCCTGTTCTCGACGGACAGTGATCTCGACATCACGCGCCGGCACGACACCACTGTCGTCAGCTGCCCAAGCACCTTTGCCCGCGGTGGCTCGACGGCGGCCTTCGGACGCTTCCACGAGCATGGGCTGCGCACGGTCGTCGGTACCGACGGCTATATGCCTGACATGGTGAGCGAATTGCGCACCGCGGGTCTGGTGTCCAAGCTTGCAGCGCAGGACCCCGGTGTCGCGACGGCCGCGCAGCTGGTCGAGGCGGTAACGACCCAAAGCGCCAAGGCGCTGCAGCGCGACGATCTCGGCACGCTGAAGGTCGGTGCCAAGGCCGACCTCGTGGCGGTGGGCCTGGGCGGCGCCCATGTGATCCCGGTGGTCGATCCGCGCAACGCGTTGGTCTGGCGCGGACAGACGAGCGATGTCTGGGCATCAGCCGTCGACGGCAAGCTGGTGGTGAACGAGGGCCGCTATCTCGCGGGCGACGAAGCGGCGATCGTCGCAAGGGCAGGGGCGGCGCTGGGCAAGATCGAGGAACTGGCGCGCTCCTCCGGCATCCTCGCGCGGGCGAAGTAGCGATGGCCGGCACCTTCAAGGCCGTCCACGCCGACGGCTACAACAAGATCATGGGCCGTTTCAGCGCGACGCTGGCCCAGCAGTTCATCGACTTCACTGGCCATCCGCCGGGCCAGCGCATTCTCGATGTCGGCAGCGGCACCGGCAGTCTGTCCTTCGCGCTCGCTGCCCGTGGCGATCACAAGGAGATCGTGGGTGTCGATGTGGGCGAGCCGTTCGTGGCCTTTGCGCGCGAGCACAACAAGGACCCGCGCACCAGCTTCCGCATCGCCGACGCGACCGCGTTGCCGTTCGAGGACGCCACGTTCGACCGTGCGGTCTCCCAACTCGTGCTGCAGTTCCTGCCCGATCCGCTCAAGGCCGTGCGCGAGATGAAGAGGGTCGTGCGGCCCGGCGGCAACGTTGCCGCCTGCATCTGGGACGCCTATGGCGGCCAGCCGCACATCCGCATGCTGTGGGACACCGCCGCGACCCTGGGTTTCCTGAAGCAGCACGCCATCATCCGCTCGCTCGGCACCGAAGGCGAAATCGAAGCAACCTGGCGCGCGGCGGGCCTGGCCGATGTCGTGTCGGGCGAACTCACGATGCGTTTCGTGTTCAAGGATTTTCACGACTACTGGTCGCCCTATCTCGGTGGCGACGGCCCGCTCGGCGAGATGGTGATGGGGCTCACGCCCGACAACCGCGCGCTGCTCGAGCGCAAGATGCGCGATATCTACTTGAGCAACCGCCCGGACGGCCCGCGCTCGTTCCTCTCGGCGGCGTGGATCTGCAAAGGGACAGTGCCCCAGAGCCGTCCTTGAAATGCGCCGCCGCGTCCCAATGTTGCGGTTCGTCGGGGACCCGGACCCGAGGCGCCGAGACAGTCGCGCCCAAGCGCGGGGGCTTCGGGAGACATTGCACGGTGGGGCAGATCGAGCGAGGTGGGGGAGTTAGCGCAATTAGCGCTACCCCGCTACCCATCTCACGTTCCGTTATTCCCGCTATTTTAACGGGAGCTCATCTCCATTCGCCCAGCACTTCGTCGGTGTGCTCGCCGAGCTTCGGGGCCGAGCGGGGCGACGTGGGCCGTACGTGATCGAAGGCGATCGGCAGGCCCACGACTTTCGGGCCGCCATCGGGCAACTGCTGCACCAGCTTCGACGCGGCCATTTGCTCGCTGGTCGCGACCTCGCCGATGTCGTTGACCGGGCTGCACGGGACGCCGGCTTTTTCAAAGACCTCGATCCAGTGCGCGCGCGGCTTCAGCTTCAGCGCGGCGGCGATCATCGGCAGCAACTCGGTCTTGTTGGCGACGCGATGGGCGCTCTTGGCGAACTTGGGATCGGTTGCCCAGTCGGGGCGGCCGAGCGCCGCGGCACAGCGCGCCCACAGGCGATCGTTGCCGGGCGCCAGGCAGAGCGGATGGTCTGCCGTGTCGAAGGTCTGGTAGGGCACGATCACCGGGCTGCCGGTGCCGTGACGCTTCGAGACCGTGCCGTTGGCGAGATAGCCGTTCACCTGGCCCTCGACCCAATGCACGGCCGAGTCAAATAAAGACGTGTCGACCAGGCAGCCCTTGCCGGTCTTGTCGCGCATGCGCAGCGCCGCCAGCGCGCCGATGGTGCAGAACATGCCGGTCGCCTTGTCGTTGATCGACGCGCCACAGAAAGTGGGCGGATCCTCCGGCCGGCCGGTGACGCTCATCATGCCGCCGTAGGCTTGCAGCAGCGGATCGAAGCCGGGCTTCATCTTGAGCGGCCCTTCGTAACCGAACGCCCAGATCGAGCAGTAGATCAGCCGCGGATGGCGCTTCAGCATCTCCTCGGGGCCGATGCCGATCTCGTGGACGACGCCCGGCCGCAAATTCTGGATCAGGATGTCGGCGGTGGCACAGAGCTTGTTGAGCTTCTCGATGTCGCCGGCCTCCTTGAGGTCGAGCGCCACCGAGCGCTTATTGCGGTTCTGCGAATAGAAGTAGAGCGAGGTGACGCCGTCGGGCCCGAACGGAGGCCCCCAGATGCGCGCGTCGTCGCCGCCGTCGGGTTTCTCGATCTTGATCACGTCGGCGCCCATGTCGGCCAGCAGGACGCCCGCCAGCGGCCCCGCCAGCGCCTGGCCCACCTCGATCACGCGAATTCCTTCGAGCGGCAACATCGTCGATTCCTCTCGTTACTTGCCCCGAGAGGGTTAGCGCATTTAGGCTTGGCTGGGGGGAATTTCCGCATGAGCGACTTCAAAGGTTTGGACAGCGCGAGCTGGCGCGCCGCCGACGCCTCCGCCGATGTGGCGGCGCGCTATCTCGAGGTCATGACCAAGGTACTGGCCGAGCAGAAACGCCAGACCGTCGACAATCTTCACCTCGGTCCGGGAAAGTCGGCGATCGAGATTGGCTGCGGCCTGGGCCGCGAGTCCGAGGCGATGGCGGCCCAGGTCGGACCGACGGGGCGGGTCGTGGGCCTCGACGCCAGCCGAGAGCTGATCGCGCAGGCGATCGCGCGCACCCAATCGCTCGGCCTGCCGCTCGTCTACCAGGTGGGCGACGCCCACGCACTCGACTTCCCGGACAATTCGTTCGACGGCGCGCGCGCCGAGCGCGTTCTTCAGCATCTCGCCGATCCGGCCCAGGCGCTCGCGGAGCTGGTGCGGGTGGTGAAGCCCGGCGGCCGCCTCTCGTTTCTCGAGCCCGACTGGGAAAGCGTGAGCGTGGGCGGCGTCGACGTCGAAGTGACGCGAGCGGTCGTTCGATACAAGACCGACGTGCTGGTCACCAATGGCACGGTCGGGCGCGATCTGCGCCGTTTGCTGGTCGAGGCAGGCTGCGTCGACGTGGCAATCGAGATGGGCGCGGTGACCTTCGGCCAGTTTCCGTTGGCCGCCAGTGTCATGTCGCTGCGCCAGAGCCTCGACGGCGCGCGCGAGAAGGGCTGGGTGACGCAGACCGCCGCTGACGCCTGGTGGGCGGAGCTGGAAGAGCAGGAGCGCGGAGGAAAGTTCCTCGGCTACATGTGCGGCACGCTGGCAGCAGCGCGGGTGGCGTGATCGCGCTATAGTGAGAACATGATCTCACGCCGAAGGACGCTCGTCGGACTTGCTGGCCTATCGATGCCGGCCCTCGCCGGATGCGGCAGCCGCCAACCCGCACCGCGCTCAGATGTCTATATATCATCCGCCGCCGAGCCCCCACGAGCCGGCGTGGCCGGGATCGATGCCGTGATCGACATCAGTCACAACGTGACCGTCAGCGATTTCAACGCCGTGCGCCGAAACGGCAACATCCTGGGCGTCATTCACAAATCGACCGAGGGCGGCGACTGGGTCGATCCGTCCTACGCCGTGCGTCGACACCAGGCCGAAGCGGCGGGACTGCTGTGGGGTGCCTATCACTTCGGTACGCGCCAATACTCCGGCGAGCGGCAGGCCGCGGCGTTTCTGGCGGCGGTGCGGCCGGGACCGAACACGGTGCTGGCGCTCGATTTCGAGCCCAACGATCACAATCCGCGCAACACCATGACCTTGGCGCAGGCCGAGCAGTTTGTGCGTACGGTTCAGCAGGCGACGGGCCGGCTGCCGCTCCTTTACACGCATCCCAACTGGGCGAACGGCGGACGCACCGGCCGGGCGCGTCTTAGCCTCGGCAAGCCGATCGATGCCGGCTCGATCCTGGCGCGCTGCGAATTGTGGCTCGCTGACTATCGCGAACAGCCCGAAACGCCGATGGCGTGGCAGGGACGAGGCTGGCGGATGTGGCAGTACGCCGGCGACGACACCGAGGACAAGGCGGCGTACGGCACCGTTCCGAAGTCCATCCCAGGCGTGAGCCACAGCGACCGCAATATCTTCGCGGGTGACGCCAATGCGCTCTACCGGTTCTGGAAGAGCGGCGGCGTCTCGGTCTAGTCGACGAGTCGGCACCAAGTCGGGCACACTCCTCACCGCAGGTATTGGAGGGGAGGCGACATTGAGCACGGACACCTTGGCGGCCAGGTACAATCCCGCAGCCAAATTCGATCTCGTCGTCACCGAGGTCGAATTCCGGCGCAACAGCGCGGGCCGCATGCTGGTGGCCCGGATCTACCAGCCCCAGGGGCCTGGACCGTTCCCGACCGTGCTCGACCTGCACGGCGGCGGCTGGAACCGCAAGGATCGCCTGGCCGAACAGCCGATGGATCGCGCCCTGGCCGCCAGCGGCCTGCTGGTCGTGGCCGTCGATCTCACTCTGGCCGGCGAGGCGCCGTATCCCGCCTGCGTTCAGGACGCGAACTACGCCGTGCGATGGCTGAAGGCGAATGCCGCGAAATGGAACGGCGACATCTCCAAGCTCGGGGTCTTCGGCTCCTCGAGCGGCGGGCATGTGGCCGAACTGCTGGCGATGCGGCCGCACGATCCGCGCTATACCGCCATTCCGTTCGCGGCCGCGCCGCACCTCGATGCCACCGTTGCCTACGTCGCCATGCGCTCGCCGGTCAGCAACACCTCGGAGCGCCACGACAACGCGGTGCGACGCAAGAACGAGGCGATGATCAAGAACAGCCAGACTTTCTTCCGGCCATGGGAGGCGATCCACGAGGGCAATCCGCAAGAAATTCTCGACCGCAAGGAGAAGGTCACGCTGGTGCCGATCCTGATCATGCAGGGCGCTCTCGACGACAACGTGCTGCCGTCGATGCAGGAGCATTTCGCGAAGAGCTATAGAGCGGCCGGCGGCGACTGCACCTATCTGGCGTTCGAGAATTCGGTCCACGAATGGACCGCGGAGCCCGGACCGCAGACCGACAAGGCGCACGAGACCGCCAGGCAATTCATCGCGCGCCAGCTGAACGGCTGATCGAAAGCATGCCCGCCGCTCCGCTGCGTATCACGGCCGATCATCTCGAGAGTTTCGCCATCGGCGCCTGGATCTTGGGGACCGGGGGCGGGGGCGATCCCTACTTCAGCCTGCTCGAAGCACGCAAGCACTGGGCCGAGGGGAAGTCCGTCGAGCTGATCGACCCGCTGTCGCTGGCAGACGACGACCTGATCGCGTGCGTGGGCCAGATGGGTGCACCCATTGTCATGCAGGAGAGGCTGTGCGACGGGCCGGTGATCGCCGCCACCATCGCCATGATGGAGAAGCACCTCGGCCGGAAGTTCAAGGCGATCATGCTGTGGGAGGTGGGCGGCAACAACGGCTTCCAGGCCTTCCTCGCGGGCGCACTGCTGGGACTGCCGGTCGTCGATTGCGACGCGATGGGCCGCGCCTTTCCCCAGGCCGACATGACGACCTTCGCGATCTCGGACTTCAGCGCCGCGCCGTGGACCATGGTCGACCCGCGCGGCAACAGCGTGGTTTTCACCGAGGCGATCGACTGGAGCTGGATGGAGCGCATGACGCGCCGCGTGTGCACGGTGCTCGGCTCGGTCGCCGCCACATGCAAGGTGCCGCGGCTGGGTCATGAGGTGAAGTCGGGGACGTGCCTCTATACGGCCAGCAAGGCGATGCGCATCGGCCGTACCGTGCAGGCGGCGCGCAAGGTGCACGCGGATCCCGTCGCGGCCGTGGTCGAGGCCGAGAACGGCCTGCTGCTGTTTCAGGGCAAGGTGACGGACGTGATGCGCCGTACCACCGAGGGGTGGCTGCGCGGGACCGTGCAGCTCGACGGCCTCGACGCCAATCGTGGCGAGGGCTTCCGTCTCGATTTCCAGAACGAATGGTCGATCGGTTGGCAGAACGACGAGGTCAAGGTCACGGTGCCGGACCTGATCTGCGTCCTCGACACGGATTCAGGGGAGGCGATCGGCACCGAGACGATCCGCTACGGCCAGAGGGTGACCGTGATCGCGCTGCCGGCGCCCGCCATCCTGATGTCCCCCAAGGGGCTGAAGCATGTTGGCCCGCGCGCCTTCGGCTACGACCTCGACTTCAAGTCGATCTTCCCCGAGACGCTGCGCTGACTGGCGGAAGATCGACTTGAAGTCGATCTTCCCCGAATCAGCCGAGCTGCTCCACGTACTGGATCATGCGGGCGCGCATCTTCTCGTCGGGCAACCGGCCGCGTGCCGCACCCAGATTGTCGATCATATGCTCGGGCTTGCCGGTTCCCGGGATCGCCGCCGTGACCGCGGGATGGCCGAGGATGAACTTCAGGAAGAACTGGCCCCAGCTCGCGCAGTCGAACTCGGCGGCCCAGTCGGGTAGTGGCTTGCCCAGCGCCGCCCGGAACAGGCGCCCGCGGCCGAACGGCAGCGCCACCAGTACGGCTGTACCCGAGTCGCGCGCGGTCGGCAGCAGCCGTTCCTCCGCCTTGCGATTGTCGAGTGCATAGTCGATCTCGAGGAAGTCGGGCCGGGCGCGGCGCACGATCGCCTCGGTCGCCGCATAGTCGCGCTCGAAAGTGGTCGAGATGCCGGTGTAACGGCACAGACCCTTGGCCTTCAGCGCATTGATGCCGCCCATGTCCTGGTCGGCCTTCTTCGTGTTGTGAAGCTGCAGCAGGTCAACCTTGTCGGTCTTCAGCCGTTGCAGGCAGGCCTGCGCCTCGGCCTCTTCGCCACCCGGCCGATATTCCTCGAGTTTGGTCGAGATGAAGACACGTGACCTGAGAGCCGTCTCGGTGAGGATCTCGCCCACGAAACCTTCGGCTGCGCCATAGGAAGGGGCGGTATCGATCAGAGTGCCGCCACCATCGACGAGGGCGCGCACCACGCTGACGGCGCCGGCGCGCTGCGGCGAGTTTGCCGCGGCGTTGAAGACAACCGCGGTGCCGAGGCCGACCACCGGCATTGTCTCGCCGGACCCCTGCGGGATCGGGCGCTTGATCAGGGGCGTCTGTGCCTGGGCCACGAGCGGTGCCGTCATGGCGACTGCAAGCCCGGCTGTGAACGTGCGGCGTGAAAGGCTCATGGCCTCGATATTGTTTTCCTGGCTGTCCACTGTCGAGGCGTTTTGGCAGGATGGACGCATGCGCTGGCTTATTTTCGTCCTGCTGTTTGTCGCCCTGCCTGCGAAAGCGGAGCCCGCCCGCGCGTTGCGCCAGATGGTGGCGAGCGCCCATCCGCTGGCAAGTCAGGCAGGCCTCGACATGCTGCGCGACGGCGGCAGCGCCGTCGATGCAGCGATCGCCGTGGCTTTCGTGCTCTCGGTGGTCGAGCCGCAGGCCTCCGGCCTTGGTGGCGGGGGACTCATGCTGGCCTGGGATGCGGGCGCCGCGCAGCTTCACTATTACGAAGGACTGTCGTCGGCGCCTGCCGGAGTTGGCGCTGCGCTTCTGTCGCCCGACGAAGTGGGCAAACCTGCTGCCTTCACGATCGCGCGCAGTGGCCGGGCGGCGGGCGTGCCTGGCGAGGTCGCGGTGCTGGCGCTCGCCCATGCAAGACACGGCAGATTGCCCTGGGTCCGCCTGATCGAGCCCGCAGCGCGGATTGCCGCGCAGGGCTTCGCGATGCCGCGCGAGCTGCACACCGTCCTGTCGCGCTCACCCGAGGCCTTTGCCGCCGTTCCGGCGTTGCGCGCGCTATATTTCGGCAGCGACGGCGCACCGCTCGCGACGGGAACGCTTCTGCGTAACCCCGAGCAGGCGCGCGCCCTGCGGTTGATCGGCGAACAGGGGCCGGCGGCTCTCTACGGAGGGCCCGTTGGAGAGGCGATCGTCGAAGCGGCGAAGGGCTCGGCCTATCCTGGCAGCATTACTGCGGCCGACCTCACGGCCTACAAGGCGCAGGAACGACCGCCGCTCTGCACGACCGTCTTTGCGCATCGCCTGTGCACGGCCGGCCCGCCGGCCGCGGGAGGCGTCGCAGTCGTCCAGCAGTTGGCGCTCCTGGAGCGGCACGATTACGCGCGCCTGGGCTTCGGTTCGCCCGAGGCCACTCATCTTCTCCTGGAGGCAAGCCGTCTCGCGACCGCGGATCGGCGCCGCTGGTTGGCCGATCCCGATCAACGCGACGTGCCCACCGAGGGGCTGATCAGTTCCGGCTACCTCGACATCAGGTCGAGGTTGATCACCGAGCCGAAAGCCATGGAGAGTGCTCCCGCTGGCGATCCGCCGCGCCGCCACGGCGCGCTGCCGCGCGAATCGGAGCAACTGATCGTGGCCGGCACAAGCCACGTGTCGATCGTCGACGCATCGGGCAACGCCGTCGCGATGACCGTGACCAACAACCTGAACTTCGGCGCGCGGGTCGTGCCGATGGGCTTCACGCTGAACAATGGCCTGTCGAATTTTGCCTCAAACCCCGATGCCCAGAATGCGATGGCGCCCGGACGGCGACCGGCGACAACGATGGCGCCTGCCATCGTCTTCGGTGCCGACGGCCGGCCCGAGATCGTGGCGGGCGCCGGAGGTGGTGCGTGGATCGTCGACGCGGTCACGGTCGGCCTGGCCGAAATGCTGACGCACGGCGCCGATCCGCAGACAGCCGCGGCGCTGCCACGCATTGGAGCGCAGACCGGCGACTCGGTGATCGAAAAGGACACACCTGCGGCCGCACCGGCCGAGACGCTGCGCGCGCAAGGCCACAAGCTGCGCCTGATGGCGATCGATACCGGGATGCAGGCACTCAAGATGACGAAGGAGGGACTTCAGGGCGGCGCCGATCCTCGTCGCGACGGGGCTGCCTTCGGCGACTGACTGCTGCCGCCACTGCCGGGCTGGCCGGGAGCGGACCGCGTTCCGTAGAGCCGGGCGAAGGCGTGGGTGAACTCCGCACCGAACAGGAATATCTGCGCCGAGTAGTAGATCCACACCAGCAGCACGACCAGCGCGCCTGCCGTGCCGTAGGTCGAGGCGATGTTGCTCTGGCCGATGTAGAGGGCGATCAGGTACTTGCCGCCTTCGAACAGTACGGCAGTCACGATGGCGCCCACGGCCACATCGCGCCAGCCGATCGGCGTGTCGGGCAGCACCTTGAAGATGGCGGCGAACAGCAGCGAGATCAGCAGCAGCGAGGCCACGATGTCGGCGATCTGAAGCGCGATCGCTGCCGCCGGGAATACCGCCTTCAGGTAGATCGAGGCCGCGGCGAGGGCGGCGCTCACGACGAGCGAGACCGAGAGCAGGAAGCCCGAGGTCACCACCAGGCCGAGACTGGCCAGCCTGGCGCGCATCAGCCGTGTCAGGACCGAGCGGTTGGACGTCACCTTCCAGATCGCGTTGAGCGAGGCCTGGACCTCGCCGAATACGCCGGTGAGGGTGATCAGCCCCGCGCCGATGCCCAGCACGGAAGCGAAGGCGCCGGTCTTGGGATCGCTCGCGCCCTTGATCACCGCCTGCATCGCTTCCGCGGTTTGCGTCCCCATCAGGGCTGCGAACTGGTTCACGATCGCGCCGCGCGCGGCATCCTCGCCGAAGGCCAGGCCGGCAATGGCAATCGCGACGAGCAACATCGGCGCCAGCGCGAACAGGGTGTAGTAGGCGATGGCCGCGCCCCGGCTCAGCGCTTCGTCCGCCACGAAATTCGCAACGGTTTCCCGCGCGACCAGCCACAGCGGTCTCAAGACGCGGGTCATTCTCCGGAGAGAAGCTGCGCCGTGAGGCCAGGGCAGTCGACGTCCTTCGCATTGCCGAACACGGGAGTCGGGATGGGAATCGAGCGCACGATGCTGATGTTGGGCGAACGAATCTTGCCCTCGATGGCGACCGGCCCATGCAGGTCGAGCAGGTCGAACGACTTGGGATGCGCCTTGACCTCGGCCTTCACGACCTGGCTCTGCAACGCCACCTGGCCCTGGACGTCGAGGACGGACTTCTGTGTGTCGAGCAGCGTCTTGTTGAACGTGACGGTGCCCTGCCGGAAATCGAGCCGCCCCATCGCGCACAGGATCGGGATGCGGTGATCGCCCGTGATGTAAAGGATCAGTGCATCGAAGAGCTGGAGACCTGCCAGGCTCACCATGAGGCTGCTGACCGACGCGTTGCCGATCGCCGCTTCGACGTGGCCGTCGGCGCGGCTCATCACCTGGGCCAGCGACCGCCCGTGGCCGGCAAGGGTGACGTGGCCCTGGATCTTGCCGTGCGTGGTGTCGAAGTACTGTGAGTTGCGGAAGAACGCGCCGAGCTCGATGTTGCCGAGCCGGAGATTGGTTTTCACCGCCGGGTTGTCGGTCCTCGCGTCGATGCTCATTTCGCCTGCGATCGTGCCGCCGCCGACCAGCGACAGGGTGAGCGGCTTGGCGGTGGCCACGCCGTCGTTGATCAGCACGCGGAATGCCAGGGCCTGAACCGGCAGGTAGTCGGGCGCGATGACTCGCTTGGCGTCGAGGGTTACATCCATGTTCATCGCGCGCAGACGCTCTACGTGGAGCGGCACGTTGGGAAAGAGATCGCCTGTCGCCTCCAGTTGCTGCTGCGTCGCGGCCTGCTGGGCGTTGACGTTGCCGGTCTTGCCCGGCGGGGCACCGACCAGCGGTGCGAGATCCTTGAAGGCAAGGTTGTTCGAGACGAGCCTGGCGGTCAGGAACTCTGGCTTCTTGGTCTCGTCGATGAAGACGTCGCCGGCGAGGTCGCTGTCGCCCACGTGCCATTTGGTGTTCACGAATTTCCACTTGCCGGGCTCGTGCTCGAGCTTGCCGGCGATGCGATAGGGCGGCGTCGGCGGTCCGGGAATGCCGAGCAGCGGATAGATCTCGGACAGGTTGGGGCCCGACAGGGTGAGGTCGACATTGGCGCCGGTCCACGCGAACGGATCCTGCACGGTGCCCTTGGCGACAAGCCGGGTACCGGCGTAGGCGATGTCCAGATTGATCGGATACGGCTCCTTGGTGTCGCGCAGCATCAAGGCGGAGCCGCCGACGAAATGCACGGTGAGCGGCTGGTTCTCGAGCTTGCCCTTGAGCGACAGCTCGGCTTGTGGGTCTTCTCCCGCCTTGCCGGACGCCGTCGAGATCGCACCGTCGAGCGCGAGCTTGCGCTTGGCGTCCTGGTACTGGAGCTTGCCGTCGGTGATTTTCAGGCTGCCGATCAGCGGCGTCTGGAGACGCTGGGTCGGCGTGATGGCCTTGCCCACCTCACTGGTGATTGGGCTCTCGCCGAAGCTCCAGTTGAGCTGCTCCTTGTCTCCCACTTCGACGGCAACGTCGGGCTTGTTCAGCACCAAGCTCGGCAGGACGATGTCGCCCTTGAGGAGCGGCCACAGGCGAATGTCGAAATCGATCTCGTCGGCCTTGAACATGTGCGGGGACTTGCCCCAGTCGGCATTGGCGATGTTCACGCCGGCCAGATGGACATGGGAAATGGCGCCCCAGTCGATGGAGATTTTCTCGATCTTCGTCTTGCGACCCGAATAGGCACTGGCCTCGCTTTCCACCCGGCTGCGGAAGTCGGCGGAGGTGAGGAAATAATAGCCGCCGGCCGCCGCGGCCCCGATCAGGACCACGACGAAACCGAGCACTCCGGCGGCTATCTTGGCGATGCGCTTCCAGGGCATGACGAACGAACCCTCTGGCGACGGTGCGCTCCCTACCAGAAGCGACGCGTCCCGAAGAAGGCGATGGCCCTGGTTTCCCGGCGATGATGCGCGCCGGAGGTTGCGGCGGCGCAGGCTGCGGCACAGCCCAGCAGCAACGTGGCGGCCGCGGCGAAGGCGGTGATGAGGGCTGCCTTGCGCGCCTTCTCTGCCGCGTCGCGGGCCTTCTGCTCGGCCGTCTTCAGGTCGGCATAGGACTCGTCGACCCGCTTCTCGGCCTCCGCCTGCGGCAGGCCGGTCTGTTGCATGACCATCGCGGTGAGGGTCGTGCGATCGCGGGCGTCGAGCTGACCGCTCTTCAGGGTTGCGGCGAAGATGCGTCCCATCGGTGCGTTGAGTTCGGCGCGCGACGACGACGGTGCCGGCGTCGCTGTGGGTGCAGCAGCCATTGCCGGCGCGGGTGCCGGAATGCCGGTGTTGGCCGCAGGTGCGGGAGCGGCGGCAGCCGTGCTGGCCGTCGGGGCAGGGGCCATCAGACGGTCCATGGCGTAGTCGGTCGGGGCCATCGAGAGCCGCTGGGTGACGTCCGGATTGGAAGCGGCGCCCGCGGCGGTGGCGATACCGGCTGCCGTCGTGGCCTGCACGGCGAGCTTGAGCGCGCCGCCAACGCTGGAGGCGGCGAGCAGGCCGCCCAGGACAATCGCCAGCGCCCAGACGGCAAAGCCGTGGGCACCGTCACGGAAATCGCTTTCATCGATGTCCTCGGGGGCCGAGAGCGACCGCATCCGGCCGGTCACGTAGCCGCCGATGCCGAAGCTGGCGACGAGGACGATGGCCACGTAGAGAGCGGAGATGACCGCGATGGCCTTGGCGGAGGCGCCCGCGTAGGGCTGCGCCGACGTGGCCGAGAGACCAATGCCGGCGCCGAAAGTGAGGAGAACCATCGAGATGGCGGTGGCTCCCAGGGCGCCCAGGACAACGGCACCCCATTGGACGGAGCGCGCGGGTGTCGAGGACTCGAGTGCCACCGGGGTGGCGAGGATGGGATCGGTGAGGGCCATGTTGGTCGATCCTCAGCGCAGACCGAGGACGGACAGGACGAACATCACGACGACCACCAGGCCCACAAGATAAATCACGCCATTCATGTCGATTCCTCCGTTGAATTGCCGAGAGGGAACGTGGCGATTTGAGGGAGGTTGCGAAGATCCCGTGCAAATCCTCCAGGGTGCCTCGCCTGGAGGAAGCGTCGCGACTAGTCGGGAATCTCCGGCAGCGGCCGCTCGAGGCTGTAGTCGTCGTATTCCGCGCTGTGCCGGCCCGCGACGGTCGCGGCGATCAGCCGGGAGGCGAGGTAGCTGAACGTGATGCCGTTGCCGCCGTAACCGTAGGCCGCCAGCATTCGCGGGCGGCCCGGAACGGCGCCGATTAGCGGCAGCCCGTCGCGCGTCTGGCCGAACGCACCGGACCACGACTTTTCCGCGATGGCGTCTGCGGCGGGCTGGAGCGCGTGCAGCTTGGCGAGGAGCGCTTCGGTCTTCCTTGGGGTTTGGGCGTTGCGCTCCTCGGGATCGCTCATCTCGGTGTCGTCCTCGCCGCCGATGATGATGCGGTGGTCGGTGGTGGTGCGGGCGTAGAGATAGTCGGTGGCGGCCTCCCAGATCAGCACGCCATCGCGCCAGAGCTTCTCCGGCGATTGCGGCGGCGTGGAGATCGCCCAGCTCGACGAGATGCTGTGCAGTGGCGACTGCACGAAGTCGGGCATGGCATAGCCGGTCGCCAGCACGACCCAATCGGCTTCGATCGTCGGGCCGTCGCCGGTTGCGACCGCGACGGTCCTGCCGGTGTCGTCGTAACGCACGGCGTCGGCGTCGTAGAACGCCGCGCCCTGCGCGATCGCGGCGGTCATCAGGCCGCGCGCGAGGCAAAGCGGGTCGGTATCGGCCACCCCGGGGGACAGAAGCGCCGCCTCGCGGTCGAAGCCGTATTCGCCGCGCAGCGTGCGGTAATCGAGGAAGACTCCGGGCAGACCGGCGCGCTGACGCAGTTCGTGCTCGGCCAACAGGGTCTGTGCGCCGTGCTCCGCGGCGGCAAGGTAGAGGGATGAGCGGGAGCGAAAGGCGCAGGGGATGCGATGATTGGCGACGAGATCCTTGAGACCGGCGACGGCGGCCAGGCTCTGCCGGTAGACGCGTGCGGCATGCTCGAACCCATAGATCTCGGTCAGGGTCTTGAGGGGCTTGTCGATCTCCCACAGCAGCATCGCGGTGCTTGCCGCCGTACTGCCGAGGCCGGGGCGCTCGCGGTCGATGACGCACACATCGTGGCCCTGTTCGGTGAGGTGCTGGGCCATCAAGGAGCCCGTGATGCCAGCGCCCACGATCAGCACGCCGCAGCGCAGGTCCTTGTCGAGGGGGCGGCGGGGCGGTTCGTGGGCGGCCTTCCAGGGCGAGCGTCCGCCGCGCACGTCGTCATGGGTATCGCGGGAATCGAGAGCGTCGGGCATGGGAGAGCCAACGCGCTGGCCCCCGGAACGCTGCTATCGGGTTTGGCCCTTGTACCAATCCAGAATCTCGGCGCCGGTCCACATCACCACGTCCTTGTGGCCGAGAATGTAGTCGTACAGCATTTCCAGATACTTGATCCGGTGCGGCACGCCGGTGAGATACGGGTGGATCGAGATCGCCATCACGCGCGGCGCGGTGGCGCCGTCGAGCAGCAGACGGTCCAAGGTGTCGCGGCCGCGCCGCCAGATTTCGTCGGACGGTTGTTGCTGGACGGCGCTCATGACAACGTCGTTCACTTCAACGGTATAAGGCACGGAATACATGGTGCCCGTCTTCGTGGCCAGCTTGAGGGGCTGCTCGTCGAGCACCCAGTCGGCCACGTACTCGATGCCCTGCTCGGCCAGGATGTCGAGTGTCTCGTCAGTCTCGGTGAGGCCCGGCGACTCCCAGCCGCGCGGCGGCTTGCCGGTGAAGTCCTTGATCGCCTTGATCGTGTCGGCGATGGCGGCGCGCTGGTCGTCTACTCGATGCATCGGCTTCTGCGTGAAGCCGTGGCCCATGAACTCCCAGCCCGCCTCGCGCGCGGCTTCGCAGGCATCGCGATAGACAGTGGTCGCGGTACCGTTCAGCGCGAAGGTGGCCTTGAGCTTGCGGGCGTTCAGCACCTCGAGGAAGCGCCAGAAGCCCACCCGCATGCCGTACTCGTGCCACGCCCAGTTCGGAACGTCGGGCAGGAGCGGCTGGCCCATCGGGGGAGAAAGAACGGCGCGCGGCATCGCGCCGGTCGGGTCCCAGTTCTCGACGTTGACGATCGTCCACACCGCAATCTTGGCGCCGCCCGGCAGCACCAGCTTCGGCCGTTTGTGGATCGGCATATACGGCGCGCGGCCGCGCAGGGACTCACCCGTCATCGAGGCTCAGCCCTTGCTGGGATCGATCAGGTACTTCTCGCCCGTCGCGCGCTTGGCGTAGGCGGCGATGTTGTCCAGCTGCAGCGCCTCGGTCAGCGACACGGTCTTGGTGTAGTGGCTGGCGAAGGTGGTCTTGAGTTCGGCGACGACGCGCTCGCGCAAGCGCTGCTGGTCGGGCCGGCCGATCTTCATCAGGAACGGCGTCAGCAGCCAGCCGCCCACGCCCCACATCATGCCGAACGCGCGGTTCAGTACCGTGGGGCCAGTGTCGAGGCCGCCGTAGATATAGACCTGCTTGTGCACGCTCGAGCCGTAGCGGCTGTAGGTCTTGGCGGTTTTGTTGATGGCCATCTCCATCGCCGTCAGGATCTGGCCCGGCAACTTGCCGCCGCCGATCGCGTCGAAGGCGATGGTGGCGCCGGTCTCGACCAGCGCCTGCGTGAGATCGTCGAGGAAGGTGGGCGCCGTCGAGTCGACGACATGCTTGGCGCCGATGTCCTTCAGGATCTTGGCCTGCGCGGGGCTGCGCACGATGTTGACCAGACCGATGCCATCCTTGAGGCAGATCTTGTTCAGCATCTGGCCGAGGTTCGAGGCAGCGGCGGTGTGCACCAGTGCCTTGTGGCCCTCGCGCTTCATCGTCTCGGTCATGCCGAGCGCGGTGAGCGGATTGACGAACCACGAGGCGCCCTCGGCCGCCGTCGTGCCGGCGGGCAGTGCCTGGCAGTCGCTGGCTTTCAGCACCCGGTATTGCGCGTACATGGCGCCGCCGATCATCGATACGGTCTTGCCCATCAATGCCTGCGCCGCTTCCGACGAGCCCGCCTTGATCACGGTACCGGCGCCTTCGTTGCCGACCGGCATCGACTCGTCGAGGCGCGCGGCCAGGAAGGGCAGCGTGTTCGGCGGCACGGGGGCGGTCACCTTGGTGTCGGCGCCGCTGCCGCTGGTCTTGGCCTGGCTGAGATCGGCGGGGCCGGTGAGGAGGCCGAGGTCGGACGGGTTGATCGGCGCGGCCTGGACCTTGACCACGACCTGGTCGGGGCCGGGCTCGGGGACCTCGACCTTGGCCAGCGACAATTCGAGTTGGCCGGTCTTCGTGATCAGCGAACGCAGTTCAAGGCCGGTGGTCATGGTGCTTGCTCCCAGAAATTCAGTTCAGCCGCGCCCATTCTATCCATGCCAGGCGGGGCGGGTCGTCGAGAAGGCGAGAATAGCGGAGAAAGACACGATGCCCATAGCCACGAAGGCGAACACGCCGGGAAGGCCCCAACTCAGCACATCGAGAGCCAGCAGGCCGCCGCAGGAGGCGACCAGGATGCGCGCGAGGTTGGCCGTGACGGGCCACACCATCTCGCCAGTGCCCTGGCTCGCGAAGTAAAGCGCCATGGCCAGGCCGAAGAAGCCGTAGGCCGGTCCCACGATGTGGAGATAGGTGCCGCCGACGCTGAGGGCGTCGGGATTGGCCGTGAACAGGCCAAGCCACAGGTTGGGCCAGATCGCCACGACGATCCCGATGGCCGCGGCGATGCCGGCCGCCATCAGCGCGCCGCTCCAGGCCAGCCGCTGCGCGCGCGCGTACTGCTTTGCGCCAATGTTGGTGCCGACCAGGGCGGTCAGCGTGGCGCCGATGCCGAAGCTGATCGGCACCAGCATGTATTCGAGGCGGCTGCCGATGCCGTAGCCCGCGATTGCCGCGTTGCCGCCGCGACCGATGAGGGCCGTCACCAGCAGCACCGTGCCGTTGGTCAGGATCACGACGAGACAGGCAACGAGTCCGACCTTCAGGATGTCGCGGAACGAGCGCCAATGAAAACCACCGACGGGCCAGTTGAGCCGCAACGCTGCCTTGGGGCCAATCAGGCGCGACAGCATCCACAGGGCCGACAAGGTGAAACAGATGACTGCCGCCGCCGCCGGTCCCTGGATGCCGAGCTTCGGTGCGCCGAACCAGCCCAGGGTGAGCGCGCCCGTGAGGGGGATCTGCAGCGCACTTCCCGCGACCAGCGCGTAGCCGGGAGTCTTCATGTCGCCTGTCCCGCGCAGCACGGAGGCCATCGAGTTCGACACCCAGTGCGCGAGGCAGCCGATGAACAGGACGTTCGCGTAGGCAACCGCGCCGTCGAGTGCGGCGCCGCTGCCGCCCAGGGCGCCGTAGATCGAACGGCCGAACCCCACGAGCACGATCGCGAAGAGCGCCGCCATGCCAACGGCGATGGCCAGGCCATGCGCCGCCGCCGCTTCGGCCGCGGCGCGATTGTTGGAGCCCATCGCGCGCGCGACGGAGGAAGATATGCCGCCGCCCATGGCGCCAGCCGACATCTGGCCCAGCGCCATCTGCGTCGGGAAGACGAGGGCAAGGGCTGCAAGATCGACTATGCCCAGTCGACCCACGAAGAATGCATCGGAGATGCTGACCAGGCTCTGCATCGCCACGTTCAGCACATTGGGGGTCGCGAGCGTGAGGATGGTGGGAACGATCGGACCGCTCAGCATCATCTGCCGGCGTTCGGCGGGAGTCATGACGGAATGTCTATCATGCGGCCGAAGGGGCCTGCGCGAGCTTATCTAATGAGGGGTTGAGCCAGCGATCGAAGTCGCGCAACGCCCGTATGGCCATCGCCTGCTTGCGCTCCTTGCCCTTGAAGTGTCCCTCGATCGGCGGGAACAGGCCGAAGTTCACGTTCATCGGCTGGAAGGTGGTGGCGTCGGCGCCGCCGGTGATGTGGCCCAGGATGGCGCCCATCGCCGTCGTGAGCGGCGGTGGTGGCTGCACGGTGCCGAGCCGCTCGGCCGCCGCGAAGCGTCCGGCCATCAGGCCCACGGCAGCACTCTCGACATAGCCTTCGCAGCCGGTGATCTGGCCCGCGAAGCGCAGGCGCGGCATCGCCTTCAGGCGCAATGTGGTGTCGAGCAGCCGCGGGCTGTTCAGGAAGGTGTTGCGATGCAGGCCGCCCAGCCGCGCGAACTCGGCATTCTGCAGGCCGGGGATGGTACGGAACACGCGCACCTGCTCGGCGTGCTTCAGCTTGGTCTGGAAGCCCACGATGTTCCACAGCGTGCCGAGCGCATTGTCCTGACGCAGCTGCACGACCGCCCACGGCCGGCGGTCGGTGCGCGGATCGCGCAGGCCCACCGGCTTCATGGGACCGAAGCGCAGCGTCTGCGGGCCGGTCGAGGCAATCACCTCGATCGGCTGGCAGCCGTTGAAGTAGGGCGTGTTGTGCTCCCACTCCTTGAACTCGGTCTTCTCACCGGCGAGCAGCGCCGCTACGAACGCTTCGTACTCAGGCTTCTCCATCGGACAGTTGATGTAATCGGCGCCATCGCCGCCCGGGCCGACCTTGTCGTAGCGCGACTGCTTCCAGGCAATCGACATGTCGATGCTCTCGTGATGCACGATCGGCGCGATCGCATCGAAGAAGGCAAGCTCGGCCTCGCCGGTGATCTTGCCGATGGCGTCCGCAAGGGCGGGCGAGGTGAGGGGGCCGGTGGCGAGGATGACGCTGTCCCAGTCTTCGGGTGGAAGCCCCGCCACTTCCTCGCGGCGCAGTTCGACGAGCGGATGGGCGAGCAGCGCTTCCTGCACCGCGGCCGAAAAGCCATGGCGATCGACCGCGAGCGCGCCGCCGGCCGGCAGCTTGTGCGTGTCGGCCGCGCGCATGATCAGCGAGCCGGCGCGGCGCATCTCCTCGTGGATCACGCCCACGGCATTATTGGCGGCATCGTCGGAGCGGAAGGAGTTGGAGCACACCAGCTCGGCCAGATTCTCGGTGAGATGAGCCTCGGTACCGCGCACCGGACGCATCTCATGCAACACCACGGGCACGCCGGCCGAGGCGAGCTGCCACGCGGCCTCGCTGCCCGCGAGCCCGCCGCCCACAATGTGAACTGGCTTGGTGCTTGACGTCATGTACCCCGACCTGAAACCGTGCGCCTCCTTACATGGGGGAGCCTCCAATGACCATCAAGTTTCTCAATCCCAAGACCGTCAACTTCTCCGGCAAATACAGCCTCGCCGCCGAAATACCGGCGGGCGCGCGCCTGCTGTCGGTTTCGGGCCAGGTCGGTACCGCGCCGGACGGCAAGCTGGCGCCGACCATCGAGGCGCAGTGCGAGCAGGTCTGGAAGAATATCGGCGAAGTACTCAAGGAAGGCGGCATGACCTACAGGGACATCGTCAAGATGACGACGTTCCTGACCGACAGCCGCTTCATTCCTGCCTCGCGCGCCGCGCGTGACGCGGTCCTGCCTGCTGCGCCCTATCCTTCGTCCACGTTGCTGATCGTGCAGGGCCTGGCCGATCCCGCGATGCTGGTCGAGATCGAGGTGCTGGCCGCCAAAGCCTGAGCATGACGGACAGCCTCAAGGTCGCGCTCGCCCAGCTCAATCCCAAGGTCGGCGACGTCGCCGGCAACCTGGCGAAGGTGCGGGCGGCGCGCGCCGAGGCCGCGAAGCAGGGCGCCGACCTGATGGTCTGCTCCGAGCTGGTGCTGGCGGGCTACTTCCCGGAAGACCTCGTGCTGAAGCCCGCCTTCCAGCAGCGCTGCCGCGAGGCGGTCGAGGCGTTGCGCGCCGATACGATGGACGGCGGGCCGGCGCTATTCGTCACCGCGCCGTGGCGAGAAGAGGAGAAACTCTACAACGCGATCATCTGCCTGGATAAGGGCGAGATCGTAGGCAAGCGCTTCAAGGTCGACCTGCCCAACTACGGCGTGTTCGACGACAAGCGCGTGTTCACGCCGGGACCGATGCCGGGGCCGCTGGTGTTCAACGGCGTGCGCATCGGCGTGCCGATCTGCGAGGACGTGTGGACGCCCGACGTCGTGGAATGCATCGCCGAGACAGGCGGCGAGATTCTGCTCGTGCCGAACGGCTCGCCGTACGAATTCGGCAAGACCGATGTGCGCGTCCAATTGGGTGTGCAGCGTGTGGTCGAAAGCGGCCTGCCGTTCGCCTATGTGAACCAGGTGGGCGGGCAGGACGAGGTCGTCTACGACGGCGGGTCGTTCGTGCTGGGCGCCGACCGCGCACTGAAAGCCCAGCTTGCGTCCTTCCGCGAGCAGATCGCGACCGTCGAGTTTCGCCGCGGGCAGAAAGGTTGGGAGTGCCAGCCGGGCCACATCGCGCCGGAGTTGAGCGATATCGAATCGATTTATCAGGCGATGATGCTGGGCCTGCGGGATTACGTGAACAAGACGGGTTTCCCGTCCGTGGTGATCGGACTGTCGGGCGGTGTCGACTCGGCGCTGACCGCCGCAGTCGCAGCGGATGCGCTCGGCCTCTCGCGGGTGAACACGATCATGATGCCGTCGCCCTACACCAGCGCGCATTCGCTGGAGGATGCCAAGGCCTGCGCGCAGGCGATCGGCATCGAGTACGAGATCGTCAGCATCGAGCCCGCGATGGAGGCGTTTCGAAAGATGCTGCTGCCGCTGTTCGGCAACCGCAAGGAAGACGTGACCGAAGAGAACATCCAGAGCCGCGCCCGCGGTGTCACCCTGATGGCGGTGTCGAACAAGCTCGGCAGCATGGTGGTGACGACCGGCAACAAGTCGGAGATGGCGATGGGCTACGCCACGCTCTACGGCGACATGTGCGGCGGCTTCAACGTCCTGAAAGATGTCTACAAGACCACGGTGTTCGAGCTCTGCAAGTGGCGCAACGCCCACCTGCCGGACGGTGCATTGGGCAACAAGGGCATGGTGATCCCCGAGCGCATCATCACCAAGCCGCCGTCGGCGGAACTGCGGCCCGACCAGAAGGACGAGGACTCGCTGCCACCGTATCCGGTGCTCGACGCGATCCTGCGCGGATTGATCGAGCGCGACCTTTCGGCCGAGGAGCTTGCGAAAGAGGGATTCGATGACGCAACCGTCAAGCGCATCTGGCGTTTGCTCGAAGGCGCCGAGTACAAACGTCGCCAGGCCCCGCCGGGCGTGAAGATCACGTCGCGGCTCATCAGCAAGGAGCGGCGCTATCCCATCGTCAACGGCTTCCGGGGCTGACAAGGCCGGCGCGCAAAAGGGGGGCGTCGCCTCACTGGCGAAACGTCTCGGTCCCGGCGTCATCACCGGCGCGGCCGACGACGATCCCAGCGGCATCGCCACCTATTCGCAGGCGGGTGCGCAAGCGGGTTTCGGCCTTCTGTGGACGGTGGTGCTCACGTGGCCCATGATGGTCGCTGTCCAGTCGATCAGCGCGCGCATCGGCCGGGTGACGGGCAAAGGCCTCGCCTCGAACATGCTTGCGGTCTTTCCGCGCCCCGTCGTTCAGGCCTTGGTCGGGCTGCTGTTCATAGCCAACACCATCAATATCGGCGCCGACGTGTCGGCGATGGGCGCGGCAGCCGGCATGTTGGCGGGTGGCGGGCGGCACATGTTCACCGTGGTCTTCGCGCTGCTCTCGCTGCTGGCGGTCGTTCTCATTCCCTACCACCGGTATGTCAGTGTCCTGAAGTGGCTGACCTTTTCCCTGTTCGCGTATGTCGGGATCGTCTTCACGGTCCACATCGATTGGGCGGCTGTCGCGCTCGGCGCCGTCCTGCCCAAGTTCGACAAGACCGGTGACATGCTCACGCTCATCGTCGCAATATTTGGCACGACGATCAGCCCCTATCTCTTCTTCTGGCAGAGCGCGCAGGAGGTCGAGGAGCAAGAAGCCGATCCCGACGCCGGTCCTTTACTCGCCAATCCGCAGCAGGCATCGCGCGAGTTGAACCGCATTGGCTGGGAGACCTGGCTCGGCATGGGTGCTTCCAATCTCGTCGCCTTCTTCATCATGTTGACGACGGCTGTGACCCTGAACGCTCACGGCCATACCGACATCCAGTCGACCGAGCAGGCGGCAGAGGCGCTGAAGCCGATCGCGGGACAGGCGGCGTTCCTGCTGTTCAGCCTCGGGATCATCGGCACCGGCCTGCTGGCCGTGCCGGTCCTGGCAGGATCCTCTGCCTATGCGGCAGGCGAGGTGTTCGGCTGGACCACTGGCCTCGAGCGCAAGCCCGGAGAGGCCCGCGCCTTCTATGCGGTGATTTGTGCCGCCATCGTGCTGGGAATAGCCGTAGACCTCTCGCCGCTCGACCCGATCAAGGCACTCTTCTGGAGCGCCGTGTTGAATGGCGTGATCGTCGTGCCGATCATGATTGCCTTGATGATCGTCGGATCGAACAAAAAGCAGATGGGTGAGTACACGGCCACTTCGGGACAACGCATCTTCGGCTGGGGCGCTACAGCCATGATGACTGTCGCAGCGGTCGCGATGTTCGTCCTGATGTGATGGAGACGCCCTGCATAATTGCAGGGAGTCGATCCGTAAATGTGGGGAACTCGCTTCGGGAGGCGTGGCTTCGTGCTCGCGGGCGGCCTCGCCGTCCTCGCGCGCGGCGCGCGGGCTGCCCCAAGCGACTTGATCCCGCGAGGGAAGATCTTCTCCGCCCCCGACTATGCGCGCGTCACGATGAGCCCCGATGGCCTGACGATCGCCTATCTGGCGCCGGTGGAAGGCGTGCTGAACGTCTGGGTCGCACCGGTCGCCGATCCCAAGGCCGGTAAGGCGCTCACCAAGGTGACCGATCGCGACATGCTGACCCAGCTCTGGTGGACGGGCGACAGCCGGCATGTCGTATTCTGCCGCGAGCAGGATGGCGACGAGAATTGGCAGACCCATTGCGTCGATATCGAGAGCGGCTCGACACGGCCGCTCTCCCCGGGACCGGGGGTGAAGTCGTACGTGCAGGAAGTCTCGGCCCGGTTCCCGAACGAACTGCTGATCGCCCACAACCAGCGCGACAAGCGCTTCTTCGACATCTATCGGGTCAACGCAGCGACGGGTGAGTCCAAGCAGGTCTTCCTGAACGAGGAGTTCGTCGAGCTGTTCACCGACACGCAGTTCCGCGTGCTCTACGGCCTGCGCTACCGCAGCGGCGGCACCTGGGATATCGTGAAGGCGACGGGCCCCGACGCCGGATCGCTGTTCCGCAACGTCTCCGTCGACGACCGGTACACCACGGCGCTGATCGGCGTCTCAGACGACGAGAAGCAGGCGTTCTGGCTCGACTCGCAGGGCCGCGAAAGCGCTGCCATCACCGCTCAGCCGCTGCCCACCGGCAAGCCGCGCGTGCTGGTCGAGAATCGCTCGGCCGATTTCAGCATGCCTATCCTCGATCCCGTGAAGCGTACGCCGATCGCGGCGTCGCTGATCTACACGCGCCGGCGCTGGTACACGATGGATCCGGCGATCGGGCCCGACCTCGATCGCCTGCAGGCGTCGATCGACGGCGACCTGTGTGACTTCAATCTGTCGAACGATCGCGCCAATTGGATCGTCTATGCCGAGCCCACAGCGAAGCCGGGTCGCTACTTCCACTACCGGCGCAGCGACCGCAAGACGACGCCGCTGTTCTCGACGCGGGCGGCGCTCGACGATGCCGCGCTGGTGAAGATGGAGCCGGTGGTCGTTCCCACGCGGGGCGCGTTGCGCCTCGTCTCCTATCTCTCGCGCGGCGTGGGTATCGAGCCCGGCCAGCCGGGCCCGATGGTGCTGCTTGTGCACGACGGTCCGTGGACCCGTGACTCGCCCGATTTCAACAGCGTGCATCAATGGCTCGCCAACCGCGGCTACAACGTGCTCAGCGTCAATTTCCGCGGCTCGACCGGCCTGGGCAAGAAGATCGCCAACGAGGGCGATGGCGAATGGGCCGACAAGATGCAGAACGACCTGCTCGACGCGATCGAGTGGGCGAACAACGAGCGCATCTCGAACGAATTGCGCATCGCCATCTGCGGCGCGGGCTATGGCGGATATGCGGCGTTGATCGGTGCCTGCCTGACGCCGGATCGCTTTGCCTGCGCCATCGATCTCGGCGGCATGAGCAATCTGCTCGCGTTCGCGGAGTCGATCCCGGAGTACTGGAAGCCGTCGATGCCCGGCCTGAAGGTGCGGCTGGGCGCCGACGGTTCGAGCGAGGCCGGCCGCAAGTTCCTGGCCTCGCGCTCGCCGCTGTCCTATGTCGGTCGCATCAAGTGTCCGCTGCTGATCGCGCACGGCGTGAACGACGTACGGGTGCCGGTGGCGCAGTCCGACGAGTTCGTGGCGGCGTTGCAGCAGCGCAAGCGTCCTGTGACTTATGTCACCTACAAGGACGAAGGCCATACGTTCCGGCGGCCGCAGAATCGACTGTCGCTTGCCGCAGTCGCCGAGGCTTTCCTGGCGCAGAACCTCGGCGGCCGCGCCGAGCCGGTTGGCGACGCGCTCGCGGGCTCCAGTATCGAGTTCCGCGCCGGGCGCGATCTGATCAAAGGGCTTCCGTGAAGCTCTACACCGGCCCGCTCAGCATGTTCGGCGCCAAAGCCGAGATCGCGCTGCACGAGAAGGGAATCGATTTCGAGCTGGTGATGGTGCCGTTCGAAATGCAGACGCTCTATCAGCCGAAGCATCCCGAAGTTGTGCGCATCAATCCCAAGCGGCAGGTGCCGGTGCTGGTGGATGGCGACCTCGAGATTTTCGATTCGACGCAAATCTTCGAATATCTCGAGACGATCAAGCCTGAGCCTGCGCTGTGGCCCGCCGGCGCCAAGGCCAAGGCGCGCGCACGACTGCTCGAACATATCTCCGACGAGATCTACTTCCCGCCGATCGTGCGGTTGATGGGCCTCGGCCAGACGCCGGACGATCCCGCCGCCATCGAGGCGCGTCGCGCAGCCGGCGCCATCTACGACGATATGGAGCGTACACTGGAAGGCCGGGACTGGCTGGGGGGCGATCTCTCCTACGCCGATATCGCCTTCTACATGGCGCAGCTCTTCGGCGAGCGCTGGGGCGTGCCGATGACCGATGCCCACCCGAGGCTGCAGGCCTGGCGCGCCCGGATGAGCGCGCGGCCGGCAGTGGCCAAGGTGGCAGGCGCCATGGCACGCTATCTCGTCTCGCAAGGCCGTCCGTTGCCGCCGTTCCTGCAAAAGGTGAGCTGATGCACAAGTACGTCGTTCCCGATCACATCCGCGCCCGCGTTATCCGCCTGCAAGGCAAGCCCTTTGCACTGGAGACCATCGACGCGGCGCGTACGGCGCTGGTCGTGGTCGACATGCAGAACTATTACGTGGCCGAGGGCTTTCCCAGCCATTCGCCCGAGGCGCCGACGATTGCGCCCAACATCAACCGCATGGCGGCGGCGCTGCGGGCGGCGGGCGGAAGGGTCGTCTGGATCCAGACCGACAGCGCCCAGGCGTTGGCCAAGTGGGGCAAGCATCACAGGTACAAGCTGACGCCCGAGAATGCCGCGCGCCGCATGAAGCTCCTGTCGGAGGGCGACGAAGGCTTCAAGCTCTACAAGACGCTGGAGCCAAGGCCCGAAGATCTCTACGTCCGCAAGATCAAGTTCAGCGCGATGATCGGCGACTCCTCCAATCTCGACGCCGTCTTGCGCGAGAACAAGCTCGATACGCTGCTCGTGGCCGGTACCAAGACCAATGTCTGCTGCGAGTCGACGGCGCGCGACGCCTCGATGATGGAGTATCGGGTCGCCCTGCTGTCGGATGCCTGCGCCACCTCGACCGACGAGGAGCATGCCGCTGCCTTGAACGGCTTTCAGGTCTCGTTTGGCGACGTAATGACGGTCGATGAGGCGGTGGCGAAGCTCAGGACTTCGTCCGCGATCGCCCCGGGTATTTCCTCCGCCGCATAGTGGTCGGCGTTCGGCAATTCGATGAAGCGCATGTCCGGCCGCAACGCCTTCGCGCGCGCCCAGACTTCTGGCGAGATAAATTTCGACTCTGCTCCGCGAATGAGCAGAGTGGGCACCTTCAATGATTTGAAGTCGGCTTCGAAACTCTCGCGCATGCCGTTCGCGGTCTCGACCATTGCGGCTGCGTCGGCCAGGGGCCGCCAGCCGTCTTCGACCTTGCGATAGCCATAGGTGACGCGTCGCTGGATCGCCTCCGGCGGCGTCATCGGATAACGCTCGGAGAGGGCCGCCGCGATGGCCTCGGGGTCTGCGAACAGGCGGTTGCCATGGCCGATGCGCTGGCCCAGCGCCACGAAGACCTGTTCGTCGATGAACGGAGTGAAGTCGATGGCGACGATGCCAGAGACCAGTCCATTGTCGCGGGCGCCGGCCACGAAAGCATCGCGGGCGCCGAGCGCGTGCCCGATCAGCAGGGCCGGACCGCTGTCGAGATGACGTACCAGCGCCTCTATGTCGTCGGCATAGTCCTTGGCTGCATAGCCGGTAGCGGGCTTCGAGCTGCGGCCATGGCCGCGCATGTCGATGCTGACGAGGCGGAAGCGGTCGGTCAGCCGTTCCATGAGTGGGAGGAAGACATAGGCGTTGGCGGTGATGCCGTGCAGCAGGACTGCCAGCGGCCCCTTGCCCATGGCGACGGCGTGCAAGGTCACGCCGCCCAGCGGGCATTCGAAGGTCTCGGCCTTCATCAGCTTCCGGGCACGATGCCGGGCTTCAATCCGATGCAGTGATCGGCGATGGCGCCGGGCGTGGTCGTCCAGACGCGATCGAAGTGCCTGTGCGACGTGATGCGCCGGAAGATGTCCCGCAGCACGGACAGGCGGTGCGGCTGGCCCATGATGAAGGTGTGCAAAGAGATCGCCAGCACGAGCGGCTGCCTGGTGCACTGCTCGAGCATCTCGTCATACTGACGCAGCACGACGTCGGCATAGACCGGTGCGTCCTGGCGCAGATGAATGACCGAGACGAAATCGTTGGTCTCGACGGCGTACGGCACATTGAGCAGCGGTCCCGAGCGCGTCTTCATCCAGTGAGGCTGGTCGTCGCACGGATAGCTCACGCAGTATTTGTAGCCCGCCTCCTTCAGGAGATCGGGCGTGAGGGCGCTCTCGGCCTGAAGCGGCGTCATCCAGCCGGCGGGCGCCTTGCCTTGGTGCTTCTTGATCGCATCGGTGGCTTCAGCGATCAGCGCGCGCTCCTCGGCCTCGGGGCGCATGCCGGGCTTCTCGGAGTTGGTGCGGCCGTGGCCCATGATCTCGTCGTGCGGCCGCTTACCGATCGCCGCCATGATCTGCGGGTGCGTCTCGTAGAGATACGAGTTGATCTGGTGCGCGAGGGGCAGGTTGAACTGATCGGCCAGTTCGAGCATTCGCCAGATGCCGACCCGGTTGCCGTATTCGCGCCACGACCAGTTGCGCTGGTCGGGCATCGGCAGTGGGTTGCCCAGTGTCGGGCCTTCCAGCCCGTAACCGAAGGTCTCGATGTTGGTCGTGATCCAGAGCGCGAGGCGCTTGCCGCCCGGCCAGGAATAGTCCGGCCGCTCGTTGATCGGGCTGTAGTCGAAGCGACCGTGCGTCGGCAGCGTGTGTCCGCTCACGGCTTCACCTTCCGGCGCAGCATCGTTTCGTAGACGCGCATGATCGAGGAGCTGTCGTCGGGTCCCCAGCCCATGCCCTTGGCAAGGCGCTGGAGGTTGTGCGTCGAGGCGCCCTGCTGCAGCGGCACGCCCAGCTCGTCGCCGAGTTCGAGCGCGAGGTGCAGGTCCTTGTAGGCGAGATCGAGCGCGAAGGAGGGCGGCGAGTAAAGGCCCGGCAGGACGCGGGACGCGAAGGCCTTCACGGCGTTCGAATTGCCGCTGGAATTGGCGATCACGTTCAGGAGCTTTTCGGGATCGAGGCCGTAGGTCGTGCCCAGCATCATGCCCTCGCTCAAAGCCGCGAGATTGCAGAACGACAGCATGTTGTTCACCAGCTTGGCCACCGTGCCGGAACCCAGCGGGCCCATGTGGAGCACGTTGGCGCTGAAGGACTGCAGGACGGGCAAGGCGTCGTCGAAGGTCTTCTTTTCGCCGCCCACGATGACAGCGATGGTGCCGGCCTCGGCGCCGGTCGTTCCGCCGCTGACCGGCGCGTCGAGCATCGCGATGCCCTTGGCGGCCATGGCGGCGCCGATCTTCTTGACCATCGAGGGGGCATTGGTCGACAGGTCGATGTAGGTCTTGCCCTTGTCGATATTGGCCAGGATGCCATTGTCGCCGAGCGCCACAGCCTCCACATCCTTGGGCATGGGAAGCGAGGTCATGACGATGTCGGCGCCTTTGGTCACGTCGGCGATCGACTTGCCGGCGGTGGCGCCCAGGTCGGTGCAGGTCTTCACCGCGGCCGCATTCAGGTCGAACACGGTGATGGCGTGGTTGCTCTTCTTGATGAGATTGCGGCACATGGGGCCGCCCATGTTGCCGACCCCGATATATCCGACCTTCATGATTTCCTCCCTCGCGAATCCGTTGCGCGGACTATACGCGAGATCGGCGTCGGCGTGAGCGATCCCGCCGATTTGGAGCGCGCCCGGGCGCTCCGCCGTATCAAAATCTACGCCACGGTTCTGCTGGTCGGCACGGCGGCGCTGTTCGTCGTCGCCCGGCACTTAGAATCCGGCCACTGGGCCTGGGGCTACGTCGCGGCTTTCGCCGCGGCGGCGACGGTCGGCGGCCTGGCCGACTGGTACGCGGTGGTGGCGCTGTTCCGCCGGCCGCTCGGCCTGCCGATCCCGCACACTGCAATCATTCCCCGCAATCACGTACGCATCGCCGACAATCTCGGCGCCTTCATCGAGACCAACTTCCTGGCGCCCGATGCTGTCGAAAAGAAGTTGGGCGAGGTCGATTTTGCCGCCCAGATCGCCGACTGGCTGGGCAACGCCGAACGCAGCGCGGCGCTGGCCGGCTTCACGACCCGGCTGCTGCCGCAGATGCTGACGGCGATCGATCAATCGGGCCTGCGTGGCTTCCTGGGCGGCCGGGTGCGCGCCGAGCTGGAGCGGATCGAGCTGGCGCCGCTGGCAGGCAATCTGCTGTCGGCCTTGATGGAGACAGGCCGGCATCAGCGGCTGTTGAACGAGCTGATGGGGGCGCTCGACAGGATGCTCTCCAGCGAGGAGACACTGAAGGTCTTCCGGGAGAAGATTCGCGCGGAGTTGCCCGCGGTGTTCAACCTGTATCGGGCCGACGCCTATCTTCTGCGCAAGATCGTGGCGTCGACGTCGTCGTTCATCGAGGAGGCCCGCAAGGACCCGCAGCATCCGCTGCGGCAGGAGTTCGACGGCTTTGTCGCGGGCTTCGTGGACCGTCTGCGCACCTCGAAGGACTTCGCGCGGCGGGCGGAGAAGCTCAAGCGCGACCTGCTGGACCGTCCCGAAGTGGCGCGGCTGTCGGAGGGGGCATGGGACAGCATCCGTTCGTTCATCGAGAGCGATGCGAAGAGCGGGGAGTCGCAAATCCGTCGCCAACTTGAAACCATTCTTGTCGATATCGGGCGGCAACTTGGCCGCGACAGCGCGATCCGGCTGGAGATCAACCGCGGCCTGGTGCGGCTTCTGTCGGACTTCGTCCAGAGCCAAAAGAGCGGCGTGGGGCGCTTCATCGCCGATCAGGTGAAGGGCTGGGACATCGACGTGCTGATCGGCCGGATCGAACTCACGGTCGGCCGCGACCTGCAATACATCCGCTTCAACGGTGCCATGATAGGCGGCCTTGCCGGTTTGGCCTTGCACGCCATCGATCAGGGGTTGAAGCTCGGCTTCTAGTTCACAGAGGAGGTTGCGATGTCCGACCCGACCAAGACCTTTACCGACATGTTCAAGTCGCTCGGTGAGCAGCTGAAGGTGCCGTCGTTCGACATGAACAAGATCATGGAACAGCAGCAAAAGAACATCGATGCGATGACCCGCTCCTGGCAGGCCATCGGCGCCGGCGCGCAGGAAGTGGCGAAGAAGCAGCGCGAAATCTTCGATGCCGCCGTCAAGGACATCACCGATCTGGCCAAGGAGTACCAGCCCGGTGGCGCGCCGCACGAGGCCGTGGCCAAGCACGCCGATTTCGCCAAGAAGGCGATGGAGGCTGCGATCGCCAATACCCGCGACATCGCCGAACTCACCAAGAAGTCGGCGGGCGAGGCGCTCTCGATCGTGCACGACCGGATGAAGGAATCCTTCGACGAGATCCGCGCGAGCGTGGAGAAGAAGTAGCGAGCGCGATGGATCGTTTCTGGCTGAAGAACTATCCGGCGGGCGTGCCGGCGGACATCGATCCGTCGCTCTATCCAAGCGTCGTGGCCTTGATCGAGGAGAGCTTCGCGAAGTATCGCGACGCCAAGGCCTATGTCTGCATGGACAAGGCCCTGAGCTTCGGGGAGATCGACGAACTGTCGCGGGCGCTGGCGGCATGGCTGCAGGGCAGGGGCCTGAAGCGCGGCGCGCGCGTGGCGATCATGATGCCGAACGTGCTGCAGTATCCCGTCGCGGTGGCAGCCGTGCTGCGTGCAGGTTTCATCGCGGTCAATTTCAACCCGCTCTACACCGCGCGCGAACTCGAGCATCAGCTCAGGGATTCCGGCGCCGAGGCGGCGATCGTACTCGAGAACTTTGCCGCCACGCTCGAGCACGCAATGGCGGACTCGGCGGTCAAGCACGTGATCGTGGCCACGATGGGCGACCTGCTGGGATTTCCCAAGGGGCCGATCGTGAACTTCGTCGTGCGCACGATGCGCAAGCTGGTGAAGCCTTTCGCGCTGGCGGGACACGCGAAGTTCAACGACGTCATCACCCAGGGCCGGGCGATGACGTTCGACCGCCCCGACCTGGGTCCCGACGATGTCGCGGTGCTGCAATACACCGGCGGCACGACCGGCGTCGCCAAGGGCGCCACCCTGCTGCATCGCACGCTGGTGGCCAATTTGCTGGCGTCCGAAGCCTGGCTGCAGCCCGGGCTCAAGCGAAAGAAGATCGATGGGCAAGTCACCATCGTCTGCGCGCTGCCGCTCTATCACGTGTTCGCGTTCGTGACCTGCGGCCTGCTCGGCATGCGCACTGGCGCGCTCAATATCCTGATCCCCGATCCGCGCGACATGAAGGGCACGATCAGGACGCTCGCCAAATTTCGCATCAACATTTTCCCGGGCGTGAACACGCTGTTCAACGGGCTGGTGCATCAGCCCGCCTTCGCGAAGCTCGACTTCTCCGGCCTCGCCATCACCAACGGCGGCGGCATGGCGGTGCAGGAGGCCGTGGCGAAGAACTGGCTCGCCGTCACGGGCTGCCCGATCGTCGAGGGGTACGGGCTCAGTGAAACCTCGGCCGGCGTCACCTGCAATCCGACCGACTCCTTGACCTATACAGGAACGATCGGGCTCCCGCTGCCCAACGTCGAGATCCGCATCCTCGACGACGACGGCAAGGATGTGCCGCTCGGCCAGCCGGGGGAAATAGCGATCAAGGGTCCGCAGGTCATGCGGGACTACTGGCAACGGCCCGATGAAACGGCGCAGGTCATGACAGCCGACGGCTTCTTCAAATCCGGCGACATCGGCGTGATGGACCAGGGCGGCTACGTGAAGATCGTGGATCGCAAGAAGGACATGATCGTCGTCTCGGGCTTCAAGGTGTTCCCCAACGAGATCGAGGCGGTTGTCGCGGGCTTCCCGGGTGTCCTCGAATGCGCCGCGGTTGGCGTGCCCGACGCACGGTCGGGCGAGGTGGTCATGCTGTTCGTGGTGAAGAAGGATGCCTCGCTCTCCAAGGAAGCGCTCGAGGCGTTCTGCGCTAGGGAATTCACCGGCTACAAGCGGCCGAAGTATATCGAGTTCCGGACGGTCCTGCCCAAGACTAACGTGGGCAAGATCCTGCGCCGCGAACTGCGAGACGAGGTGACCAAGAAAGCGGCGTGATTCACGGTCTGTGTGCGCAACCGCGGTGCCTCCCCCGCGTTTGCCGATGAGGCGACTTCCAAGGGAGAGCACGATGAATGCGACAAAACTGCTGTGCACCATGGCGATCGGTCTGTCCGCCGCTGCGTGCAATACCTATTCGACCACGACCCAGGCGGTCGCCCCTCCCGGGCCGGTCGTCCTGACCGGTTCCGAGCAGGCCTGCCTCGACTACGGCTTCACCCCCGCGACCGTCGGTTACGATCGATGCGTCACCCGCGAGCATGAGGCCCGCCTGCGCGGCCGCGTGGTGGCTTCGTACAGCGAAGGCCAGCTCGCCGAAGACGCCCGCTCGGCCTGCTATTCCTATGGCCTGGAGCCCGCCACGCCGCGGTATGACCGCTGCGTGAGCCGCGAGCTCGACGCCCGCCGCTACCGCGAGGGCGTGGCGTACAACAGCCCGGCGCCGGGATATACGACCGTCACGACCTATTCGACGCAGAACGTCGGTCCCGCTCCCTACTACGCCGAGCCGGCCCAGAATACGCCGCCCGCTGGCGTTCAGGCCTTTAAGGACGAGTACGGTTTCCGCTATGATGGCCAAGGTAACCGGCTCGATCGTAACGGGAACATCGTCAGCCCGCAGTCGACGCAGCCCTAGGGGGATTGATGGCGGCATCGCGTTCGTTGGCCTGTGTTCTTGTTGGATTGGCCATAACCGGCTGCGCGGACGCCCTGCCGAAGCCTGAATACACTTACGTGAAACAGCCGGCGCCGATCCGCGTGCTGCCAGATGGCACGCGGGTCGACGATCGCGGCTACTACCTCGACGAGCACGGCTATCGCCTCGATCGCAACGGCAAGCTGCTGGGCGAAGTGAACTACGATTCCAAGACGGACAACACGGTCTCGTCCAACGCCGTGGCCGGCTATTTCATCAGCAGCACGGGCGAGGTCGCCACGGGCACTGTGGCAGTGCCGAGCGAAGGTGGACGCGCTGGCGCAGGCTATGGCCCCGGCAGCTCGGCGCCTGTGAGCGCGGGGACCTCGAACGTGCCGCGCGGCCGTGGCGAGGCGATCTCGCCGTCTGCGCCGCCGACGCCCGCCGCCACGACGACGCCGATCCCGTTGGCGCCGCCCGCGACCAAGTAGGCCGCTCTACTCGACAAGTCGCGTTTACTCGACCTTGACGCCGGCGGCCTTGATGACTGGCGCCCACTTGGCGATTTCGTCGGTAATGAACTTCGCCGTCCTCTCGGGCGTGGTGTCCGGCGTGGGCGGCGCACCGAGATCGTTCAGGTATTTCACCATGTCGGGATCGGCCAGCATCTTGCGCGACGCCTGGTCGAGCGTGTCGACAATCGGCTTGGGCAGGTTGGCCGGCCCGAGGATCAGGTTGAACGTATAAGCCTCGTAGCCCTTCACGCCGGCCTCGATCATCGTCGGGACCTGCGGTGCGATCGGGGAGCGCGCACTGTAGGCGATGGCCAGGATGCGGATCTTTCCCGCGTTGTGCAGCGGCAGCATCGTGGCGAAGGTGTCGAACATCCAGGCAATCTGGCCCGACATCATGTCGTTCAGCGCGGGCCCCGACCCCTTGTACGGAATGTGCTCGACATCCATGCCGCCCACTTCGCGTTTGAAGTACTCGCCGCTCAGATGAAAGATGCCTCCCGTGCCCGAGGAGCCGTAGGAATACTTGCCCGGGTTCTTCTTCATCAGGTCGACAAGGCCCATCACCGTGTCGGGCATGTCCATCCGCACCGCCAGCACCGCCGGATTGACGCAGATCGAGGCGATCGGCGTGAAGTCCTTCACCGCGTCGTAGAGCGGTTTCACGTAGGCGGTCGGATTGATCGCATGCGTCGAGGAGGTCGCGAACAGCAGCGTGTAGCCGTCGGGCTTGGCGTTCTTCACTTCGACCGAGCCGATCGAGCCCGCGGCGCCTGCCTTGTTGTCGATCACCCAGGTCTGGCCCATCAGTCCCGTCATCCTCTCGCCGACCTTGCGGCCGATGATGTCGGTCGGGCCGGCCGGCGCGAAGGGAATCACGAGGCGGATCGGCCGCTCGGGATATTTCGTCTGCGCGCGAACGAGGGAAGGGGCCGCGACGAGGCCGAGGCCAGCGGACAACAGATGACGACGCTTCATACGCAACAACTCCTGAACTGTTGTTGCACAATAACTGAAGGCCGGTGGGCCCGATAATGCGCTGTCGTCGCAGGCGCTACTCGATCTTCACCCCGGCCGACCTGATCACCGGCGCCCACTTGGCGATCTCGTCGTTGATGAATTTCGCCGTGACCTCCGGCGAGGTGTTCAGCGTCGGCACGGCCGCGATGTCGTTCAGGAACTTCACCATCTCGGCATCCGCCATCATCTTGCGCGCCGCCTGGTCGATCGTGTCGACGATCGGTTTGGGCATGCCGGCCGGGCCCAGGATCAGGTTGAACGTATAAGCCTCGTAGCCCTTCACGCCGGCTTCGATCATGGTCGGCACATCCGGCGCGATGTCGGCGCGCTTGGCGTAGGCGTAGGCCAGGATGCGCGCCTTGCCCGCCTTGTGGAGCTGGAGCGTCGTGCTGAAGGTCTCGAACATCCAGGCGATCTGGCCCGACATCATGTCGTTCAGCGCCGGCATCGAGCCCTTGTAGGGCACATGCTCGACGTCCATGCCGCCGACCTCGCGCTTGAAGTACTCGGCCGCGAGGTGAAGGATCGAGCCCGCGCCCGAGGACCCGTAGGAATACTTGCCCGGGTTCTTCTTCATCAGCTCGACCAGGCCCTTCACCGTGTCGGGCATGTCGGGCCGCACGACCAGAACCAGCGGATTGACGCAGATCGAGGCGATCGGCGTGAAGTCCTTCACCGCATCGTAGGCGGGCTTCACGAAGGCCGTGGGATTGATGGCGTGCGTCGAGGAGGGCGCGCAGAGCAGCGTGTAGCCGTCCGGCTTGGCGTTCTTTACGTCGACCGCGCCGATCGATCCCGCGGCGCCCGCCTTGTTGTCCACGATCCAGGTCTGGCCCATGAGGCCTGTCATCTTCTCCGCGGCCTTGCGGCCGATGATGTCGGTCGGACCTGCCGGCGCGAAGGGGATCACGAAGCGGATCGGATGATCGGGATACTTGGCCTGCGCCCGCGCGAGACCGGGCGCGAGAGACGGCGCGGCAAGGGCACCCAGACCGGCAACGAGAAGATCGCGACGCTTCATAGAACCACTCCCAAACGTTTCTTTCGTTGATTGCACACTAGCTGAGAGAGCTTGACCCGCCAATGCGGCAAAGCCACAAGTCCCCGTGATGACCGGCCCCATCGTCCGCTTTGCGCCCAGTCCGACCGGCCTTCTGCATGTCGGCAACATTCGCGCAGCACTCTTCAACTGGCTGTTTGCGCGCCGGCACGGCGGGAAGTTCGTGCTGCGGCTGGACGATACCGACCGGCAGCGCAGCAAGCCCGAGTATGAGGCGGCGATCGAGCAGGACCTGACCTGGCTTGGTCTCGTGTGGGACGCCAAGGAGCGCCAGTCCGATCGGCTGTCCCACTACGATGCGGCGCGCGACAAGCTGATCGCGTCGGGCCGGCTCTATCCCTGCTACGAGACGCCGGAAGAACTCGACTTCAAGCGCAAGCGCCTGCAGGCGCAGGGCCGTCCGCCGGTCTACGATCGCGCCGCGCTGAAGCTCGACGCGGCCGCACGCGCCAAACTGGAGGCCGAGGGCCGCACGCCGCACTGGCGATTCAAGCTGATCTCGGAGGAGGTGCGCTGGGACGACCTCGTGCGCGGCGCCCAGCATGTCGACGAGGCGAGCCAGAGCGATCCCGTCCTCGTGCGCGCCGACGGCTCCTACCTCTACAGTTTCACCTCGGTCGTCGACGACATCGACATGGCGATCACCCATGTGATCCGCGGCGAGGACCACGTCACCAACACCGGCGCGCAGATCCAGATGTTCGAGGCGTTGGGCGGAACCGTTCCGGTGTTCGGCCATCTGCCGCTGCTGGTCGATGCCAAGGGCGCCGGCCTCAGCAAGCGCACCGGGTCGTTGTCGATCGGCGACCTGCGCGCGGGCGGCATCGAGGCGCTGGCGATCGATGCGCTGCTGGCGCGCATCGGCACGGCCGATGCGGTCGAGCCCGTGACGTCGCTCGATACGTTGGTTGCGACCGTCGACTTTGCGCGCGTGGGCCGCGCCGCCGCGCGTTTCTCCGAGGAGGAGCTCGCGCATCTCAGCGCGCGGACCTTGCACGCGATGCCCTACGCCGACGTGCGCGCGCGTCTCGGCGCCGACGTCGACGAGACGCTGTGGCTCGCGGTGCGCGGCAACCTCACGAAGCTCGACGACGCGAAGGCCTGGGCGACGGTCGTGCGCGGCTCGATCACGCCGGTGATAGAGGACGCCGCTTTCCTCACCGAGGCTGCCGCGAAACTGCCGTCCGAGCCGTGGGGCGAGACGACGTGGAAGGACTGGACGTCAGGTCTGGGCCGAAAGGGCAAGGCGCTGTTCCATCCTCTGCGCCTGGCGCTCACCGCGCAGGAGAAGGGCCCGGAGATGGCCAAGCTCCTGCCGCTGATCGGCCGTACGAAAGCCGCGGCCCGCCTCAAGGGGCAGACGGCGTAGCAATTGCGGCAGGGCTGAATCGGCACTCCGTGCTAATAGGCAGCCATGCGTTTTCGCTCGGGGCTCCTCGCGATGACTCTCTTCCTCCCGGCTACCGTCGGGCCCGCCCAGGCCCAGTCGGGCGATCCAACTCGGCCGGTCCGCACGGTTGCTGGGCCCGCGCAAGCCGGTGATCCGCATCTATGGCTCGAAGAACTCGATTCGCCCCGGGCGATGGGCTGGGTGCGTACGCACAACGCGGCGAGCACGGGCGTTCTCGAAGGCGACCCGCGCTATGCAACCCTGTTCGGGGAAGCGCTGACGATCGCCGATGCGGCTGACCGGATCCCCGGAATCAACTTCATCGCCGGCGCGGTCTATAATTTCTGGACCGACGCCGAGCATCCGCGCGGCATCTGGCGCACGACGACGCTCGACGACTACCAGTCGCCCGAGCCGCATTGGAAGACGCTCGTAGACGTCGACGCGCTCGGCAAGGCCGAGGGACGCAGCTGGGTCTTTGGCGGCGCCTATTGCTTCAAGCCTGAAGGCCGACGCTGCATGATCTCGCTGTCCGATGGCGGCGAGGACGCAAATGAAATGCGCGAGTTCGACATAGAGCGCGGCCGCTTCGTCGAGGGAGGGTTCTACCTTCCGCGCGCCAAACAGTGGATGGTCTGGGAAGACGTCGATCATTTGCTGGTTACGCGTCCCTGGACCGAGGGCGACACTACTTCCTCCGGTTACCCTTACGATGTCAGACGGCTGGCGCGCGGCGCCGCGCTGGACTCCGCGGTCGAAGTCTATCGCGGCGTGAAGGCCACGGATCTCAATGTCGGACCGCAGTTGTTCTACGATACCGGGAACCGGGTCTCGCTGATCCGGCGTGGCCTCGATTTCTTCCGCTCTGAGTTCCATGTCATCACATCGCAAGGGGTGCGGCGCCTCGCACTTCCGCAGAAGTCTTCCGTCGTCGACCTCGTTTCAGGCCGTCTGATCGTGCGGCTGCGCGAGTCCTGGACTGCGAACGGCCGGACTTTCGACGAGGGCGCCATCGTCCACCTGGAGCTGGCGGAGGTGAGGGCCGATCCCGAGCATCTAAAGCCGTCGCTCGTCTGGGCACCGGGGCCGACAGAAGCCTTCGTGGGGCTCACGTCGTCGCGCGATACGCTTGTCCTCGCCACGATGGACAATGTCCGCGGGCGGGCCTGGATCTATCGGGCGGCGCCCGCCGGAAGCTGGACGCACTCCGCCGTCGACCTGCCGGACAATATGTCCATCAGCCTCGGGTCGAGCGACGACAGGTCCGACGCCTCGCAGCTGTACGTCAGCAGCTTCCTTACGCCGTCGACGCTGTTGCTGCTCGATGGGGCCACGGGCAAGACAGGGCCCATCAAGACCCTGCCGGGGAAATTCGATGCCGCCGCGCTCACGGTGGATCAGCACGAAGCGGTTTCCCCGGATGGAACGAAAATCCCGTACTTCATCGTCCACCGAAAGGACATGAAGCTGGATGGTTCCACACCGACGTGGATGTACGCCTATGGGGGCTTCGAGAGCAGCATGACGCCGGGCTATCGCGCGACCTTGGGCAAGCTGTGGCTCGAGCGCGGCGGCGCATTCGTGCTGGCCAATATCCGCGGCGGCGGCGAGTTCGGGCCGCGCTGGCACCAAGCCGGGCTCGGCACCAAACGGCAACTCGTCTACGACGACTTCACGGCCGTCGCCCGCGACCTCATCGACCGCAAGATAACCTCGCCGCGACGTCTCGGCATCGAGGGCGGATCGAACGGCGGTCTGTTGATGGGGGTCCAGTTCACCCAGCATCCCGAGCTTTGGAACGCCGTGGTGATCTCCGTGCCGCTGCTGGACATGATTCGGATTTCCAGAATCGCCGCCGGCGCATCGTGGATCGGCGAGTATGGCGACGTGAACGCCGACCCGGCCGTCATGGCCTTCTGGCAGAAGGCATCGCCTTACCAAAATCTCCGCGCCGGGACGGCCTATCCCGAGCCCTTCATCTTCACGACGACCAAGGATGACCGTGTCGGCCCGCAACATGCTCGCAAGTTCGCCGCCCGTCTGGAGGAGATGAAACTGCCGTACTTCTATTTCGAGAACACGGAGGGCGGTCACGGAACGGGTGCAGATCACCGGCAGCAAGCCCGCGCCACGGCGCTCATCGCGATCTACATGCATAAGAAGCTGATGGACTGACGCGATTGCGTGGAAAGAACGCGTCGTATAAAGTGCCGCGATGTCGTTCTACTTTCTCCCTGACGCGCCCGGCGCGCGATGTATCGAGGTCTGAGGTCCGTTCAGGGCCTGTCGGTCTTCGACTGCATTTGATACGGGAGTAGGGCGATGTCCCTCATTGTCTACAACACGCTGTCGCGCGAAAAAGAGCCGTTCGTGCCGCTCGATCCGGGCCATGTCCGCCTCTACGTCTGCGGCCCGACGGTCTACGACTACGTCCATATCGGCAACGCGCGCCCGGTCGTGGCGTTCGACGTGCTCTATCGCCTGCTGAAGCGGCGCTATCCGCGCGTCACCTACGTGCGCAACATCACCGACATCGACGATCGCATCATCTCGCGCGCCGCGGACAACAAGGAAAGCATCGCGGCGCTGACCGGCCGCACCGGCGGGGCTTACCAGAGCGACATGAAGCGGCTGGGTGCCTTGTCGCCCGACGCCGAGCCGCGCGCCACCGAGTATGTCGGCCAGATGATCGCGATGATCGAGCGGCTAATCGCCAACGGTCACGCCTATGCCGCCGAAGGCCATGCCCTGTTCAGCGTGCCGAGCATGGCCGACTACGGACGCCTCTCACGCAAGCCGCGCGACGAGCTGATCGCGGGCGCCCGCGTCGAGGTGGCTCCTTACAAGAAGGATCCGGCAGACTTCGTGCTCTGGAAGCCGTCGACCGATTCGCAGCCGGGCTGGAACAGCCCGTGGGGCCGCGGCCGGCCGGGCTGGCACATCGAGTGCTCGGCGATGAGCGGCGCGCTGCTCGGCGAGACGTTCGATATCCATGCCGGCGGACTCGATCTCATCTTCCCCCACCACGAGAACGAGATCGCGCAGAGCCGCTCGGCCTTTGGTCATGCGATGATGGCCAAGTACTGGATGCACAACGGCTTCCTCAACATCTCCGGCGAGAAGATGAGCAAGTCGCTGGGCAATTTTTTCACCGTGCACGAGCTGCTCGACCAGTTCCCGGGCGAGGCGATCCGCCTGCTGCTGCTGTCGGCGCACTACCGCCAGCCGCTCGACTTCACGCACGAGGGACTGCAGTCGGCCAAGGCGACGCTCGATCGCTGGTATGGTGCGTTGCGCGGCAAGACATTGGGCGCTGTGCAGGTGCCTGGCAGCGTGGAGGACGCGCTGTCCGACGACATCAACACGCCACTCGCCATCAGCGCTCTGCATCAGTTGACCGACCCGTCGCAATTGCGTGCGGGCGCCAACGCACTTGGCTTTTTGCAGGAAGATCCTGAAGCCTGGTTCCGCTGGACGCCGGCCGGCACCACCGGCCCGACCGAGGCCGAGATCGAGGCGGCGATCGCTGCCCGTCAGGCGGCGCGCAAGGCCAAGGACTTCAAGGAGTCCGATCGCATCCGCGACGATCTGAAAGCCAAGGGCGTGATCCTCGAGGACGGGCCCAAGGGCACGAGCTGGAAGAGAGGCTAGCTCGCTAAGCGTGGCCGCCGACCGTTTTCACCGTTTTAAACGGTTCGCACGGTCTCGGGTCTGGTTTCGCGCGAAATCAAGGACTTAGCGCGGCGCCAAAACGGTTCGAAACGGTGAAAACGGCGGCAAAACGGTTGTCGCTCTGCCATGCTCGATCCGGCCCATCGTCCGGCGTCTCCCATGGCCCCCGCGCTTGTACCAAGGGTCCGGGTCCCCTTGGCAAACAGAATTGCGAATTACGCGTTCAATGTCAAGATGATATTGCGTATATAGCAAGTACGCTTCAGGCGCGTTTTTCGAACAGGATGCTCTGTACCGCGCGGCCGAAGTAGCCGTGGCGATCAGCCAGCCGTGCGGCCGCAATGCCGATCAGGTCCGGGCCGGCCCAGGTCTCGGCATCGAGCAATATCCACTCGCCCACCGGTTCGCGCGCCAGGCTGATCGTGAGGTCGGCGTTGATGAAGGTCCAGTGCTTGAAGGAGAGGAACGCCGAGGTGCCGTTGCAGAAGTCGGCGGTGATCGCCGCGCGCATCAGCGGCGAGATCGGCGCGCCCTCGACGATCGGCCGTGAGGCGCGATACCAGATCGAAGCGGGGCCCGGCGTGTTGAACGCGCCCCTCACATTCCTCATCTCGAGCCCCGAGAGGAAGGGCGTTTGCGACATCGCGCCGCCCATCGCATCGCCGCCCTGCTCGGGCGGCGGCAGGTCGAGCGGCGGAAAAGGATGTTCGACCGGAAGCGCCGTCTCCTGTTTGCGGATACGCAGCGCGGTGGCGCGCACGACCTCCTTGCCGTCGGCCAGCAGGCGGACGGAAGCGAGCTGGATCTTCTTTCCCTCGCGCAGGATCTCCGTCTCGATGGTGAGCGGTGCCACCGGCACCGGCCGCATCAGGTCGACGGTGAGGCGGGCCACGCGCATCGGCACCGGGGAAGGCAGCTGCTCGACCGCCCAGCAGATCAGCGACGAAGGCGCCGCGCCGTGCTGCAGCTTGGGATCCCACGGGCCGCCGGCGAAGGCGCTGGTCTGTATCGTCGCGCCGTCGACTTTGTAGATCGCTTCCATCTCGTCTCTCAGCCCATGACCTAACTTTGCGCAAACTCCAGGAGCTCGGTGTTGAAGCGGTCCCGGTCCGTCACGAACAGCGCGTGCGGCGCGCCTTCATAGGTTTCGAGGCGGCTGCCGGCAATCCCCTCGTGCGTGCGCCGCGCATGGACGGGAATGATCGGTGCGTCGGCGGTGCCGTAGACGATGCGGGTGGGCATGGTCACGGCCCTGAGGTCGGGCCGGAAGTCGGTTTCGGCAAAGGCGCGCAGGCATTGCACCTGCGCGTCGAGCGTAGCTTGCACGGCGATCGCCATTGCCCAGGCGGCGGTCTCCCGGTCGGGATTGGCGCCGAGGAACGCGGGCATCCCTGCCTGGAGATAGGCCGGCCGGTTGGCCTCGAGCGCGGCCACGAGCTTGTCGTAGATCGCCCTGTCCAGTCCCTCGGGATTGTCGGCGGTCTTCAGCGCATAGGGTGTGGTCGGCGCCACCAGCAGGACGCGTGCAATGCGCCGGCCGCCGTGACGCGAGAGGTAACGCACGACTTCGCCGCCGCCCATCGAGTGGCCGACGAGTGTGACGTCGCGCAGATCGAGGCGGTCCAGCACGGCAGCGAGATCGTCTGACAACGTGTCGTAGCCATATCCGCTCGGGGGCTTCGTCGATTGGCCGTGGCCGCGCCGGTCGTAGGCCACGGCGCGCAAGCCGTTGCCCGCCAGCCAGTCGAGCTGGCCGCGCCAGATCGCCGAGCTCAAGGTCCAGCCATGCACGAACACGACCGGCTTGCCGGTACCGATGTCGCGGTAGAAGAGCTGCTGGCCGTCGCGCGTCTCCACGAATGTGGTGGCGGCGTTCGCCGGTCTGGCAAGCAGCGGCGCGGCGGCGATCGCAGCGAGAAGAGTGCGTCTGTTCATCAGGACCTCCATCGGTTGTCCCTCCCAATAAGGGCAGGCCGCTCCGGCGGTCGATAATCCTGCAGGTAATGAGTTGACAGGTGGCCCGTTTGTATTTAACAAGATAGTTAAATATGGATACCCTGTCTCAAACCTTCCAGGCCCTGGCCGATCCGACCCGCCGCGCGATCCTGGCCAAGCTCGCCACGGGCGCCCGCACGGTGGGTGAGCTCGCCGAGCCGTTCGACATGTCGCTGCCCGCGGTGTCGCGGCACCTCAAAGTGCTGACCGATGCGGGCCTGATCGAACGCTCGACCGAGGCGCAGTGGCGGCGCTGCACCCTGCGCGGCGAGGGGCTGCGCGCCGCCTCGGACTGGATCGAGTTCTATCGCCGCTTCTGGGAACAACAATTCGACCGGCTGGATGCGTTTCTCAAGCGTACGGAACCCGAACCCACTGTCTCCACCAAGAGCCCGAAAGGAAAACGCCGTGCCCGACGCAACGCTTGATACCAACATGCTGCGGATCTCGCGCATTTTCGATGCCTCTCCCGAGCGCGTGTTTGACGCGTGGGCGCGGCAGGATCAGTTCGCGCAATGGATGTGTCCGCCCGGCGTCGAGATCACGCTGTGCGAGATCGACGTGCGGCCGGGCGGCGCCTGGCGCATCGCAGGCCGCCATTCGGGCGACAAGGTGTTCGCCTCGTCGGGCAAGTATCTCGAGGTGAAGCGGCCGGAGCGGCTGGTCTTCACCTGGGCACATCACAGCGACGGCGATTTCGCCACGCCGCGTGGACACGAGACGACGGTGCGCATCGAACTGCGTGCGGTCGGCAAGAAGACCGAACTCACCCTGCTGCACGGGCCATTCCTCGACGCGCCGAGCTTCGAGAACCATCGTGCCGGCTGGGAAGGCTCGTTCGACAAACTCTTCGCTTTTCTCGGGAGGACAGCATGACCGCGCATCAGATCGTTTCCCAGGACGAATGGACCAAGGCGAGCCAGGCGCTGCTGAAGAAAGAGAAGGAGTTCACGCAGCTCCGCGAGCAGATGGCCCAGGAGCGGCGCAAGCTGCCGTGGGTGAAGGTCGAGAAGGAGTATGTCTTCGAAGAGCCGGACGGGAAAGCGACGCTGGCCGATCTCTTCGCCGGCCGGAGCCAGCTGATCGTGCAGCACCTGATGTTCGGGCCCGACTGGAACGAGGCCTGCCCGGCCTGCTCCTTCTGGGCGGACAATTTCAACGGCATCGACATGCATCTCGCGGCGCGTGACACCTCGTTCGTCGCCGTCTCGCGCGGGCCGCTCGACAAGATGATGGCCTACAAGAAGCGCATGGGCTGGACGTTCCGCTGGGTGTCCTCGCTGGGCAGCGACTTCAATTTCGACTACGGCGTCTCGCTGAACCCGGGCGACAAGTACAATTACGGCACGATCGACGCCAAGGGCGAGATGCCGGGCGTCACCGCCTTCCGCCGCGAGGACGGTGCGATCTACCGCACCTATTCGGCCTACGCCCGCGGGGTCGATCTCCTGAACGGCACCTATCATCTGCTCGATATCACGTCGAAGGGCCGCGACGAGGCGGGGCTGCCGTTCACCATGGCGTGGCTGAAGCGCCATGACAGGTACTGACATGAGCGTGCTTCGCATCCATGGCGTATCGCCCAGCACCTTCACCCGCAGCGTCCGCATGGGCTGCCACGAGAAGGGTATTGCCTACGAGTTCGTCCAGGCCCGCCCGGGTGCGCTGGGAGATCTCAATCCCTTCGAGAAAATTCCGGTAATGACCCATGGCGAGTTCACGCTGTTCGAGTCCACGGCGATCCTTCGCTATCTCGACCGTACCTTTCCCGGTCCGAAATTGTGGCCCGACGAGGTCGCGCCGGCGGCGATCGTCGACCAGTGGGCGAGCGTGGTCTGCGATTCGGTGTTGAATTCGGCACTGCGGTACATCGCGACGCGCTTCAACCTCCTGCCTGTGCCGGCCGAGATGGCGGAGCGATACCTCGCCAAGGCACGACAGGTCATGGCGGCGATCGATCGGCGGCTGGGAGAGAGCCGCTTTCTTGGCGGAGACCGGCTTTCAGCCGCCGATCTCCTGCTTGCGCCGCCTTTCGCCTACTTCCCCGACGTTCCCGAAATGCGCGAAATCGCCGAGGCATCGCCCCACTGCCGGCGCTGGGCGGCGGAGATGGCGGCGCGGCCGAGCTTTATCGCCACCGAACCGGAATTCAAACCGCAGCTTGCCAATTGAGCTTGTCCGCCCCAACTATTTCGCACCAGGAGGGACGGATCATGACCCATACCGCGACATGGCACGGCAAGGAGATCGCCCGCAGCGACAACACCCTCGAGGTCGGCGGCTACGTCTATTTTCCGCGCGACTCGGTGAAGATGGAGCTGCTCAAGACCGCGCCCAAGACGCCGAGCGATCTCGAGTGTCCGCACGGGGTGCAGTTCTATGACGTCGTCGAGAACGGCAAGACCAGCCCGCGCGCGGCCTGGTCCTATCTATCGCCGCAACCCAAGATGAAGCCGGTCGACCACTGGATCGGCTTCTGGGAAGACGTCGAGATCAAGTAGGCCTTACTTGGCGGGCGCGATCGCCGTCACGAGCAGCGGCGTCGTGAGGCCGATGACGACATCGCCGACCTTGATCTTCTTCAGCATGTCCTGCTTGGCGATCGAGGTCGCGGCGTAGGTCTTCACCTCGCCGCCTCGGCCGTCGATGAGCGACACCTTGTTGGCCGCGAGGTCGACGGCGACCACGGTAAGGGTGAGACGTCCGATCTCGACATCGACCTGGTCGGGAGTCGCGCCTTCCTTGCGCGCTTCCTTCGAGCCCGGGCCCTTCTGGCGCAGGTTCAGCAGGGTCACGACTTCGTTGTAGGTGATGTTGACGGCCGCGCCGTCCTGGATGCCCGCGAGGTTCACGCCATCGGCGGTCGCCATGCTGAGCAGGCGGCCGTTCGCCGTGATGAAGGCGATCGTATGGGTCTCGGCGTCGACCGACTCGACCGTCGCCCGCACGGTGGCGGTGTTGTTGAACGAGACGCCGGAGCGCGGCACCACCTCGAGGGCGCTCTGGGCGGAGGCGGAGCCCGCGGCGAGCACGACGGCAACGGCTGCCAGCTTGAGCGAACGGATGATCATCGGAGGACTTCCCTAAAAACCAATAACGCGCCGGACAATAGCGATTGCGGATGGACGCGCAACAGCCAACCGCGCCTAGCCGAGGTGCGCCAGGATCGCGCTGGCAACCGCCTCGGGCCGATCGAGGTAGGCGAGGTGGCCGGCGTCCGGAACGGTCTCGATCCGCGGGCTGCCGCCCTTCATGCCGGTGGCGAATTTCTGCGCATAGCTCGGAGGGATCACCGCGTCTTTTTCACCCCAGAGTAACAAAGTGGGCGCCGCGATCAGGCCAAGGCGTTTCTCGAGCTTGGTGGCGCCCAACGGCCAGAAGGCGCGGGCGGCCGCCTCCGACGCGCGCACCATCTCGATCGGCCATTCGACCGAGTTCGCGCCCTCGGGCGGCGATACCATCGCCGACCACTTGTCGGCATCGGCGCACATCAGGCCCGCCACGGCATCGCGCCGCTGCGCCCAGGGATCGGTCGCGGGATTGGTCTCGTCGAACAGGCCGAACGGCGCCAGCAGCGCGAGCTTCTTCACATGGCCGGGAAAGATCGCGGCAATCTCCGCGGCAAAGGCGCCGCCGACGGACGCGCCGACCAGGTCGCATCCCGCGAGACCCGCCTTGTCGAGCAGCTGGCGCACCGCCAGCACCCAGTCGAGATGGGTGTCGAGCACGCTGTGGCCGGTGCTGCCGCCGGGATAGCCCGGCAGCGACGGCACGACGACCGTGCGCGTCTTGGCGAGTTCGTCGAGGAACGGCAGCCAGCGCGGCAGGCCGCCCAGCCCGGCCAGGAAGCCCACCTTTGGGCCGCTGCCCTTCGTCCAGACGCGGCAGGGAAATCCGTTCACCTCGACGGTGGTCGTCCTCGGTTCTGACACAAGCTACTCCGCGGCGACTTGGGCGCGATAGGACGGCACGGCGGCGCGCTGGTTCTTCGCCATCGGCTTGGGCCACCACTTGTCTTCCCAGTCGCCGAACAGGTCCTTCACTTTGGGCATGACCTTCTCGGCGAACAGGCGCGTGTTGTACTTGGTCGTGTCCTTGCTCATGTTGCCGTACTGCAGCAGCAGCATGAGATGACCGACGTTGAGGCTGGTGGCCACGTGGCGGATCTGCTCCACCACTTCGTCGGGCGAGCCCACGATCACGTACCCGCCGTCGACGATGTCCTTCATGTTGGTGGCCTTGAGCGCGGCCTTGGTCGCCGGGTTGGCGAGGTTGGCGGCCTTGGTCATCATGCCTTCGATGCCGGCGCGCTGCGTCGCTTCCGTCGTGTAGCCGGGCGGCAGCGCGAAGCGCGCATCGACATGCAGGCAGCGGCCGTAAAAATACTCGGCGGGCTCGGTGTAGAGGTCGAGCGCCTGCTGGCGGGACTCCGCCACGCCCACGAACTGCAGGAAGCCCGCACGGTAGGGATTGCGGTCCTTGCCGAGCTTCTGCATCTCGTTCCAGAAGCCGTTCATCGTCGCGAGGCCGGCCTTGTAGCCGTAGTACGAGAGATAGCAGTAGACGTAGTCCATCTCCGCGCACCACCGCCACGTCTCGACCGAGCCGCCGCCCGGAATCCAGATCGGCGGATGCGGCTCGTTCTGGATCGGCCGCGGCCAGATGTTGACGTAGCGCTGCTGGTTGAAGCGGCCGTTGAAGGCGAAGGTGTCCTTCTCCGTCCAGGCGCGCTTCACGAGGTCATGCGCCTCGAGATAGCGCTCGCGCAGGAGGCTGGGGTTCTGTCCGTAGGCGTAGCAGGTGTCCATCGGCGAGCCGACCGGAAAGCCCGCGATCAGCCGTCCGCCCGAGATGCAGTCGATCATCGCGAATTCTTCGGCGACGCGGGTCGGCGGATTGTAGAGCGCGAGCGAGTTGCCCATCACGCAGAGCGCCGTGTCGGTGGTGCGCCGCGCGAGGGAACTGGCTATGAGGTTCGGCGACGGCATCAGGCCGTAGCCGTTGGAGTGATGCTCGTTCACGCAGATCGCGTCGAAGCCGACTTCGGCCGCGTACTCGAGCTCGTCCATGAAGTCGTTGTACATGTGATGCGCCCGGCGTGGGTCGAACAGCGACGAATGGATGTCGACCCACACCGAGGGATGCTTCTTGTTGAAGTCGTCCGGAAGCTCCGTGTACGGCATCAAGTGGAACCACATGAGCTTCATCGCGTCCTCCCTGAGACTCGGACCGCAGTAGGTAAACGAGCGTTTACCTGGGGGAAGGGTGCCAAGACTCGGCCGCGCTTGCAATCCCCTTCCTTTCCTCCCGCGAAGACGGGGGAGGGAGGCCTCGGGTAGAGTAAGCAAATGGTCGCCAGCGACAGCTATGCGGAATTCCTGCGCGAGCAGCTCGCGCCGCTGGGGCCGATCAGCCTGCGCCGCATGTTCGGCAAGACCGGCGTGTTCTGCGGCGGCGCGATGCTGGGCATGGTGACGGACAACACGCTCTATTTCCGGGTCGACGACCACAATCGCGAGATCTTCAGGGAAGCGGAGTCTTCGCCTCCGCTCAACTACAGGAAGGGCGGCGTCCTGATCGACCTCGCCTTCTGGCGCGTGCCGGAGCGGCTGTTCGACGAACCCGACGAACTCGTCGTGTGGGCGCGCGCGGCGCTCGCAGCGGCGCGCCGGGTCGCGGCGAAGCGGAAGCCTCCCGCTAGCGCTCCGCGTCGGCGGCAATCGCCGAAGCGAGCGCGTTGAGCGGTGCGCCGTAGCGAACGCCGGCGTCCCGTTCGGTCATGGCCGAGCGGATGAAGCGCATCGAGAGGCAGCCCATGACACGATCGCCTTTGCGGATGGCGACGCCGATGCCCTGAAGGCGGCCGCTGCGCGGCAGTGCGGTGAAGGAATAGCCGTCGCGCCTTATGCGCGCGAAGGCCGCGGCAAGCTTCGTGTCGGGCTTCACGCCCAGATGATCGAGCACGGCGCGGCGCTCGTCGGGCGCGCAGAAGGCCAGCCACGCGCGGCCGAGCGCGCTCGACAGGATGGGGCTCTTCTTCTGTAGCGCCGAGCGCTCGAACGACATCGGGCTCTCGGCCGCGGTCGAATGGCGGATGGTGATGGCGCGGTCGCTGATCGTGCCGAGATAGAGCGGCCAGCCGTATTTCTTCGTGAAGCGGCTCATGTGCGGCGCGGCGACATCGACCAGGCGATCGACAAAGCGGATGCCCTGCGCCAGCCCGAGCACCTTGTCGGTCAGGCGATAGCCTGCCGCACGCGAGACCTGGGTGGCGTAGCCCAGCTCGGCGAGCGTCTTCAGCAGCCGCGCGACCGTGGGTCGGGGCAGGTCGGTTTCCTCGGCCAGCGCCGAAATGGTGCCGTGCGGGCGGCGGCTCAACGCCTCCAGGACGGTGAAGCTGCGCGCGACAGGCTCGATCATGGCGGGAAAGACTATTCCGTAATACGGATTTTGTCGATGTCGGGCGGGAAATCCGCCGGCCGAAGGCCTATCCTCGGGCCAAGCAAAAAAGACATCGAGGAAACATGTTCGGCAGGCGGCACTTCGTTGCGGCAGGGGCAGCCATGGTGGCGGCGCCCTCGATCGTGCGCGCGCAGACGTACCCGTCGGGCCGCGTCACCGTGGTCGTGCCGTTTCCCGCCGGTGCCGCGACCGATCTCGGGGCGCGGCTTTATTCCGAGCAGCTCTCGGCGATGTGGGGGCAGCCGGTCGTGGTCGACAACAAGGGCGGCGGCAACGGCATTCCGGCCGCGGAGTCCGTCGCGCGCGCCAAGCCCGACGGGCTCACGATCTTCGCCACCTCGGCCATGACCCAGGCGGTCAATCCCGCGATCTACGACAAGCTGCCCTACGATCCGGTCGACAGCTTCGAGGCGGTGACGCGCATGGGCACGTCGCCGTTCGTGCTGCTGGTCGATGCCAACAGCCCGATCAAGTCGGCGAAGGAGCTGACGGAGAAACTCAAGTCCAACCCCGCCAAGAACAATTACGGCGCGGGCGCACTGCCGGCGCGCGTGGCGTCGGAGCTCTACAAGATGGAGGCGGGCGTCGAGGCGGTCTACGTGGGCTACAAAAGCAACCCGCAGGCGATCCCCGATCTCCAGAGCGGCCTGCTCTCCTTCATGATGATCGACACGGTGAACGCCAAGATCGCGATCGACCGCGGCGCGCTCAAGGGCCTGTTCGTCACCGACACCGAACGCTACGCGCAATTGCCCGACCTGCTGACCGCGGCGGAGGCGGGCTACCCCGGCGCATTGCTCACGACCTGGACGGGCTATTACGTGCCCAAGGGCACGCCACGGGAGATCGTCGACAAGCTCAATGCCGATATCCGCGCCGTGGCGGCCAGGCCCGACGTGAAGGTCCGGCTCGATGCGACAGGTTGGACACCCAAGCTCATGAGCCCGGACGAGTTCGCCGCCTTCACGCGCTCCGAGAAAGAGCGCTGGGGCAAGATCATTCATCGTGCCAACATCAAGGTCGAATAGGAGAGAGCCATGGAAGGTTCGCTGCGCGGCAACAAGGGCCCCCGTATCCGTCACGTCGCCGAAGAGAGCGCGCCGTACGAGACCATCAGCGTCGACAAGCTGACGCCGATCATCGGCGCGGAGATCGCGGGCATCGACCTCAGCCAGCCGCTGTCGAACCGGCAGCAGGACGAGGTCCACCGCGCGCTGGCGGAAAACTCCGTCATCTTCTTCCGCGACCAGCACATCAGTCACGACCAGCACCTGGCGTTCGGCCGGATGTTCGGCGACCTGCACCTGCATCCCGCCGCACCGCATGAGCCGGGCAAGCCCGCGCTGATGATCATCCACGCCGACAAGGATTCGCCGCGTGCCAACGGCGAGGGCTGGCACACCGACGTGAGCTGCGATGTCGAGCCGCCGATGGGCTCGATCCTCTACATCAAGAAGTGCCCGCCTAAGGGCGGCGATACGCTGTTCGCCTCGATGTACGCGGCCTACGACGCGCTGTCGGATCGCATGAAGACCTATCTCGACGGCCTGACCGCGATCCACGACGGTGAGTCGGTCTATCGCGGCCTCTACAAGAACTCCAACGTCGCGGAGAAGGAGAAGTATCCGCGCGCCGAGCATCCCGTGGTCCGCACCCATCCGGTCACGCGCAAGAAGGCGCTCTACGTGAACCGCGGCTTCACCCGCGGCCTCGTGGGCGTGCCGCGCGACGAGAGCGACGGTATCCTGCGCTATCTCTACGAACACATGGAAAACCCGCTGTTCCAGTGCCGCTTCCGCTGGCAGGAAAACTCGATCGCCTTCTGGGACAATCGCTGCGTCCAGCACCGCGCCATGTGGGACTACTGGCCCCACACCCGCAGCGGCAACCGCGTCACCATCGCGGGCGACAAGCCGTTCTGAGGCTTTCCCCCTCCCTGCCTCCCCCGTATGACGGGGGAGGTGTAAGAAGGCGTTTCCTCCCCCGTCATACGGGGGAGGTGCCCGAAGGGCGGAGGGGGAGAGCCCCAGGAGTGGTTTAGAGTGCTAGTCATCTTCGATTGTGACGGCGTGCTGGTCGACAGCGAGCCGCTTTCCAACACCGTGTTCGCGCGCGCGCTCAATCGCGAAGGGCTCGACTGGTCGGTCGAGGAGACGATGCGGCGGCTGGTCGGGCGGTCGATGAAGTCGTGCGTCGAGATCGTCGAGGGGTTGCTGGCCCGGCAATTGCCCGAGGACTTCGTGCACAAGATGCAGGCCGAGACGCTGCAGGCCTTCCGTGACGCGCCGCTGCAGGCGGTGCCCGGCATCAACGAGGCGATCGACGCCATCGAGGCGCAGGGGATCCAGACCTGTATCGCGAGCTCGGGCGGCTTCGACAAAATGGAAGTCTCGCTCGGTGTCACCGGCCTCTGGTCGCGCTTCGAGGGGCGCATCTTCAGTTCGAGCCAGGTGAAGCGCGGCAAGCCGTTCCCGGATCTCTTCCTGCACGCGGCTATCGCGATGAACGAGCAGCCTTTCGACTGCGTGGTCGTTGAGGATTCGGTGCCCGGCGCGCAGGCGGCGAGGGCGGCCGGGATGCGCGCGCTGGGCTATGTCGGCGCCCCGCATGCCGACCGCGATGGCATGGGGGCGGCGGGCGCCTTGCTGTTCACCGACATCAAGCAGCTGCCGGAGTTGATCCACGGATGACGTCCTCTTGGTCGATGGGTACCGGCAACGGCGAGCGCGTGATCGTCGTGGGCGCGGGCATGGCCGGACTGGTCGCGGCGCGCCTGCTGCACGATTCGGGATTCAAGGTGACGGTGCTCGAGGCGCGCGATCGCGTCGGCGGCCGGGTCTGGACCAATAGCGACGTCGGCGCTCCGGTCGATCTCGGCGGCTCGTGGGTGCATGGCGTCGACGGCAATCCGCTCGCGCTCTGGAGCGAGAAGCTCGGCGTCCGGCTGATCAGCTCGGAATCCGACCGGCTGATCATCGACGAGCGTGCTTCGGCCACCACGCGCGCGACTCAGCGCAGCAAGGCGTTCATGGGCGTCGCGGCTTTCCATACCGCCATGGCGTTTGCGAGCTGGAAGAGCAAGTTCCTGGCAAACGTGCGCGGGCCGCGCTCCGTCTCGGTGAAGGACGCGGTCGAGCCGCTGTTGCGCGCACCGTGGCTGCCCGAGGTCGACCGGCTGGTGATTGCGACCTTCGTCGAGGGCAGCGAGGGCGTGAATGGCTCGGTGTGGGACCAGCTTTCGGCCGAAGAGTGGTTCCCGCAGGAAGGGCTGGACGGCAACTCGCAGCCCCAGGGCGGCTTCGTGCAATTGCTCGACGATGCCAGGCGCGGCCTCGACATCCGCTTCGACACGCCGGTGACGGGGCTGCAGTGGAGCGGCACGGGCGTCGTGGCAACGCTCGGCAATGGCGAGCGAATGGAGGCCGAGCGCGCGGTGGTGACCTTGCCGGTGGGCCTTCTGCGCGGCGGCAGCTTCCGCCTCGATCCGCCGATGCCGCCCGAGCAGCAGAAGGCCCTCGCGCGGCTGGGCTATGGCGCCGGCGTCCTGGCCAAGGTCTATATGCGCTTCCCGCACGTTTTCTGGCCGGAGAAATCCAAGTGGTTCGGCCGTCTGCCCGATGCGCCGGACCGGCGCGGCACCTTCAACACCTTCGTCTCGCACACCGAGGAAACCGGCCTGCCGATCCTGCTGAGTTTCGCCAACGGGCATTCGGCGGTGCGCTACGAGCGCGAGATGAGCGACGAGGAGGTGAAGCAGGCCGCCCTCGCCACGCTGCGCAAGATGTTCGGCCACAACAAGGTGCCGGAGCCCGAGGCCTTCGTCTTCCCGCGCTGGTTGACCGACCCCTGGACGATGGGTGGCTACACCTACCCTGCCGTCGGCAGTCCGCCCGAGGACCATATCGACCACGCGCGGCCCCTCCGCGATCGCGTGTTCTTCGCCGGCGAGGCGACCGAGCCGGTCGAATACGGCACGGTGCATGCGGCCCTGTGGTCGGCCGAGCAGTCGGCTGAAGCGTTATACTCCGCGGCGACCGGGACGAAGCCCGGTCTCGATCGCCGTCCCTGGGCGGGCGCGCGCCGTGGCGCCGGCCGGCACAATGAGGGATAAGAGACCATGAAGCTCGCCAGTGTTCTTTTCGTCCTCGTCATCGCCTCGGCCCTCGCCACTCTGGGCGTGCTGATCGCCGGCCTCGTCACCATGGCGCGGGGCTCGGCCAATCGGCCCGAACTCGCCAAGACCAGCAACAAGCTGATGTGGTGGCGCGTGCGCCTGCAGATGCTGACGCTCGCCTTCCTGTTGCTCTGGGCCCTCGCGAGCGGCCGGCTGTGGTAAAGCTGACGCGCATCTATACGAAGGGCGGCGACAAAGGCCTGACCTCGCTCGGCCGCGGCGGCCGCGTGCCCAAGCACGACCTGCGCGTCGAGGCCTACGGTACGGTCGACGAAGCCAACTCCACCATCGGCATGGCGCGCGCCGTGATCGCGCGCACCGTCAAGAAGGACCGGCGGCGCCACGACGTCGAGGCGATGCTGGCGCGAATCCAGAACGACCTGTTCGACCTCGGCGCCGATCTCTGCACCCTGTTCGCCAAGGACAAGACGGACCGGCCGGCGCTGCGCATCGTGCCGTCGCAGACCGAGCGGCTGGAGCGCGAGATCGATGCGATGAACGCCGAGCTGGCGCCGCTCACCTCCTTCATCCTGCCGGGCGGCAGCGAAGCCGCCGCGCACCTTCACCTCGCGCGCACCGTCGCCCGCCGCGCCGAACGCCGCATGACGCAGCTTGCTGCCAAGCAGGCGGTCAATCCGGAAGCGATCAAGTACATCAACCGCCTGTCCGACCACCTCTTTGTGCTAGGCCGCCGGCTGAACGAGAACGGCGCCGCAGACGTTCTCTGGGTGCCAGGCGGCGCGCGGTAAAATTGTGTCGTCCTGAGCCGAAGGCGAAGGACCTTATCGAACGATCAGACGCCAAATTCGCCGTGAGACTATGGGGCTGGCGTGAGGTCCTTCGCCTTCGGCTCAGGACGATAAGCCGCTTGACAAAAATTGCGGATTGCGCAATATACTTGTGGCTCTATTCATCGTCCAAAGGCGCACAGGCCAGTTGGCGCACTTAGCGCTACCCCGCTACCCCGCTACCCCGCTACCCCCGTGTCCGCGTGGTTCCCGTTATTTTAACGGAAGCGAATTGGGGCAACGTCGAGCGGGCAACGCCGTTGTCGTCTCATGCCTTCGCAGAAATCTCCGCGCATGATGATCCTGGACCGCTTCGCGGCGGGATACATCGACATTGCCAACCTCGCGGTCGAGGAGGCGGGCGAGAGCGTGCGTGTCACGGGCTCCGTTCCCAGCGAAGAAGAGCGGCAACGTGTGCTGAATTTGCTGGGAGAAGCGCAGGCCGAAGGCATCCGGTCGACCCACGCGATCGAGGTCCGGCCGGGCGACAAGCCGGCCGACGAAGGCGCGTCGGTCGCGGATATCCGCTATCCCGCGGAGCCCGCTTAGCCGCTCTGGCCGCTTCTAACCTGTTGAAAAATAGGGCGAAAAGCTTCCGCGCTGCGATTTTGTGCAGTGCGCCATATGCTTGACATGGTTGGCTGAACACCCCTACACGAAAACCCCTTCGCCGGGCGGGAGGCTCGGCCGTAACTCACATAGGCGTAACGCATGAAAGTGCTCGTCGCGGTCAAGCGGGTCATCGACTACAACGTCAAGATTCGCGTCAAGGCCGACAACACGGGTGTCGAGACGGCCAACGTCAAGATGTCCATGAACCCCTTCGATGAGATCGCCGTGGAAGAGGCGATCCGCATGAGAGAGAAGGGTGCCGCGACAGAAGTCATCGCTTTCTCCGCCGGTCCCGCCCAGTGCCAGGAGACGATCCGCACCGCGCTCGCCATGGGCGCCGACCGCGGCGTCCTCGTGCAGACCGATGCCGAACTGCAGCCGCTGGCCGTGGCCAAGCTGCTGAAGGCCGTGGTCGACAAGGAACAGCCGGGCCTCGTGATCGTGGGCAAGCAGGCGATCGACGACGACTCGAATGCAACGGGCCAGATGCTGGCCGCGCTGCTCGGCTGGTCGGTCGGCACCTTCGCCAACAAGATCAACGTCGCCGACGGTTCGGTCGAGGTGAAGCGCGAGGTCGACGGCGGCCTCGAGAACATCAAGCTCAAGATGCCCGCGGTGATCACCACCGACCTGCGCCTCAACGAGCCGCGCTACGCGTCGCTGCCCAACATCATGAAGGCCAAGAAGAAGCCGATCGAGACGCTGGCGCCGGATGCGCTGGGCGTGGACGTCGCGCCGCGCCTCAAGACGCTGAAGGTCGAGGAGCCGCCGCAGCGCAAGGCCGGCATCAAGGTGAAGACCGTGGCCGAGCTGGTCGACAAGCTGAAGAACGAAGCGGGAGTGATCTGACCATGGCCATCCTCGTCGTCGCCGCGCATGACGGCAAAACGGTTCGCGCCAACGTCGCCAACGCGGTCGCCGCCGCGGGCCAGATGGGCTCCGACGTCACCGTGCTGGTGGCCGGCAAGGACTGCGGCGAAGCCGCCAAGTCCGCCGCCGCGATCGCCGGTGTCGGCAAGGTGCTGCAGGCCGAGGACGCGGCCTATGCCAACTGGCTGGCCGAGGACATCGCGCCGCTGGTCGTGAAGCTCGCGCCCAACTACAGCCACATCGTGATGGCGGCCGACTCCGTCGGGAAGAACATCGCGCCGCGCGTCGCGGCCCTGCTCGATGTCGGCCAGGTCTCCGAGGCCATCAAGGTCGTGTCGCCGGACACGTTCGTGCGTCCGATCTATGCCGGCAACGCGATGGCCACCGTGCAGACGGCCGACAAGATCAAGGTCATCACCATTCGTCCGACCAACTTCAAGGCCGGTGCGGGCGGCGGATCGGCGGCGATCGAGCAGATCGGCGGCGAGGGCGCCAAGGGGCTTTCGTCCTATGTCGGCGCCGAACTCTCCAAGAGCGAGCGGCCCGAGCTGACCGGCGCCAAGATCGTCGTGTCTGGCGGCCGCGGCATGGGCAGCGGCGAGAACTTCAAGATCCTCGAGAAGCTTGCCGACACGCTCGGCGCCGGTCTCGGCGCCAGCCGTGCGGCGGTCGACGCGGGCTACGTGCCGAACGACTACCAGGTCGGCCAGACCGGCAAGGTGGTGGCGCCCGATCTCTACATCGCCATCGGCATCTCCGGCGCGATCCAGCATCTGGCCGGCATGAAGGACAGCAAGACCATCGTTGCGATCAACAAGGACGAAGAGGCGCCGATCTTCCAGGTCGCCGACTACGGCATCGTGGGCGATCTCTTCCAGATCGTTCCCGAACTTACTGCCGCCGTAGAGAAGAAGTAAGGTTCAGGGGTTTCCATGGTGATCAAGCGGATCGGCGTCATCGGTGCCGGCCAGATGGGCAGCGGCATCGCCCATGTCTGTGCCCTCAAGGGCTTCGACATCCGGCTCGTCGACATCGACCAGTCCCGCCTCGATAACGGCATGGACAATATCGGCCGCAACATGGACCGCCAGATCGGGCGCGGCATGATCCGGCCCGAGGACAAGGATGCGGGCATCAAGCGCATCACCACCGGCATCGACTACAAGGTGTTCGCCGACTGCGATCTCGTCGTCGAGGCCGCGACCGAGAACGAGCAGGTCAAGCGCGAGATCTTCAAGAAAGTCTGCGTCGGCCTGCCGCCCAACGTGCTGCTGGCGACCAATACGTCGTCGATCTCGGTGACCCGTCTTGCGTCGGTGACCGACCGTCCCGGCAAGTTCATGGGCATGCACTTCATGAACCCGGTGCCGCTGATGGGGCTGGTCGAGCTGATCCGCGGCATCGCCACGGAAGAGGAGACCTTCCGCACCGTTCGCGAAGTGGTGGTCAAGCTCGAGAAGAAGCCCGTCAACGCCGAGGATTTCCCGGCCTTCATCGTGAACCGCATCCTGCTGCCGATGATCAACGAGGCCGTCTACGCGCTCTACGAGGGCGTGGGCAACGTCGAGGCAATCGACACCGGCATGAAGCTGGGCGCCAACCATCCGATGGGCCCGCTCGAGCTCGCGGACTTCATCGGTCTCGATACGTGCCTGTCGGTGATGCAGGTTCTTCACGAGGGCCTGGCCGACTCGAAGTACCGCCCGTGTCCGCTGCTTGTGAAATACGTCGAGGCCGGCTGGGTCGGCCGCAAGGTCAAGCGCGGCTTCTACGACTACTCCGGCGAGCGGCCCGTCCCGACGCGATAAGAGGCGCGTTGACTCCCACGGCCGGTTGATGCGTAAATTCACCGGCAATGATTCACATTCCTCAGGCGGTCGCGCGCATTCCCTTGCTTCGGGGCGTGTTGCGGCTTGTCCTGATGGGCTACGCGCGGCTTCTTAAGCGGCGCTTCGTGATCGAGCGGCGCATGGGACTCGACTTGCTGCTCGACCGCGACAACATCATCGACTGGCACCTCTTCATCACCGGCAGATGGGAACGTCCGCAGTTCACCGAGCTGTTCGGCCTCGCCGCCGAGCAGCTGCGCCGCCGCAAGGCCGACGCGGTGTTCCTCGATGTCGGCGCGCACTGGGGGCTTTATGCGCTGGCGGCGCACCAGAGCGGCATGTTCAGTCGCATCGTCGCTTTCGAACCCGACCCGATCAGCTTCGCGCAGCTCCACGCGAACCTGTTCCTGAACGGCGCGCAGAACGCGATCGAAACGCGCGAGCTGGCCGCGACCGCCGCTTCGCGCTGGAGCCGGGCGACGAGCACAATCGCGGCGCGACACGCGTGATCGATCCCGACAGCGGCCATCCCGCGACCTGCCACGGCGTGACGATCGACAGCCAGTTCGATTTCGAGGGCAAGCTGGTGGTGATCAAGATCGACGTCGAGAGCCACGAGCCCGAAGTGCTCGAGGGCATGAAGAACATCCTGTCGAAGAATCGCTGCATTCTGCAGGTCGAGGTCTGGGATCAGCCGTCGGGCGAGACCGAACGGCGCTTCAAGGCGCTGTCGACGATGTTCACCGCGCACGGCATCCGCTTCGTGCGCGCCATCGACGCCGATTTCTACTTTGTCTCCGACTTTCCACACGGCCGCGAGGTTCGATCATGAGAAGGGTTCTTTTTCGCGCATTTGTCGTTCTGCTCCTGCTGGCGCCGTTCGCGCCGGCCGAAGCGCAATGGGTCTTCGTGGCGCGCAAGGCCGCCCAGCGCATCCATCACATGGCGATCGAGAACGAACAGGCGGGCGGCCCGCGGCGCGAGTTCGTGACGGTCATCCTCGAGGCGCCGGCCGATCGCGTCTATGCGACAGTGCTCGACACCGTGCGCGCCAATCCCGCGCTTCGCCTGGTGATGAACGACCCGGGCGCGCGCCGTCTGCAGGTGGCCGAGGGCGATCGTATCGGCACCGTCAATGTCGCCGAGCTGAACGACGGGGTGGCGCAGCTGATGATCGCCGGCACCTCGCCCGCCAACGAGCCGCCGGCCGCCTCGCGCGTGGTCGCGACGGTCAAGCGCATCTGCGAGCAGATGAACAAGCAGTGCACGGTCGAATAGGCGAGTCATGGCCCGTCCGATCCGCATCGCCGTTCTTTTCTTCGCCCACGAGACCGTGACGTTCCTGGCGAACGACACGACGCTCGCCGACTTCACCTATCCCGGCTCGCCTGCGTCCGGCGAAGCGCTGCTCGCGCACGATCCCAAGGGCTACATGGGCGGCTTCGTGAAGGTGGCGCGCGAGCATGACGGCGTCGAACTGGTCGGCATCGAATCGCCGCTCTGGCCCAAGACCGGCACCGGCTCGGGCTGGATCACGCAGGAAGCCTACGAGACTTTTCTCGGCAAGATGATCGCCGAGCTGAAGGCCGGCGGAAAATGGGACGGTGTCTATCTCAGCCTGCACGGCGCCATGGGCGTGCGCGGCGTGCCCAAGCCCGAGGCCGACATTGCGCGCCGCGTCCGCGAGGTGGTGGGGCGAGGGGCGTTCATCGTCGGCACCTTCGATCCGCACGGCAACGAGGACGAGGAATTCCTGGCCGCCGCCGACATGGCGTTTTGCGTGAAGTATTTCCCGCACTACGACAGCCGCCTGCAGGGCGAGCGCGCGGCCCGCATGCTGGTGCGCGCGATTCGCGGCGACTACACGCCGGTGACGGTCACACAGAAGGTGCCGATCATCACGCCGACGGTGCTGCAGTGGACCGGCGCTTCGCCCTGGATGGACATGGTGCAGCGCGCGATGATCTGGGAAGCGCGCGAGCCCGATGTCTACGTGAACTGCTTCTTCGGTTTCCCCTTCGCCGACGTGCCCGATGTTGGTCTGACCTTCGAGGTGATGACCAACGGCAATCCCGCGCTCGCGCGCAAGATCGCCGACGACATGGCGCAATGGGCATGGCGCCGGCGCGAGGCGTTGCTGAACACCGCCAAAGTTCATCTCATTCCGGAAGGCGTGACGCTCGCCAAGCAGGCGATCGCCAAGGGCGCGACGCCGGTCGTGCTGGCCGACCACAGCGACCGCTCCGGTTCGGCGACCTGGATCCTGCAGGAGGTGATCAGGCAGGACCTGGAGGGCGTGCTGTTCGCCACGATCGCCGACCGCACGGCGATCGAGGCAGTGAAGGCCAAGGGGCTGAAGGCAGGCGATCCCTTCGACATGGAGGTCGGCGGCCGTGCCGATGAATCGGCGGGTGCGCCGGTCCGGGTGACGGGCAGGATCACCGCGGTGGTGCAGGCTGCCGGGCTGACCTGGGTCGGCGTCGCCTTCGGGCGCGGCAATGTTCTGCTGCTGAGCGAATACCTCACGCAAATCATGGACCCGGCGGACCTGAAATTTCCGATCGACTCCTTCAAGGTCTTCGCCATCAAGAGCCGCGTCCATTTCCGCCGTGGCTTCGACGACTCGGGGTTCGCCAAGACGATTTTGCTGGTCGAGCCGGTCGAGCCGTTTCTCGGTACGGTCCGGCTCGACGGATTGCCGTACAAGAATGTCGACCTGAAGAAATTCTACCCCTACGCTGACGTCCAATTCCCATAGAGGAACAGGAGGACGCCATGGCCATCGAGATTATGGAGATCCATCACACGGGCGTACGCATCGACACCGGAGCCGAGAAACTCGATGCGACCAAGGGCTTCTACAAGGACGTGCTGGGCCTGCCGCACGACACCGGCCGGCCGACCATCCCGGGCATTCCCGGCGCCTGGATCAATGTGGGCGACGTGGGCCAGATCCACCTGATCGGCGGCGAGCAGCCGTCGCCGGTGGCCAAGGGGCCGGGCCAGGATCCGACGCGGCCGCACATCGCTTTCGCGGTGAAGGACATCGTGGCGACCCGCAAGGAGCTCGACCGCATGGGCATGCAGTACTGGGTGATCGAGGGGCTCACGAGCCCCGACTCGACGCAGGTGTTCATGAACGACCCGTGTGGCAACATGGTCGAGTTGCACCAGTTCGACAAATGCCGCTGCCGCGCGAGCAACCGCGCCTGAGGATTTGAGGCCATGCCCGACACCGCTCTCCAGACCGAGCAAGCGCACACCACCGAGCATTTCGATGTGCTGATCGTCGGCGCCGGCATCTCCGGCGTCGGCGGCGCCTATCACCTGACCAAGCAGTGTCCGGGCACGAGCTTCGTGGTGCTCGAGTCACAGGAGAGCTTCGGCGGCACGTGGCTCACGCACAAATATCCCGGCATCCGCTCCGACAGCGATCTCTTCACCTTCGGCTACCGCTTCAAGCCGTGGACCGGTGCGCCGATCGCCACCGCCGAGGAGATCCTCTCCTACATGGGCGAGGTGATCGAGGAGAACGATCTCGGCCGCCACATCCGCTACGGGCACAGCATCGCCTCGGCGCGCTGGTCGGGCTCGGACAATCGCTGGACGATCGAGGGCACGTGCAACGGGCGGCCGTTCCGTCTCACCGCCAACTTCCTGTGGATGTGCCAGGGCTACTATCGCCACTCCGAGGGCTACACGCCCGAGTGGCCGGGCATGGCGGACTTCAAGGGCCGCATCGTCCATCCGCAAACCTGGCCGACCGATATCGATCTTGCGAACAAGAAAGTCGTCGTGATCGGCTCGGGCGCCACCGCGGCAACGCTGGTGCCCAACATCGCGGACAAGTGCCAGCACGTCACCATGCTGCAGCGGACGCCCACCTTCTTCCGTGCCGCGCGCAACGCCGACGATCTCGCCGACACGCTGCGCAAGCTCGAAGTCGACGAGGCGTGGATCCACGAGATCGTGCGCCGCAAGATCCTGCACGACCAGGATGTCTTCACGCGCCGGTCCTTCTCCGAGCCGGAGAAGGTGAAGCAGGAGCTTCTGGCGGGCGTGCGCGCCCATCTCGGCCCCGACTACGACATGGACACGCACTTCACGCCGTCTTACCGGCCGTGGCGCCAGCGCATCGCCTTCGTGCCCGACGGCGACCTGTTCAAGGGCATCCGCTCGGGCAAGGCCTCGGTCGTCACCGACGAGATCGAGCGCTTCACGCCCGACGGCATCCTGCTGAAGTCCGGGAAGGAGCTCGAGGCCGACATCGTCGTCACGGCGACCGGCTTCCATCTCAACGTGCTGGGCGACATCGCCTTCGAGATCGACGGTAAGCCGCTCGATTTCGCGAACACCGTGACCTATCGCGGCATGATGTTCACCGGCGTGCCCAACATGGTCTGGGTGTTCGGCTATTTCCGGGCGAGCTGGACCTTGCGGGCCGACCTCGTGGGCGACTTCGTCTGCCGCCTGCTCAACCACATGGGCGCAAGACAGGCGCATCGCGTCGAGGTGGCGCTGCGTCCCGAAGACAAGGACATGAAACTGCTGCCGTGGATCGATCCGGAGAACTTCAATCCGGGCTACCTGATGCGCGGCATCCACCTGCTGCCCAAGCGCGGCGACAAGCGCGACTGGCAGCACACCCAGGATTACTGGGGCGAGAAGAACGAGTTCCCCGCGATCGATCTCGATGACAGGGCCTTCGTTTACGGCTGAATCGGGGCACTGCGAAACCGACGAAACATTTTTGCCGCGCCGCAAAATAGCGAGGACATAGGTCGAACCTATGATCGGCTCTCCGATCATGGAGGGTTCACAATGGTTCAAGTTGCCGGCGGTTCCGCCTTCTGTGGCGCGGCCACCGCGTTCCTCTGCATGGGCGATCCGATCCTCGCCCTGCTGGGCGGGATTTGCGCGTTGGCCTGGACGGCGACGACCTCGGAGTTGCGCACTGGGCGCCACTTCTGATCAGTCGTCGGCGGCGGCACTCTGCGGGGCGCGAGGCGGCCATATCGGCTGATGATGGCCGAGCGGCACCGAGGGCCGCGCCCAGTAGGCGGGCGTCTTCGACAGCTGAGCGACGGGCGCCAGGTGACGCAGCGGTCCGGACGGCGTCTGGCTGGTCGTCGACCAGCGCTCGATCTCATCCCTGGTGAACTCCGCGGGGATCTCCTTGAGCGATGCCGCAGGCACCTCGCCGAGGTCGACCAGCCACTTGCCGACCTGGGCAAGCGAGATGCGCACAAGCCAGCTGCCGCCCTCGGTCGCACGGCGCGCCAGGGCGACCATCGCGCCGAACGCCATCAGGTAGCCGGTGCAGTAGTCGATCGCCGACAGCGGATAGAATTGCGGACCGGGCTCCTTGCCCGGGAACAACTCGCCCTGGCGCAGGGTCATGCCGCTCACCGCCTGCACGACGGTGTCGAAGCCGCGCCGGTTCGCCCACGGCCCGATGTGACCGAACGCCGAGAGCGAGACACAGACGAGGCCGGGCCGGAGCTTCACCAGCTCCTCGGGCGAGAGGCCGCGCGCGCCGAGACTGCCCGGACGATAGCCCTGCGAGAACACGTCGGCGTCGCGGATCAGGCCGCGCAGGGTCTCGAACTGGGCAGGCTGGCGCATGTCGAGCTGGGCGTTCAGCTTGCCGTGGCCGGTGTCCCATTCCTGGTAGCCGAGGTTGGGCAGATGGGCAGCACTGATCTTCATCACGTCGGCGCCGTGTTCGGCGAGCGTGCGGGCGCAGGTCGGGCCCGCGAGCACGCGCGTGATGTCGACGACGCGAATGCCCGACAGAGGGCGGTCGCCCGCCGGCAGCGGCTCGGGCTTGCTGTCGCCGATCCTGAGGATCTCCAGCAGCGGCAGGCCTGCCACCGCGATGCCCTGCGGGTGGCGCTTCCATTCCTCGTGCGTGCGCACCATGCCGCCCGCGCCCTTGTTGGCGATGATGGCCTCTTCGAGGTCGGCGGCGGTCCAGTTCAGAACCGCCTTGGCCACGGCGTCGCGATCCTCCGGCACGCCCAGCACCTTCAGCGCCACCGCGCGGTGATTGGGGAAGTTGCAATGGAGGTAGCTCCAGCGCCCGTCCTTGGTCGGATAGAAGCCCATGATGCCGTTGCGCGCGGGCGAGAGCGCGCCGTCGCCCAGCTTCATGTAGTGACCGCTGCGCATCGCGGCGCCCGCATGGCGCACGTCGACGCTGACGGTCTGCCGTGGCCCGCCGCGCACTTCCCAGAGATGCGCCGCCGCCAGTCCCGCCGCCGCGATCGTAGCCGCACCCGCGTCGCCCACATGCAGCGCCGTGCGCATCATCGGATCGCCCGTACCCTTGAATGTCACGTCGGCGGAAACATCGCGCGACCAACCAGCGTGCGGCAGGATTGTCTTCAGGGCATCGAGCGGCTTGGTCATGGTCCTACCCCACCGCCGCCTTCATCAGCGCGACCGCCTCGGGCTTGTCCCAGTCGGCGTCGCCCACCATGCGGCCGATCTCGCGGCCTTGGGCATCGATCAGGATCGAGGTCGGCAGCACGGAGACGTCGAGCGCCTGCTGCACTTTCTTGCCCTTGTCGAAATAGATGCCGAGGTTGGCGAGGTCCTTGTCCTTGTAAAAAGGTGCGACCTTGGGCCGGGACGCGCCGTCGAGCGAGAGCGGCACGATCGCGAACTTGTCCTTGCCCATCTCGCCCTGCAGCCTGTTGAGGCTCGGCATCTCCTTCACGCAGGGTGCGCACCAGGTCGCCCAGAAGTTCAGCAGCACGACCTTGCCCTTGTAGTCGGCGAGGCCGAGCGGCTTGTCGTCGGCATCGGTGAAGCCGATCTCGGGCAGCGCCTTGGGCGCGGCCGCCAGCTCGAACTTCGCCAGCGTGCCCTTAAGAAGGTCGGGGCCGACATTAGCGAAAGCGGGGGTGGCGAAGGCGGAAAGAACGCCTACGAAGAGGCTGCGACGAGAGAGGAAATATGGAGCGGGATGTGTCATAAGCCCACGTTCCTAAAGGATAAGTGACGTCAATTCATGGCACGAAAGAACACGACTGCGCGAGCAGCAAAGAAGAACGGCTCCAACACGATGTGGGGCGGCCGCTACAAGCTGGGTCCGTCCGAGATCATGGAGAAGATCAACGCCTCCATCGGTTTCGACAAGCGCCTGTATGCGCAGGATATCGCCGGCTCGCTTGCGCATGCCGAAATGCTGGTGGCGCGCGGCATCCTGACGGCAAAGGATGGCGCGGCAATCAAGCGCGGCCTGAAGCAGGTGCAGGGCGAAATCGAATCCGGCCGCTTCAAGTTCTCGACCAAGCTCGAGGACATCCATTTCAACGTCGAGGCGCGCCTCACCGACCTGATCGGTCCGGCCGGCGGGCGCCTGCACACCGGCCGTTCACGCAACGACCAGATCGCCCTCGATGTGCGCCTGTGGGTGCGCGACACGATCGACAAGATCGAGGCGATGCTGCGCGATCTGCAGGACGCGCTGATCAAGCGCGCCGAACAGTATTCAGCCACGATCATGCCGGGCTTCACGCATCTGCAGACGGCGCAGCCGATCACCTTCGGCCATCACCTGCTGGCCTATGTCGAGATGTTCGGCCGCGACCGCAGCCGCTTCGCCGACTGCCGCGCGCGCCTGAACGAATCGCCGTTGGGCGCCGCCGCCCTCGCGGGCACGCCGCATCCGATCGACCGGCATCGCACGGCCAAGGCGCTGGGCTTCGACGGGCCGATGGCCAACTCGCTCGATGCCGTGTCCGACCGCGACTATGTGATCGAGTTCATTGCCGCCGCCTCGATCACGGGCGTGCATCTGTCGCGCCTCGCGGAAGAGATCGTGATCTGGTGCTCCGCCCCGTTCCGCTTCATCTCGCTGTCGGATGCCTTCACCACCGGCAGCTCGATCATGCCGCAGAAGCGCAATCCTGACGCGGCCGAACTCACGCGCGCCAAGGTCGGCCGCATCATGGGAGCCTTCGTGGCCCTCTGCACCATCCTGAAGGGCCTGCCGCTCACCTACGGCAAGGACATGCAGGAGGACAAGGAGCCGCTGTTCGACGCCGCCGATTCGCTCGAGCTCGGCATCGCGGCCATGGCCGGCATGATCCGCGACCTCAAGGCCAATCCGGTGCGCATGCGGGCGGTGGCCTCGGCCGATTACTCGGTCGCGACCGATCTCGCCGACTGGCTGGTACGCAAGGTCGGCCTGCCGTTCCGCCAGGCCCATCACGTGACCGGCAGGCTGGTCGGCATCGCGTCCGACAAGGGCGTCGACCTCGACAAACTCTCGCTCGCGGAGATGCAGGCCGTCGAGCCCGCGATCGACCGCAGCGTCTTCAAGGTGCTGACCGTGGAAGCGTCCGTCGCCGCGCGGAAAAGCTTCGGCGGCACCGCGCCGGCCAACGTCGCGCGCGCCGTCCAGGAAGCGCGCAAGAGGTTCCTGTGAACTACTTCGCCTACAAGAAGGGCGACATGCATGCCGAAGGCGTGGCGCTCAAGACGATTGCCGAACAGGTCGGCACGCCGTTCTATTGCTATTCGGCAGGTGCCTTGCGGGCCGCGATGGGCGAATTCAACCGCGGCATGAAGGGCATGAACGCGAGCGTGTGCTACGCGATGAAGGCCAATTCGAGCCTCGCCGTCATCAAGACCTTCGCCGAGATGGGCGCCGGCGCGGACATCGTCTCCGAGGGCGAGATGAGACGGGCGCTGGCGGCGGGCGTTCCGGCGAACCGCATCGTCTATTCGGGTGTCGGCAAGAAGCCCGCCGAGCTGATGGCGGCGCTGCAGGCCGGGGTGGGCCAGATCAATGTCGAGAGCGTGGCCGAGCTCGAGACGCTCAACGCCGTCGCGGGCCAGCTCGGCGTGAAGGCGGCCATCACCATCCGCGTCAATCCCGACGTCGACGCCAAGACCCACGCCAAGATCACGACCGGCAAGAAGGGCAACAAGTTCGGCATCGACATCGACCTCGCGCGCGAGGCCTTCGCCATCGCGGGCAAGCTGCCGCACCTCAATGTCGTAGGCGTGGCCATGCATATCGGCTCGCAGCTCACGACGCTGTCGCCCTACCAGCGCTCGATCCGGAAGGTGGCGAAGTTCATCGCCCAGCTGCGTTCGGACGGTCACAGGATCGACCGCTTCGACGTCGGCGGCGGTCTCGGCATCGTCTACAAGAAGGAGAAGCCGCCTTCGATCACCGACTTCCTCGCCATCGTGAAGAAGGAGACCAAGGGCCTCGACTGCGAGCTCACCTTCGAGCCCGGCCGGCGGCTGGTAGGGGAGGCGGGCGTGCTGGTGGGCGAGGTCATCCTGGTGAAGCCGGGTGCCTCCAAGACCTTCGTGATCGTGGACGCCGCGATGAACGATCTCATCCGTCCGACACTGTACGATGCCTGGCACGACATCGTCCCGGTGCGCCAACCCCGCCCCGGTGCGGCCACGATCCGCTGCGACATTGTCGGCCCGATCTGCGAATCGGGGGATTATCTGGCACAAAACCGTGATTTGCCGCGGCTTTCGGCCGGCGATCTCGTCATGGTACGCTCGGCAGGTGCCTACGGGGCGGTGATGGGGTCGACCTACAACACCCGTCCGCTGGCGCCGGAAGTGATGGTCGATGGCACGCGATTTGCGGTCACCCGCCCAAGGCCATCGATAGACGATATGCTCGCCGCCGAGCGCTTCCCATCGTGGATGGAGCGCCCGAAGCCCTAGAAAGGATGCGATGGACGCGACGGAGACCAGGACGATCGAAAGCTTCGGAGTGGAGCGCAAGATCGGTTTGGCGCGCGCGTCGCTGGCGTGGGAAGACCTGTGGCCGCGCCTGGTGCCGCTGGTCGCCGCGATCATGCTTTTCGTGGCCGCCGCCCACCTCGACCTGTTCGCCGGCCTCGATCCCTGGATTCACACCGCGATCCTCGCCGCCCTGGCTGCCGGCTTTGCCGCGCTCGGCTTCTTCCTCTTCCGGCGTTTCCGCTGGCCCTCACGTGACCTGGCGATCCGCCGCCTCGAGCGCGACTCGGGCGTGACGCATCGCCCGTTGGTCGCCGTGCAGGATCAACTGGCCTCGGGCAGCACCGATCCGATGGCGATCGCGCTGTGGCAGGCCCATCGCCGCCGCGAGGCCCAACGTCTCTCCGGCCTGGTCAACAAGCCGCCGCAGCCGGTTCTCGCGATCATCGACACCTGGGCGCTGCGCGTCGTGCCGGTGCTGGCGCTCGTCGTCGCCGTCGTGATGGCGGGCGGCTGGCGCGCCGACCGCATGATGGCCGCCTTCACGCCGGCCTTTCCGCCGCCGCCGCCGGTCGTCGCCAATCTCTGGATCGCGCCGCCGGCCTATACCGGCAAGCCGCCGGTCTATCTCGACATGGCGGACCACGACAAGCTGCTGCGCGTCCCCATCGGCTCGAAGATCGCGGGCTTCGTCGACGACGTGCGCGGCCGCCATGCCCCGAAGCTCAACGTCGACGGCCAGGCGTTCGAGTTCAATACCGTCAGCACGGGCAAGTACCAGATCGAGCAGACGATCGCCTCGGGCACCGAGATCACGCTCGAGGCGCGCGGCGACCAGCAGGCGCGCTGGAAGCTGCATGTGATCCCCGATCTCGCGCCGACGGTGGAGTTCTCGCGCGGCATCGGCGTCGACAAATGGTCGACCAAGGTCGAGTACATCGCCGGCGACGATTTCGGCGTGACGGGCGTTCAGCTCCAGATTCGCCTGCACGGCTCGGTGCTGGGTTCCGACATGATGACCGACGACGACGAGCCCGAGGTCATGCGCATCGACCTGCCGGTGCCGTCCGGTTCGAAGAAGGTCTCCGACGCCTTCGTGCGCGACCTCACCAGCTCGCCCTGGGCCGGCCTCAAGGTCACGATGATGCTGTTCGCGTCCGACGCGCTGGGGCAGAAGGGCCGCAGCTCGGTGCAGACCTTCCTGCTGCCGGAGCGCGTGTTCACCGACCCGACGGCACGCGCGCTGATCCTGCTGCGCAAGCAGCTGACGCGCGATCCCAAGGCGCTGCGGTCCGACGTCATCGACGGCATGACGATGATCGGCAACAACCCCAAGAGCTACCGCGACGATCCGGTGGTCCAGCTCGGCCTGCGCATGGGCGGCTGGCGGTTGGCCGAGAGCGGCGACAAGGAGCATATCTCGGAGGCCCAGAAGATCCTGTGGGATCTCGCGATGCGCCTGGAGAACGGCGCCGCGAACGACGCCCAGCGCCAGCTCGAGCAGGCGCGCCAGGACCTGCGCGACGCCATGCAGCGCCAGGCCGGCGACGAGGAGATCGAGAAACTGATTCAGCAGCTCTACAGCGCCATGGACCGCTGGCAGAAGGAGCTGAACGACAAGATGCAGGATCCGGAAGAGCGCCGCCGCATGATGGAGCAGGCGGAGAAGATGGATCCCAACAACACCGTCACCGGCGACGACATCCAGAAGATGCTCGACAAGATTCGCGAGATGGCCAAGAACGGCGACCGCGAAGGCGCCAAGCGCGCGCTCGAAGAGCTGCGCAAGATGATGGAGAACGCGGTGCCGATGATGGCCCAGCCCGGCCAGCGCGGGCAGCGTGGCCAGCAGCAGGGCCAGCAGGGCCAGGGCAACCAGCAGGGCCGCGAGATGATGAACCAGCTCGACCGCATGGCCCGGCGCGAGAACCAGTTGCTGGGCGAGTCGGAGCGCCAGGGCCGCCAGCAGCAGGGTCAGCAAGGCCAGCAGGGACAGCGCGGCCAGCAGGGTCAGCAAGGCCAACAGGGACAGCAGGGCCAGCAAGGCCAACAGCCGGGCCAGGGCAACGGCCAGTGGGGCGAAGGCCAGCGCGGCCAGCAGCAGGGCCTGCGCAACCAGTTGGGCGAGTTCATGAAGAAGCTCGACGAGAACGGCATGCCGATGCCCGAGGCGCTCGGCCGCGCCGAGCGTTCGATGCGCGAGGCCGAGGAAGCGCTGAAGCGCGGAGATGCGCGCGAGGCCTCGCGGGCCCAGCGCCGCGCGCTCGACAACCTGCAGCAGGGCATGGGCGACATGGCCGAGCAGATGCGCAACAACCGCGGCCCCGGCAACAACCAGGACACCGCCGAGATCGAGGACCGCGAGAAGCACAGCGAAGACCGCGATCCGCTCGGCCGCTCCGACGGCAACTATGGCGATTCCGTCGACAGCGGCACCGACAAGGTTCCGCTCGAGATCGACCGCCAGAAGAGCCGCGAGATCCTGGACGAGCTGCGCCGCCGTGCCGGCGAAATGCAGCGGCCCAAGGAAGAGCTCGACTACATCGACCGCCTGCTCAAGACCTACTAGCGTCTTTCCAGCTGGAGCAGAATCACCTCACCCTGAGGAGCGGTCCGAAGGGTGGGATCGAGCACAGCGTTTGTTATCCATGCTTCGCGACAGCCGCTTCGCGGCTTCCTCAGCATGAGGCTTCCAATCAGGACACCAGCACGTACCAGCCGTCGACGGTGGCCGTTTCACCGCCGCCGGTGCCGGCCTTGACGCGGATGCGCTTGCCCAAGACGTCGGCCGAACTGCCGGGGCCGATGTGGAGCGGGCGCTTGCCGCCGTCGACTTCCACCACCATCGCGTTGCCGACCCTGCCGCGTCCTGACGGTCGGCTGTTGTAAAGGCGGTAGAGGTACGGCTTGCCGGGCGACTCGAGCACGACCTGCCAGTGCGTCCGGCTCGCCGCGATGCGGCCCGCCGGCACCTGGATGCCGACGCCGTCGCCCGGGAACTCCCGGGTCATTCAGGCGGCTTTCTCGACCACGCCGATGTAGGGCAGGCCGCGGAAACGATGGGCCCAGTCGAGGCCGTAGCCGACCAGAAATTCGTCGCCCGCCTCGAAGCCGGTGAAGTCGGGCTTGAGCTCGGTGCGCCGCTTGTGCGGCTTGTCGAGCAGCGTGCAGATCCAGACGCGATGGGCGCCGTGCTCCTTGCGCATCATCTCCTTGGCGAAGGAGAGCGTGAACCCCGACTCGAGGATGTCGTCGACCAGCAGCACGTCGCGCCCGCGCACATCGTCGACGATGTCGCGCACGACCTTCACGCTGCCGGTGGTCTGCGTGCCGGTGCCGTAGCTCGAGAGGGTCAGGAAATCCATCGACCAGTCGGCACCGGCGAGCGAGAGCGCGCGGATCAGGTCGGCGGCGAACACGAAGCTGCCCTTCAACACCGAGACGACAAGTGTGTCGGCCGGCAGTTGTTCCGCCAGATCCTTGGCCATGGCGTCCACCCGTGCGGCGATCTCGGCGGCGGAAAAGCGAATGGAGACGGTGGGGCGCTGCGCGGACGTCACGACGAGAGAGTCCTCAAGGTGCGAGATGAAGCATGGTGCGCCAGCCGGCGGGCACCATTTGGATGATTTCGTCGAGGTAGAGGTAGGCGACGCCGGCGACGCCCGCCACGACCGCAACCGCGATGACGGCGATCGCGATCTTGATCGGCAGGCGCGTCTTGGGACGCGCTTCGATCACCGCGGGCAGGGAACTGCGCTGCCGCGGCGGACGGATGACCAGGTCCGGGATTGCCTCGACCGGGTCGGCCGGCTCGGTACGGTCAGCGGCCCGTTCGGCGGCCCGTTCGGCCGCCCGGGCCGGGCCCAGGCTGATGCCGGGATTGGCGATCGGCGGCTCGGGCTCCGACGTGGGAGGCTGGGCGGAAAGCACGCCCGTCGGCGCCGTCTCCGGCGACTTCATCGCCGCCTCGACGGCGTCGCGGGCAGCGTTCGCCTTCGCCGCGGCAACGGTCTGCAACCAGCGATGCGAACAGCGGGCGCACTGTACGATGCGCCCCACAGGGCCGATTGCCAGAGGGTCTACAGCGTAGCGTGCCCCGCAATTGGGACAGATAACTTGCATGACGGGGCGAGGGTTTCCCCACTAGATGTGCTTGCCGTCGGACATTATGCCACTAAAACTGGCGCGACAAGCATGACCGGCCTTTCCCTCTGGCTGCGCTCGCTTTGCTTCAATGCCGGCTGGTATGCCGGCACTGTCGTCATCGCGCTCGTGGGCTCTCCCATTCTGCTGCTGCCGCGCCGCGCCGTGATCGCGTGGGCGACCTTCTGGATCGACTTCATTCTGTGGTGGCTGCGTCTCACCTGCCGTCTCACTCATCGCGTCGTCGGTATGGAGAACCTTCCTAAGGGCCCGGTCATCATCGCCTGCAAGCACCAGTCGTCGTGGGAGACGCTGGCCTTCACCAGGGTCTTTCCCGGGGCGGCGATCGTGCTGAAGCGTGAATTGCTGTTCATCCCGATCGTGGGCTGGGCGATGGCGCGCGCGGGCAACATCGCCGTGGCGCGGGGCGACGGCGCCCAGGCGCTGCGCGGCCTCGTGCGCCAGGCCAAGACAGCGATTGCCGAGGGCCGTTCGATCCTGATCTTCCCTGAAGGCACGCGTGTCGCCGTGGGCTCGGAGAAGCCCTATCAGGTTGGCGCCGCGGCGCTCTATCGCCAGCTCAACGTGCCAGTCGTGCCGGTGGCCCTCAATTCGGGCCTGTTCTGGGGCCGCCGCAAATGGATCAAGCGGCCGGGCACGATCACGGTCGAGGTGCTGCCTCCCATTGAGCCAGGTCTCCGCCGGGAGGCGTTCATGGCCACGCTGCGCGAGCGCATCGAAGGCGCCACGGCCCAGCTGGTCGAGAAATCGTAGGGAAAGAACGAAAAAAGAACTCTTGTTGATATCCTGCCCAAGGCTTATTTTTGGGTCATGGAATGGGCTCCGGTTTCCCAGCGCATCTGGGACATGAAATATCGATTTCGCGACGTTTCCGGGGCTTCCGACGCAGATCTGGAAGCCACCTGGAAGCGGGTCGCGCGCGCTTTGGCAGCGCCTGAACGGGACCCGGAGCTCTGGGCCGGCCGCTTCGAGGAGGCGCTGAGCGGCTTCAAGTTCCTGCCCGCCGGCCGCGTGATCGCGGGGGCCGGCACCGGCCGTACCGTCACGCTGTTCAACTGCTTCGTCATGGGCACGATCGAGGACGACATGGCGTCGATCTTCGACAATGTGAAGGAAGCGGCGCTGACCATGCAGCAGGGCGGCGGCATCGGGCATGACTTCTCGACCTTGCGTCCCAATGGCGCTCCGGTGAAGGGTGTCGGCGCCGACGCCTCGGGACCGCTGTCGTTCATGGATGTGTGGGACTCGATGTGCCGCACCATCATGAGCGCGGGCTCGCGCCGGGGCGCCATGATGGCGACGCTGCGCTGCGACCATCCCGACATCGAGGCTTTCGTCGACGCCAAGCGCGATCCCGCGCGCCTGCGCATGTTCAACGTCTCGGTGCTGGTGACCGATCCCTTCATGGCGGCGGTCAAGGACGGCGCCGACTGGCCGCAGGTGTTCGGCGGCAAGACCTACAAGACGGTGAAGGCGCGCGACCTGTGGGAGCGCATCATGCGCGCCACCTACGACGTGGCCGAGCCCGGCGTGATCTTCATCGACCGGGTCAATCGCCGCAACAACCTCCACTATTGCGAGTCGATCCAGGCGACCAACCCGTGTGGCGAGCAGCCGTTGCCGGCCTATGGCGCGTGCCTGCTGGGCTCGATCAACCTCGCTGCCCTGGTGAAGGATCCGTTCACGCCGCAGGCCGCGCTCGACATGGCCGCGCTCGAAGATCTCGTGCCGGTGGCCGTGCGCATGCTCGACAATGTGATCGACGTGTCGCGCTTCCCGCTCGCGAGCCAGGAGAAGGAGGCCAAGGCCAAGCGCCGCATCGGGCTTGGCGTCACCGGCCTGGCCGACGCGCTGTTGCTGTGCGGCGTGCGCTACGGCTCGCCGCGCGCCGTCGAACTGACGCGGGAGTGGCTGGGCGCCGTACAGCGGCTTTCGTATCTCGCGTCCGCCGATATCGCCGCCGAAAAGGGCAGCTTCCCGCTCTACAAGAAGGGGCCTTATCTCGCGGGCGAGACGATCAAGGCGTTGCCGGAAGACGTACGCACGGCGATCGGCCGCTACGGCATCCGCAACGCGCTGCTGAATTCGATCGCACCCACCGGCACGATCTCGCTGCTGGCCGACAACGTCTCGTCCGGCATCGAGCCGGTGTTCGCCTTCAGCCATGTCCGGCACGTGCTGCAGCCCGACGGCACGCGCCGCGAGGAAGCCGTGGAGGATCACGCCTTCCGCCGCTGGCGCGCGATCAAGGGCAACGAAGCGCCGCCGGAAGACGTCTTCGTCGATGCCCAGACGCTGACGCCCGCCGATCATCTGGCGATGCAGGCCGCGGCGCAGGACTATGTCGACAGCTCGATCTCCAAGACCATCAACCTGCCGCGCGACATCTCGTTCGAGGATTTCAAGCACGTCTACGAGCAGGCCTATGCCGAAGGCTGCAAGGGCTGCACGACCTACCGGCCCAACGACGTCACCGGCGCCGTGCTCGAAGTGAAGCCTGTCGCCGAGGCGCCGAAGCTCGTGGCGGCGGCCGCTCCGGCGCCGCTCGACGTGCGCGACAGCGTCGTCTACATCGCCCAGCCGCTCGATCGGCCGGAAGACCTGCCGGGCAAGACCTACAAGATCAAATGGCCGGGCAGCGACCACGCGATCTACATCACCATCAACGACGTGATGCAGGACGGCCGCCGCCGGCCGTTCGAGATCTTCATCAACTCCAAGAACATGGAGCACTACGCCTGGACCGTGGCGCTCACCCGCATGATCTCGGCGGTGTTCCGCAGGGGCGGCGACGTGTCGTTCGTGGTCGAGGAACTGAAGGCGGTGTTCGACCCGCGCGGCGGACAGTGGATGGAGGGCCGCTACGTGCCGTCGCTGCTGGCCGCGATCGGCGGCGTGATCGAGCGTCACCTGATCGATATCGGCTTCCTGGCCGCCGCCGACACGCCCCTGATCGACGAAGCTGTGGCCAAGCGCCTGAAACTGGCGGCCGGCCAGCGCGAGCCCATCCAGGGCGGCGCGGACGTACCAACCAAGCTCGGCCAGTGCCCCAATTGCGGCGCCGCGGCCCTCTCCCACCAGGAGGGCTGCGACATCTGCCTGAACTGCGGCTATTCGAGGTGTGGGTAGCGCCGTTTCCTTTCCGTTTGTTCAACAGCAGCGATCCCCTTGCGCTTCGTGCTTAGCGGGGGGGGGATGGCGGGAAACCGGGAAGAATCGCCTAAAACCCTTATGTCATGGGCATCGGATCCTTCCCGATAGCGCGGGAAGGCTTGGGAATCCGGGTCCCTGAAGGCGCCCTTGCCCCGGGGCGTCGCAATGCATATGCCAGACGCTCGTCTGGTAAAGCAGGAGTAGGACGGATGAGACGGCGCACGATCTTGGCGGCAACTCTCGTGGCGGTTTCCACGGCGGTGGCGGCCTTCGCGGGCGCGGCGCAGGCGCAGCCGTTGCCAAGCAGCCGCGACTCGCTCCAGTTCTCCTATGCGCCGCTGGTCAAGAAAGTGTCGCCGGCGGTGGTCAATATCTACACCGCCACCACGACCGCCCGTGCGCCGCAGCGCCGCCTGCCGTTCCCGTTCCCCGGCATGCCGCAGGACGGCGGCAACCGGGTTCAGAACTCCCTGGGCTCGGGCGTGCTGGTGAAAGCCGACGGGCTGATCGTCACCAACGCCCATGTCGTGCGCGGTGCCGACGAGATCCGCGTCGTGCTCTCGGACCGCCGCGAGTTCGACGCCAAGCTGGTGACCCAGGACGACCGCTACGACCTCGCGATCCTGCGCATCGACGGCGCGGGCGAGAAGTTCCCGTTCCTGGAGCTGCGCGATTCCGACTCGATCGAGGTCGGCGACATCGTGCTGGCGATCGGCAATCCGTTTGGCCTATCGCAGACCGTGACCAGCGGCATCGTCTCGGCGGTCGCGCGCTCGACCGGCGGCGTGAACGATTCGAGCTTCTTCGTGCAGACCGATGCCGCCATCAATCCCGGCAACTCGGGCGGCGCCCTGGTCAGCCTCGACGGGCGGCTGATCGGCATCAACACCGCGATCTATTCGCAAACCGGCGGTTCGGTCGGCATCGGCTTCGCCACGCCGTCGAATATCGTGGCGCGCATCATCGAGATCGGCACGTCGGGCGGCAGGCTGGTGCGGCCGTGGCTCGGCATCTCCATGCAGTCGGTGACGGCCGAGCTCGCCGCCGCGCTCAACCTGCCGCGGCCGGTGGGCCTCGTGGTCAAGGACGTCTTCAAGGACGGGCCGGGCGCGTTCGCCGGCTTCAAGCGCAACGACGTGATCGTGGCGCTGCGCGACCAGCCGATCGACGACGAGGCCGCGATGCGGTTTCGCCTCGCCACGCTCAACGTCGGCGAGACGGTGCCCGTCAAGGTGCTGCGGGCGGGCAAGGAGGTGACGCTCCAGTTGCCGCTGGCGGCCCCACCGGAGGATCCGCCGCGCGAGAAGTCCGCGCTCGAGGGCCGCCATCCGCTGTCGGGCGCCACCGTGGTGAACCTGTCGCCGGCCGTCGCCGAGGAGATGGGCCTGATCGAATGGAAGCCGGGCGTCGCCGTGATCGAGGTGAAGCCGGGCTCCTACGCCGCGCGGTTCCTGCGGACCAACGACATGGTGATCGCCATCAACGGCCAGGAGCTGAAGAGCGTCGCCGACCTCAAGAAGCGCATCGCGGCCGGAATTGCGAGCATGAGCATCGCGCGCGAAGGCATGGTCTCCACCATCCAGTTCCGCTGACGGGGCGGGGAGATGGCCGAGCTTTTCGCCTCTCTCGCTCCCACGCCGCTTGCCGAGCGGCTGCGGCCGAAGGCCATTGCCGACATATTGGGCCAGGATCACCTGCTCGGTCCCCAAGGCCCGCTCGGCCGCATGCTGGCGGCGAAGAAGCTCTCGTCGCTCATCCTCTGGGGCCCGCCGGGCTGCGGCAAGACCACCATCGCGCGGCTGCTGGCCGAGGCGGTCGACCTGCATTTCGAGCCCTTGTCGGCGGTGTTCTCGGGCGTCGCCGACCTGCGCAAGATCTTCGAGGCCGCCCGGGCGCGCCGCCGCGATGCCCGCGCGACGCTGCTGTTCGTCGACGAGATCCATCGCTTCAATCGCGCCCAGCAGGACGGGTTTCTGCCGTATGTCGAGGATGGCACCGTCACGCTGATCGGCGCGACGACGGAGAACCCGTCGTTCGAGCTGAACGCCGCGCTGCTGTCTCGTTGTCAGGTGCTGGTGCTGAGGCGCCTCGACGAGGTTGCGCTCGCCACGCTGCTCGACCGCGTCGAAGAGGCGCTGGGCCGCAAGCTGCCGGTCGATCGCATCGGCCGCGATGCCCTGTTCTCGATGGCCGACGGCGACGGCCGCTACCTGATCGGCCTGGCCGAGCAGCTCGCGCAACTGAAGGAGGCGGGCCCGATTCCGCCGGAGCGGCTGGCGACGCTGCTGCAGAAGCGCGCGCCGCTCTACGACAAGGCGCAGGAGGCGCACTACAACCTGATCAGCGCGCTGCACAAGTCGCTGCGCGGGTCCGACGTCGATGCGGCGCTCTATTACTTCGCGCGCATGCTCGATGGCGGCGAGGATCCCAAATACATCGCCCGCCGCCTCGTACGCTTTGCCGTCGAGGACATCGGCATGGCCGATCCCAATGCGCTGACGCAGACTCTCGCGGCCTGGGACACCTACGACCGGCTGGGCTCGCCCGAGGGCGAACTCGCGATCGCGCAGGCTGTGATCTATCTCGGCACCGCGCCGAAATCGAACGCGGGCTATACGGCCTATGGCGCGGCCAAGCGCTCGGCCAAGCAGTACGGCTCGCTCACGCCGCCCATGCACATCCTGAACGCGCCGACCAAAATGATGAAGGAAATCGGCTACGGCAGCGGCTACGAGTACGACCACAACACCGCCGACGGCTTCTCGGGCCAGAACTACTTTCCCGACGGCATGGCGCGCGAGGAATACTACAAGCCGGTCGAGCGCGGCTTCGAGCGCGAGATCGTGAAGCGCCTCGACTACTGGAAGAAGCTGCGCGAGAAGAAGCGCTAGCCGATTGTCAGCTTCTGGGCTTGCCCATGGCCGCCACGACCTTGCGGTCGCGGCCGTAGACGTCGTCGCGGAAGGTGGGCGTGCCGTCCGGCGCCGCGGTGACGGTGCGGTAGGTCACGTAGAGCTTCACCGATTCGGGGAAGCTGTAGTGCACCTGTTCGCCGCCATCGATCGCCCTCTGCACGCGGTTGCGGTCGAAATTGGCGCGGCCCTCGAACACCTTGGTCACGAAGTCGAGCGGGTTCTGCAGGCGGATGCAGCCGTGGCTGAAGTTGCGGCTGCCCTCGGTGAACAGCCAGCGCGACGCCGTGTCGTGCATGTAGATCCCGTAGTTGTTCTGGAACGGGAAGAAGATGTAGCCCAGAGCGTTGGTGGCGCCCGGCTCCTGGCGCACGCGATAGGGGAAGGCCTTGGGGTTGATCGAGTTCCAGTCGACGGTCGCGGGATCGATCTCGGAGTTGTTGTCGCTCCAGCTCGAGAAGATCTTGAAGCCCTGGTTGGCGAGCGCATAGGGGTCGCGGCGCAGGAGCGGCAGGTATTCGTCGCCGGAGATCGACTGCGGCACGGTCCAGTAGGGGTTGGTCTGGAAGCCGAACATGGTCGACTGGATCTCAGGCGTCGGATGCTTGGGCGTGCCCACGATGACCTGGCTCTCGAACACGCGCTTGCCGTCGTTCACGAACACCATCGAGTAGTCGCCGGTGTTGACGAAGACGTAGCGCTGGCCGAGATCCTCGGCCAGCCAGCGGCGCCGTTCGAGGTTGGCCACGATCTGGTCGATGCGGTCGTCGAGCGAGGTGTTGAGCGAGCGCGTGGTGTTATCGCCGATCACGCCGTCGACCGTGAGGCCCTTGGTCTCCTGGTAGGATTTCACCAGCGCCACCAGGGGATCGTCGTAGAGATCGGGCGCGCCGGTGGCGGCGGGAACCGTGAGCTCGAGCTCGGCCAGCCGCTTGCGCAGCACCGGCACGCGCGGGTCGGTCTTGCCGGGCTTCAGCGCGTCACCGCGCTCGATCGGCGTGTAGGTGGTGGCAGCGCGCTTCTGGCGCCACGTCGCGAGCGCCTTCTGCAGGGCCGGGTAGTCGCCCTTGGGGGCGAGGCCCGCGAGCCACGCACGGAAGTCGCTGGCCTCGGCGGCAGCCTTCAGCAGGTCGGCCTTCTTTGCCTTGCGCTGCTCGATCGAGATGTCGGGATCGATGGTGTTGGCGTTGACCCGTCCGGTCGAGACGTCGCCGGCATAGGCCGCAAAGGCCTCGGCGATCATCTGATCGGTGCGTTCGGTGTCGGCGCTCGACTTCAGCGCCTGCTCGATGCGCTCGACGCCATACCAGGCGGGATCGAGGCCGTGCTCGGCACTGGCGCGGATCACCGTGAGCAGGGTCTGGGTGCGCGCTTCGGCGGCGCGCGATCCCGTCCACAACGGTTCGTCGGCGAAAGAAGGGGACGCTCCCAGCAACGGGGCGAAGAACGCCAGAACGGCGATAAGCAAGGGAACGCGTGTCACGCGCGAATTCTAGCGACCGGGCTGCACCAACTCACGCGAGGAGAATTGCCTAGGCGCGAATGGCGGCGGCCTGTGGCGCATTTGCAACGGCAGGCGGGAGAAAGCCTTGCGCCGCAAGAAAGCCCAGCAAATCGTCCGTCGCGCGCTGTTTCAGTTCCGGCGTGCCGCCGCCCGCGCGCGCCCCGCGGGTGATGCAGTGCCGGCGCGCCCAGGCCTGGTACTCCGGCTCGCTGAAGGCGCGGCCGGCGGCAACCACGAAGTGGCTTCCGTCGTCCTCGATGAAATTGGTGCAGCACGACCAGTTCTCCGCGTCCTTGATGTCGAACACCGGTCCCAACGACTCCCAGCCGTGATGGGCGCCGCTGTAGACCTTGATCTTGATCCGGCGGTTGCCGGCGGCGCGCATGCGCTCGGCGTAGTCGATCGCGAGCAGTGCCGGCGTGTAGTCGTCGCGGCCGGCCAGCATGAAGAAGATCGGCCGATCATGGGTGGCGGGGTCGCGATGCTGTGCCGTGGCGCCCGGGCAGATCGCGACGTGGAGGTCGAAGAGGTGCGGGAAGCCGGCGCGCCAGCGCTGGCGCACGGCGATCGCGGCATTGAGCGTGGCCCCCGCGCCCTTGGACACGCCCATGACGCCGATCCGGCCCGGATCGATGCGCGGATCGGACTTGAGATGGGCAAGCGCCGCGAAGGCATCCCCCTCCATCTGGGCGGCCGACACCAGGGTCTGGTCGGCCACCGTCCGGCGCACGCCCCGGCCGCCGAAACTGTCGACGATCAGGGCGGCGACACCGGCTTCATTGAGGGCCTGTGCATAATAATGCTCGCGATGGCGCTGCACGCCCGCGCTGCTGGTCAGGATCACCATGCAGGCAAAAGGCCCGGTGTAGTGCTGCGGAAGATGCAGGCTCGCGGTAATGCGCGCCGGCTTGCGGGCGGCGGGATGATCGAAGGTGAGCGTGTCCAGGGACACCGATTCCATGGACGCTTTTTAGCTTGTCCCGTAGGTTGCGCGCCATGAGTGACACCGTGCGGGTCCAGATGCGCGCCGTCTCCGATGACGAGGCGGGATTGCGGCTCGACCGCTGGTTCCAGCGGCATTATCCGGCGCTGAGCCACGGCGCGCTGCAGAAGCTGCTGCGCACCGGCCAGGTCCGGGTCGACGGCAAGCGGGTCGAGGGCAAGGATCGGGTCGAGCCCGGCCAGACCGTGCGCCTGCCGCCCGGTGTCAGCGCGCCGCCCCCGGCGGTGGTCGCAGCGGTCGCGGTCAAGGAGCGTCCGGTCATCTCCGAGCGCGACGCGGCCGAGATCCAGAAGCTGATCATCTTCCAGGACGATTGGGTGATCGCCCTCAACAAGCCGTCAGGCCTCGCCGTCCAGGGCGGCAGCGGCACCGAGCGCCATGTCGACGGCATGCTCGACGGGCTGCGCTTCGGCTCCGAGATCCGCCCGCGCCTGGTCCACCGACTCGACAAGGACACCTCGGGCCTGCTGCTGATCGCGCGCACCAGCCAGGCCGCCAAGCGTCTGGCCGAATCGTTCCGCGATCGCGAGACCGAGAAGCTGTACTGGGCGATCGTGGTCGGCGTGCCGCCCAAGCGCGAAGGGGCAATCGACCTGCCGCTCGCCAAGCGCCCCGGCGCGCGCGATCGCGAGACCATGCAGGTCGATCACGAGGAAGGGCTGAAGGCGCTGACGCACTTCCGCGAGATGGATCGTGCGGGCCGGCGGGCGGCGTTGCTGGCGCTGTGGCCGCGCACCGGCCGCACCCACCAGCTCCGCGTTCATTGCGCGGAGATGGGCTGTCCGATCCTGGGCGACCGCAAGTATGGCGGCGAGGCTGGCGAGCTCACGACCATCGCCGATCCGCGCAAGCTCTACCTGCACGCCCGCCGCATCACGCTGCCGCATCCGTCGGGCAAGGGCGAACTCAAGGTCCAGGCCGAACTGCCGCCTCACTTCCGCCGCACCGTCGAGGCATTTGGCTTCGCGACCACCGGCGATCGCGAGAGCGAGTAGGGAGACACCGACGGCAATGCGCATCCGCTGGCGGCTCGTGCTCTGGACTTCAGTCGTGGTTGTGCCCGTTCTAGCGGCCGGCGTGCTGATCTGGAGCAAGACGCGCGACCTCTCGCGCTACCAGAGCCGGCTCGAGGAGCAGGTGCGCAAGGTGACCGGCCGACAGCTCACCGCGCGCATCCCGCTCAAGGTCCATCTCAGCCGTGAGCCGGCGCTGATCGCCGAGGGCGTGACTTTGTCGAACGCGCCGTGGGCCTCGCGGCCCGAGCTGGCACGGGTCGCCAAGATCACGATGTATCTCGATCCGTTCTCGCTGCTGCTGGGCGAATCGAAGATCAGCCGTCTGGTGCTCGAAGGCGCCGACATCCTGGTCGAACGCAACGAAGCAGGCGACGCCAACCTCGAGATGCTGCCGCCGCCCGACGGTTCGGGGCCGCGGGCGGCAGACAACAAGTCGTTGCGGGTCGTCACCAATCCCGCCTTTCCCTGGATCTCCAACATCGAGGTGCGCAACTCGGTGCTGACCGTGGCCGAAGGCAACGGCCACCCGCCGGTCGTCCTCCAGATCAGCAGCGGCACCCTGAAGGCCTCGGCGCCCGGCCAGCCGCTGCAGATCGACGGTCACTTCGCGACGCCGGGAGCGGCGACCTTCGACCTCACTGGCACTGCCGGATCGTTCGATGGCTGGATGCGCGGTCTGCCCGGCAACATCGACCTGCAAGGCGGCTTCGGTGGCGGCAAGATCGCGATCAAGGGCGGCGTTGGCGTCAAGGGCACCAGCATCCAGATCACGGCCGACGGTCCCGACATCGCAGTTTTCGGTCCGTACATCCACGTGCCGATCCCGAGCGGCGGTCCTTATTCGTTGAGCGCCAAAGCGGCGACGTTGCGCGGCAACTTCAAGGTGGAAGTGCCGACCCTGAAGGTGGGCAACAGCGAGATGACCGGTGAGGCGCTGTTCCGCACCGACCGGCAGGGCGTGCCCAACGTCGCGGTGAACATCGATGCCGCCAAGATCGACGCGGCCGGCCTCAAGGCGCCGCCGGCGCCGCCGGCCGATCCCGCGTCGACGGCAACCAGGCGATTCCTGCCCTCGACGCCGTTCCAGGCCAACTGGCTCGGCCGGTCGAACGTTCAGGTGACGGCGCGGGTCGGTGAGGTGACAGGCTTTGCGGGCAAGATCGCCAACGGCTCGGTGACGCTGGTGTCGAGCTCGACGCGTTACGCTTTCCGGGCGGCCGCCTCGATCGGCACGGGCTCCGCGGGCTTCGATCTCGTCTACGATCCGGCTGGGCGCAACGGACAGGCAACCCTGACCGCTACCGCGAGCCACGTGGCGCTCGAGGATCTCTCGGGACTGTTGGGCCTCGACACCGGCATCAAGGACGGTGTGGCCGACATCGATCTGCGCCTGCGCGGAGCCGGGCGCTCGACGGAAAGCGCCCTCAACGTCGCGAGCGGCTCGATCGACTTCGCCGTCGCCAAGGGTGTGTGGCCGCGCGGCGGACTGGCCGGCTGGCCGGCCGAGACCCAGCGCCTGCTGGGAGGCAACGACAACGGGGTGCCGTTCAATTGCATCGGCGGCCGCTTCGACGTGAGCGGCGGCGTGGCAAACCTGCGCCGTCTCGTGATCGACACGCCGCGCGCCACGATCGTGGGCGGCGGCTTCCTGCATGCGCGCAGCGAGAGCTGGGAGATGATCCTCGAGCCCGAATCGCGCGACGCTCAGGGCGCGCAGTTCGCGCAGCCGCTGCGGCTGAAGGGCGGTACTGGTAAACCGACGGCAGGCGCGCTCGAGCCCGCTCTCACAAAGCTGATCATCGGCGCGGGCACGGTGCCCAGCCTGACCGGTACCCTGAACACGATCGCGCGCCAGCCGAACGTCAACGCCTGCGCCACCATGGCCCCCCGGGTCGAGGGCATGCGGCCGGGCCTGCGGGCGCAACTGCCGACGCCTTCTGCCGAGACCCGTGGCCGACGGCCGACCACGCCGGCCGCGCCGCGGCGCAACCCCTGAGAGATGCTAGGCGACATGACACTCAAACCGGCAGATCAAGTCGCGATCCGCTTCAAGAAGGCAAAAATCGCCAGACTCATGCTCATGGGGCTCGTGATGATGGTTGCATCCATCGCGATCTGCTTTCTTCCCGATCACGCGACGCCTTTTCCAGCCCTGCTCCTGCAGGCGCTTGGGATTTTCGGCGTTGCCTTCTTTGGGCTGGCTTCGTTGGTTTACGTGGCGCAGTTCTTCAGCCGCCGACCCGCCCTGATCGTCGACCGGGAGGGCATCGTCGATCACACCACGTATCCCGGCGTTGGCCGCGTCTATTGGAGGGAGATTCGAGGTCTGCGTGCGGGCCTCATCAGAAAGGTGCCGTTCCTCATCGTGGATGTGCACGATCCGCAGAAATTCCTTCCGCGCGGCAACATGTTCCAGCGCTTCCTTAGAGCGAGCAGCGCGCAGATGGTCGGCAGTCCCATAACGCTTGCCGCGACGTCGCTGGACGCCGATTTCGACCAGTTGGCGGCGTTGATCGAGCATGCCCGCCAACAGGCCGTCACGGCTGGCTGACGCTGCCCTTGTCGCCCCCTGCCTCGGGCGTGTAAGCCCAGCGGCACATGAAGCGCTTTTACAAAGAGACGGAGACCGAGGCGGGCGAGGGCGGCCATCGCGTGCTGCTGGACGGCAAGCCGATGCGGACGCCGGCCAAATCGATCCTGACCGTGCCGACGGCATCGCTCGCCGAGGCGATCGCGAGCGAATGGCGCGCGGTGCCCGAAGGCAGCGAGATCAATACCGCCCATCTGCCGTTGACGCGCCTGGCCGCGACCGGCCTCGACCGCGTGGCGCCGCGACACCTGGAGATCATCGCCGATACCGCCAAGTATGGCGGCTCCGACCTGCTGTGCTACCGCGCATCGGCGCCCGACAGCCTGGTGAAGACGCAGACGGAAACCTGGCAGCCGCTGCTCGACTGGGCGGCCGAGCGCTACGGCGCGCGCCTCAATGTCGTGGAGGGCATCAGCTTCGTCGAGCAGCCCGAAGAGGCCAAGGCGCGTCTGCGCGATGCGGTGGCCGCGCATGCCGATCTCGCTTTGGCTGCCCTCTACAATCTCACCCACACATCGGGATCGCTGGTGATCGCGCTCGCGGTGTCGGAGGGGCGATTGACGGCGGAACAGGCGGCTGACGCCACGCTGGTCGACGAGCTCTATCAGGTCGGGCGCTGGGGGGACGATCCGCTGGCGGAAAAGCATCGCGAAGGCGTGCGCAAGGACATCGCGTCCGGCGCGCGCTTCCTCGCCCTACTGGAAAGACAAAGACTGAGGGAACGGACATGAGCGCGGGCACGAAGTTCAGGGAGATCCTGGCGATGAACGGTCTGGTCGAGGCGATGGCCGCGCACTCGCCCCTGTCGGCGATGCTGGCGGCGGAAGCCGGCTTCGATGCGATCTGGGCGTCGGGCTTCGAACTGTCGGCGATGTACGGCGTGCCCGACGTCAGCATCGTGTCGATGACGCAGCATCTCGACATGACGCGCGCCATTGTCGAGCGTTCAGGGCTTCCGGTCGTGGCCGACATCGACACGGGCTTCGGCAACGCGATCAACGTGCTCTACGCCGTCGAACAGTACGAGCGCGCGGGGGTCGCGGCGATCGTGATGGAGGACAAGAGCTTCCCCAAGGTGTCGAGCCTGATCGCGGGCGGCCGCCAGGACATGGTCCGCATCGAGGAGTTCCAAGGCAAGATCGAGGCGGCGCGGTCGGTGCGCAAGGACAAGGACCTCGTGCTCGTGGCGCGCACCGAGGCGCTGATCGCGGGTCTCGGCCAGGAAGAGGCGCTGAAGCGGGCGCGCGCCTACGAAGCCGCCGGCGCCGACATGATCCTCGTTCATTCGAAGCAGAAGACGCCGGACGAGATCGAGGCTTTTGTGAAGGCCTGGGACGGTAAGGCCCCGATCGCACTGGTGCCGACGGCCTATCCGCAGATGACGGTGGCGCGGGTCAAGGAGCTGAAGAAGATCGGCCTCCTCATCTGGGGCAACCATGCGATCCGGGCGTCGGTCGGCGCCATGCGGAAGACCTTCGCGAAAATCCGCAAGGACCGCGGCATCCACACGGTGGAATCGGAGATCGCGACCGTCGACGAGGTCTTCGATTTGCAGGGCATGGGCAAAGTGAAGGCCGACGAGAAGAAATTCCTGCGCTAGCGCACGTTGTCATCCTGAGCGCAGCGAAGGATCCTTCGCTTCGCTCAGGATGACAAATTGGTCTAAAAAGGGATCCGGACCGGAGTTTTCGTATGCAAGACATGTTGAAAGAGCTCGAGAAGCGCCGCGCGGCGGCCCGTCTGGGCGGCGGCCAGCGGCGCATCGACGCCCAGCACGCCAAGGGCAAGCTGACGGCGCGCGAGCGCATCGATGCGCTGCTCGATCCGGGCTCGTTCGAGGAATACGACATGTTCGTCGAGCACCGCTCGATCGATTTCGGCATGCAGGACCAGAAGATCCCGGGCGACGGCGTCGTGACGGGCCAGGGCACGATCAACGGCCGGCTGGTCTATGTCTTCAGCCAGGACTTCACCGTGTTCGGCGGCGCCCTTTCGGGCATGCATGCCGCCAAGATCTGCAAGATCATGGACATCGCCATGAAGGTCGGCGCGCCGGTGTTGGGCCTCAACGATTCCGGCGGCGCCCGCATCCAGGAAGGCGTCGATTCGCTGGCGGGTTACGCCGACGTGTTCCAGAAGAACGTGCTGGCCTCGGGCGTGATCCCGCAGATCTCGATGGTCATGGGCCCGTGCGCGGGAGGTGCCGTCTATTCGCCGGCCATGACCGACTTCATCTTCATGGTGAAGGACAGCTCCTACATGTTCGTGACCGGTCCCGACGTGGTGAAGACGGTGACGCACGAGACGGTGACTCAGGAGGAACTGGGCGGCGCGCTCACGCATACGCAGAAGTCGGGCGTCGCCGATCTCGCGTTCGAGAACGACATCGAGGCGCTGCTGCAGCTTCGCCGCTTCGTCGATTTCCTGCCGAGCAACAACCGCGAGAAGGCGCCAGTGCGCCCGACGCACGATCCGTCCGACCGTGACGATCTCTCGCTCGACACGCTGGTGCCGGATAATCCCAACAAGCCCTACGACATCAAGGAGCTGATCCTGAAGGTCGTGGACGAGGGCGACTTTTTCGAGCTATCGCCGGAATGGGCCGGCAACATCGTCGTGGGCTTCGGCCGCATGGCCGGCAAGACCGTGGGCTTCGTCGCCAACCAGCCGATGGTGCTGGCGGGCTGCCTCGACATCGATTCGAGCCGCAAGGGCGCGCGGTTCGTGCGCTTCTGCGATGCGTTCAACATCCCGATCGTGACCTTCGTCGACGTGCCGGGCTTCCTGCCGGGCACGACGCAGGAGTTCGGCGGCATCATCAAACACGGCGCCAAGCTGCTCTATGCCTACGCCGAGGCGACGGTGCCGAAAGTCACGGTGATCACGCGCAAGGCCTACGGCGGCGCCTACGACGTGATGGCGTCCAAGCACCTGCGTGGCGACATGAACTACGCCTGGCCGGGCGCGGAGATCGCGGTGATGGGCGCCAAGGGCGCGGTCGAGATCATCTTTCGCTCCGACATCGGCGACGCCAAGAAGATCGCGGCACGCACCGAGGAATATCGCGAGAAGTTCGCCAATCCGTTCATCGCGGCCAATCGCGGCTTCATCGACGATGTGATCATGCCGCACGGTACGCGCCGCCGGGTGTGCAAGGCGCTGGCGAGTCTCGAGAACAAGAAGCTCGAGAATCCCTGGCGCAAGCACGGGAACCTGCCCCTTTGAGCACGTCGCCCGAGGAGCGCATGAGGCGTGCCCGTTTCGTGCGCCTGCACGTGATCGTGGCGCTGTGCACGCTTCTGGTGCTGATCGCGATCAATGCACTCTTCACCGCCAAGTATCCGTGGTGGCTGTGGGTCCTGATGGCGTGGATGCCGCTGATCGCGGCGCATACGGCCTGGTCCATGGGCCTCTTCGACCGCAATAAGAATTAAGAAGGACGATAGGAATGGCTGCGAAAAAGAAGGCGGTCGCCAAGAAGCAGAAGACCAGTGTGCCCGGCCCGCTGTTCGACAAAATCCTGATCGCCAATCGCGGCGAGATCGCCTGCCGCGTGATCCGCTCGTGCAAGAAGCTCGGCATCAAGACCGTCGCCGTCTATTCCGAGGCCGACGCCGACGCGCAGCACGTGCGCGAGGCGGATGAGGCGGTGTTCATTGGGCCGCCGCCCTCGGCGCAGTCGTACCTGATGATCGACAAGATCGTCGAGGCCTGCAGGAAGACCGGCGCGCAGGCGGTGCATCCGGGCTACGGCTTCCTGTCGGAGAAGCAGGAGTTCCAAAAGGCGCTGGCCAAAGCCAAGATCGCCTTCATCGGCCCCGACGCGCACGCGATCTACGCGATGGGCGACAAGATCGAATCCAAGAAGCTGGCGCAGAAGGCCGGCGTCAGCACGGTGCCCGGCCACCTCGCCGCGATCCCCAACGCCGACGAAGCGGTGAAGATCGCCAAGAAGGTCGGCTACCCGGTGATGATCAAGGCGTCGGCCGGCGGTGGCGGCAAGGGCATGCGCATCGCCTACAACGACGCCGAAGCCAAGGAAGGCTTCGTGTCGGCGACCAACGAGGCGAAGTCGTCCTTTGCCGACGATCGCGTGTTCATCGAGAAATATGTCGAGGAGCCGCGCCACATCGAGATCCAGCTGATCGCCGATGGCCACGGCAACTGCGTCTATCTCTGGGAGCGCGAGTGCTCGATCCAGCGCCGCCACCAGAAGGTGATCGAGGAGGCGCCCAGCCCGTTCCTCGACGCCAAGACGCGCAAGGCGATGGGCGAGCAGGCGGTGGCGCTTGCGAAAGCCGTCAAATACAAGAGCGCCGGCACCGTCGAGTTCATCGTCGACAAGAATCGCAAGTTCTACTTCCTCGAGATGAACACCCGCCTGCAGGTCGAGCATCCCGTGACGGAACTGATCACCGGGCTCGACCTGGTCGAGCTGATGATCAAGGTGGCGGCGGGCGAGAAGCTGCCATTCCAGCAGAAGGACGTGAAGCTCGACGGCTGGGCGGTCGAGGCGCGCGTCTATGCCGAGGACCCCTTCCGCAACTTCCTGCCGTCGACCGGCCGTCTCGTGAAGTACCGCGAGCCTACGCCCGGTCCCGACGTGCGCGTCGACACCGGCGTCTACGAAGGCGGCGAGATCTCGATGTTCTACGATCCGATGATCGCCAAGCTCTGCACGCACGGCAAGACGCGCAACGAAGCGATTGACCGCATGCGCCGCGCGCTCGACGAGTTCTACGTGCGCGGCGTGTCGCACAACGTGCCGTTCCTGGCGGCGCTGATGGCGCACCCGCGCTTCCGGGCCGGCAAGCTCACGACCAACTTCATCGCCGAGGAATTCCAGGGCGGCTTCACGGTAGCGCACCTGCCGCCCAAGGATCCGGCGGTGCTGGCGGCCGTTGCCGCCGTCATCGAACGCATTCGCGACGAGCGGCTGGGTGTGACGCAGGATCGCCGCGTGGTGATGCTCAACCGCAAGCCGGTCGAACTCACCGTGACAGGGGACGAGAAACTGTTCGGCGTCGATGTCGCCGGCCGCGAGATCGCGGTCGAGACCGCTTGGCAGCCCGGCGATCCGCTGGTTCATGCCACGGTGGATGGGCTGCATCTCGTGCTTCAGGCCGATATCGTGGGTTCCGGCTGGCGCCTCACGCACGAAGGCGGCCAGGCCGAGGCGCTGGTGCTGACGCCGCGCCAGGCCGAGCTCTATGCGCTGATGCCGGTGAAGGCTGCGCCCGATACCTCGAAGTTCCTGCTGTCGCCGATGCCGGGCCTGCTGGCTTCCGTCGCGGTGAGCGAGGGGCAGGAAGTGAAGGCGGGCGAGTCTCTGGCTGTCGTCGAGGCGATGAAGATGGAGAACGTGCTGCGCGCGGTGCGTGACGGCACGATCAAGACGCTCCATGCCAAGGCGGGCGACAGCCTGCGGGTCGACCAGAAGATCATCGAGTTCGCGTAAGCGATGGCGCTACAGGCGCGTCTCACCATCACCGGGCGTGTGCAGGGCGTCGGCTATCGCGACTGGGCGATCGCCACAGGGCTACGCCTCGGTCTGGCGGGTTGGGTGCGCAATCGTCAGGATGGAGCGGTCGAGGCGCTGATCGTGGGCGACGAGAGCGCCGTCGGCCGGATGATCGAGGCCTGCCGGCGAGGGCCGCCTCTGGCCCGTGTCGACGAGATCGACGTCGACCCGGTCGATCTCGATATCCTGCCCGAGGGGTTCACGCGGCTGCCGACGGCTTGAGGAGGACATCAGGATGCGCACGATTCCGATCGGAACGAAGGCGACCGCGACGTTGGTCGTGAAGCCCGAGCATCTCGCCAGCCGGTTCAAGGACGCGATGCTGCCGCCGGTGTTTGCGACGCCCATGATGATCCGGGTCATGGAGAACGCCGCGCTCGATGCCATCAAGCCCTATCTCGAACCGGGTGAAAGCGCGGTCGGCACGTCGGTGGATGTGAAGCACCTCTCGGCCACGCCGGTCGGTCACGAGGTGCGCGCGACGGCGGAAGTCGTTCGCGTCGAGGGAAAGCGCATCGATTACATCGTGTCGGCCAGCGACGAGCAGGGCGAGATCGGCAAGGGCACGCACCAGCGGATCGTGATCGACCTCGCCTCGTTCAACGAACGCCTGGCGAAGAAAAGCAAGTGAGTTTTGCGCGATGATCGGGCCTGACTCCGATAACTGACGGCGCCTGACAGGTATTGGCGCGTACAGTGGCGTCATGCCCAGGTTCAAGCTTCATTGCGTCGGCGCGTCGGGGAATTCCTACAAGGTCGCGCTCTATCTGAATTGCGCCGGACTCGACTGGGAGCCCGTGGGCGTCGATTTCGCCGGCGGTCAGACACAGGATGCCCGGTGGCGGGCGGACACCAACACGATGGGCGAGGTGCCGGTGCTGGAACTTGGCGGCAGACGGCTCTCCCAGTCCGGCGCGATCCTGATGTGGCTCGCCGATACCGTCGGCAGGTTCGCGCCGGAAGGAGCGGAGGAACGTTTCGAAGCGCAGCGTTGGATCCTGTTCGACAATCACCGGTTCACCGGGAGTTTCGCGCCTTACCGGATGCAATACTCGCTGCTGCCGCAGCCGCCGCATCCCTCGGTCCTGGCTTTCCTGAAGCCGCGCGTCGACGGCGCCTTCTCGATCGTCGAGAGGCATCTTGCGGGACGCGCCTTCATGCTGGGCGACAGGCCGACGATCGTGGACTTCTCGATTGCGGGGTATCTCTACTATCCAACAGAGGAAACGGACTTCGATCTCGAAGCGGCATATCCGGCAATCCATGCCTGGCGTGAACGGGTCGCGGCGCTGCCGGGCTGGAAGCCGCCCTACGAGATGATGCCGGTGGGTGTTTCCCTGAACGCTAAGCGGCGGCCGACGGCCTGACCTCTGCGAAAACTTCGTCGAATGTCTCGGCCAGCGCCACGTCGAGATCGGCCAGGGTCACCGGCAGGCCGAGATCGACCAGCGAGGTGACGCCGTGGCCCGCGATGCCGCAGGGCACGATGCCGTCGTAGTGGCCAAGGTCGGGCTCGACGTTGATCGAGATGCCGTGGAACGAGACCCAGTGGCGGATGCGCACGCCAATGGCTGCGATCTTGTCCTCGCGCGGGCTGCCGTCGAACAGCGGTGGCTTGTCGGGCCGGGCGACCCAGACGCCGACCCGGCCGGCGCGGCGCTCGGCGGTCACGCCGAAGCGGGCGAGGGAGCGGATGGTCCATTCCTCGAGATCGGACACGAAGCGGCGCACGTCCTGGCGGCGGCGGCGCAGGTCGAGCATCACATAAGCCACCCGCTGGCCGGGGCCGTGATAGGTGTATTGGCCGCCGCGGCCCGCGACATGGACCGGAAAACGGCCGGGCTGCACAAGATCGTGGTCCTTGGCGCTGGTGCCCGCCGTGTAGAGCGGCGGATGCTCGAGCAGCCAGATCAGCTCGCCTGCATGCCCGGCCCGGATGTCGGCGACGCGCGCTTCCATCGCCGCGAGGGCCTCGTCATAAGGCACCGGCGTGTCGGAAATGCGCCATTCGGGTCGATCTTCGGGGCGGACCATAGGCGCAAAATCGGTATTTCCGGCCCGAGGCGCAAGTACTGGTCCACGCGCCTTGCCACTGCAGGGGCTATTTGGTATCCCCCGCCCCGTCGATCCGGCGCGGCCATGGCGGAATTGGTAGACGCGCTAGCTTGAGGTGCTAGTGCCGCGAGGCGTGGAAGTTCGAGTCTTCTTGGCCGCACCAACGCCGGATCGATCGAAAAGGGCAGCTCAAGGTTGCCGCTCGTTGGCAGAACCCAACGGGCGGCCCTTTTTGTAATCGGATGCGGGAGAAGTAGCTTGGCGGATGAATTAACCGACGGCGCTCTCCGTTACCATCGCATTCCCCGGCCGGGCAAAATCGAGGTCGTTCCGACCAAGCCCCTGGCCACGCAACGCGACCTGTCGCTGGCTTACTCGCCGGGCGTGGCCGCTGCTTGCCACGAGATCGTGCGCGATCCCGCGACGGCGGCCGAACTCACGATCCGCGCCAACCTGGTGGGCGTGATCACCAACGGCACCGCGGTGCTGGGCCTGGGCGCCATTGGGCCGCTCGCCGCCAAGCCGGTGATGGAGGGCAAGGGCGTCCTCTTCAAGAAGTTCGCCGGCATCGACGTGTTCGACATCGAGATCGACGAACTCGACCAGGAAAAGCTGGTCGACATCATCGCCTCGCTCGAGCCCACCTTCGGCGGCATCAACCTCGAGGACATCAAGGCGCCGGAGTGCTTCTACGTCGAGCAGACGCTGCGCAAGCGCATGAAGATCCCGGTGTTCCACGACGACCAGCACGGCACCGCGATCATCGTGGGTGCGGCGGTGCTGAACGCGCTGTCGCTGGTCGGCAAGGACATCGGCAACGTGAAGCTCGTCGTGTCGGGCGCGGGTGCCGCGGCACTGTCGTGCCTCGGCGTGCTCGAGAAGCTCGGCCTGCCCAAGGAGAACATCTGGGTCACCGACATCGTGGGCGTGGTCTGGAAGGGCCGCAACGAGTTGATGGACCCGTTCAAGGAGCGCTACGCGCGCGACACCGACCTGCGCACGCTGGGCGACGTGATCGGCGGCGCCGATATCTTCCTCGGCCTTTCGGCCGCGGGCGTGCTGAAGCAGGACATGGTGAAGAAGATGGCGGCCAAGCCGCTGATCTTCGCGCTCGCCAATCCGAACCCCGAGATCACGCCGGAAGACGTGGCGGCGGTGCGCGACGATGCCATCATGGCGACCGGCCGCAGCGACTATCCCAACCAGGTGAACAACGTCCTCTGCTTCCCGTACATCTTCCGCGGCGCGCTCGACGTTGGTGCCACGACGGTGAACGACGAAATGAAGATCGCCTGCGTGCGCGCGATCGCCGAGCTCGCACGCAAGGAGCCCTCGGAAGTCGTGGCGCGCGCCTTCGGTGACTCGGGCGGGGCGGGAGGCTTCGGTCCCACGCAGATCATTCCCAAGCCGTTCGATCCGCGCCTGATCGTCGAGCTGGCGCCGGCCGTGGCCAAGGCTGCGATGGATTCGGGCGTGGCGACGCGGCCGATCGCCGACTTCGAGGCCTATCGCGAACAGCTCGGCCAGTTCGTGTTCAAGTCGGGCCTCGCGATGCGGCCGGTCTTCGGCCAGGCGCGCAGCAATCCCAAGCGCGTGATCTTCAGCGCGGGCGAAGACGACCGCGTCCTACGCGCCATCCAGGTCATCCTCGACGAGCGCCTGGCCAAGCCGATCCTGATCGGCCGGCCCGAGATCATCAAGCGACGCGCCGAGCGTCTGGGCCTGCGCTTCAGGCCCGGCGTCGACGTCGAGCTGATCGATCCCTCGAACGACCCTCGCTACGACAAATACTGGGGCGCCTACCACGCGCTGATGGAGCGCCGCGGCGTCACCGAGCCCACCGCGCGCAATCTCGTCCGGTCGAGCCCGACCCTGATCGCGGCGCTGGCCGTGAAGCTGGGCGATGCCGACGCCATGATCGCCGGTGCCTATGGACGCTTCCGCACGCACTTCGCCCATGTGCGCGACGTGATCGGCATGCGCGAGGGCGTGAAGCACATGGCCGGCCTCAGCCTGCTGGTCCTGCCGACCCGCTCGGTGTTCATCGCCGACACCTACGTGAACGTCGACCCTGACGCGGAGACGCTGGCCAACATCACCATGCTGGCCGCCGACGCGGTACTTCGATTTGGCGTGCAGCCCAAGGTGGCGCTGTTGTCGCACTCGCTGTTCGGCAGCTCGGATTCTCCTTCGGCGCGCCGGATGGCGGAAGCCGTGAAGATCCTGCACGGCCGTGCGCCGGACCTCGAAGTGGATGGCGAGATGCATGGCGATGCGGCCCTCGATCCGGTCATTCGCGAAGCGGTCTTCCCGCGCTCGAAGCTCACCGGTGCGGCCAATCTCCTGATCTGCCCGTCGCTCGATTCGGCCAATATCGCGTTCAACCTCCTCAAGACGGCGGCCGACGGACTGCACGTCGGCCCGATGCTGCTGGGCACGGCACTGCCCGCGCACGTGCTGACGCCGTCCGTGACGGCCCGCGGCATCACCAACATGACCGCGCTCGCCGTCGTCGAAGCCCAGCGCCTCGCCGAGTCCCGGAGCGAGGGGGCCAGGGGATGAGCGGCGCGGCGCACGCCCTCGATGAAGTGACACCGGAGGTCGTCCGGCACATCGAGGAAGCGCTCGCCGCAGGAAATTCGACGGAAGCGCGGACGCTGGTCGAGGCTCTCAGTGCCACGGGCCAGGCCTCCGTCGTCGAGCAGATCTCCGAGGCGCAACGCGACCAGCTGATCGAGCTGCTGAGGCGCGATCTCGATCCCGAGATGCTGACCGAGCTCGACGAGGATGTCCGCGACGACGTGCTCGAGCAGCTCGACAGCAAGGACATCGCGGCTGCCGCGCGCGAGCTCGACACCGACGACGCGGTCAACCTGATCGAGGATCTGCCGGAGGAGGAGCAGCGCGAGATTCTGGCCGAACTCCCGGCCGAGGAGCGCGCCGAGATCGAGACGGCGCTGGCCTACCCAGACGATTCCGCCGGCCGCCTGATGCAGCTGTCGCTGGTCAAGGTGCCGGACAGCTGGACCGTGGGCGAGGTCATCGACTATTGCCGCGAGGCAACCGACCTGCCCGACGACGTCTACGACATCTTCGTCGTCGACCGCGTGGGCCGCCTGCGCGGCTCGGTGCCGCTCGGCCGAATGCTGCGCACCAAGCGGCCGGTGCCGATCGTCGATCTGGTCGATCCGGACATTCCCTCGGTGCAGGTCATGACCGACCAGGCCGAGGTGGCGCATCTGTTCCGCGACAAGAACCTGGTGTCGTGCCCGGTGGTCGACGACACGCGGCGTCTGCTGGGCGTGATCATGGTCGACGACGTGGTCGACGTGATCGACGAGGAAGCCGAGGAGGACCTGCTGAAGATGGCGGGCGTCGGCGCCGACGACATGCACGCCAACATGATCCAGACGACACGTCGGCGCGCCTGGTGGTTGGCGATCAATCTCGTCACGGCGGTGATTGCGTCTTTGGTGATCGGCCAGTTCGAGGGCGCGATCGAGAAGATCGTGGCTCTGGCCGTGCTGATGCCGATCGTGGCCTCTATGGGCGGCAATGCGGGCACGCAGACCGTCACGGTGGCCGTGCGAGGTCTGGCCATGGGCGAGCTTACCGCCGCGAATGCCCTGCGCTTCATCATCAAGGAAGCCGCGGTCGGCGGTCTGAACGGCTTCATCTTCGCGATCCTGATGGGCGGCGCGGTGTTCGCCTGGTACGGCGACTGGCGGCTTGGCGCCGTGATCGGCGCCGCCATGATCTGCAATCTCCTGGCCGCAGCCCTCGCGGGCACCTTCATTCCGCTCGGCCTGCAGAAGATGGGCGTCGACCCCGCCGTGTCGTCGACGGTGTTTCTGACGACGGTGACCGACGTGATCGGTTTCCTGGCGTTCCTCGGACTGGCGACGATCTTCCTGCTCTAGCGCGGCTTGCGTCGCGCGGCCGGGGCCGCCACTCTCCCGGTCAAACAGTACAAGGGCAGGAAATCATGATCCCCAACGCAATGCCGCCGTTCGATTTCGGCCTGGGCGAAACCGCCGACGCACTGCGCGACCAGGTCCAGCGCTTCGCCAGCGACAAGGTGGCGCCGATCGCGGCCGAAATCGACAAGACCGACCGCTTCCCGCGCGAGCTGTGGCCGCAGATGGGTGACCTCGGTCTGCACGGCATCACGGTCGAGGAGGAGTATGGCGGCTCGGGCCTCGGCTATCTCGAGCATGTGATCGCAGTCGAGGAGCTTTCGCGCGCGTCGGCCGCTGTGGGCCTGAGCTACGGCGCGCACTCGAACCTCTGCGTCAACCAGATCCGCCGCAACGGTAACGACGACCAGAAGAAGCGCTTCCTGCCGAAGCTGCTGTCCGGCGAACACGTCGGCAGCCTCGCCATGAGCGAATCGGGCGCGGGCTCCGACGTCGTCTCCATGAAGTTGCGGGCAGAGAAAAAGGGCGACAAGTACGTCCTGAACGGCACCAAGATGTGGATCACCAACAGTCCCGACGCGCAGGTGATCGTGGTCTATGCCAAGACCGATCCTGCCGCGGGCTCGCGTGGCATCACGACGTTCATCGTTCCGACCGACGCCAAGGGCTTCAAGGTCGCGCAGAAGCTCGACAAGATGGGCATGCGCGGCTCGTCGACGGGCGAGCTCGTGTTCGAGGATTGCGAGATTCCGGAAGAGAACGTGCTGGGCGCGGTCGGCAAGGGCGTGAATGTGCTGATGAGCGGCCTCGACTACGAGCGCGCGGTGCTGGCGGCGGGCCCGATCGGCATCATGCAGGCGGCGATGGACCTCGTCGTGCCCTACGTCCACGAGCGCAAGCAGTTCGGCCAGGCGATCGGCGAGTTCCAGCTGGTGCAGGGCAAGCTCGCCGACATGTACACCACGATGAACGCCTGCAAGGCGTATGTGTACGCCGTCGCCAAGTCGTGCGACCGCGGCCAGACCACGCGCAAGGATTCCGCCGGTGCCATCCTCTATGCCGCCGAGAAGGCGACGCTTGTCGCCCTCGACGCCATCCAGCTGCTGGGCGGCAATGGCTACATCAACGACTATCCGGCGGGCCGCCTGCTGCGCGATGCCAAGCTCTACGAGATCGGCGCCGGCACCAGCGAGATCCGCCGCATGCTGATCGGCCGGGAGCTGTTTGCGGAAACCGCCTGACCGTGACAAACGCCCTGGGCTCGGCCATTCGCCATGAATGGACGCTCGATCCGGACTTCCTGACCGTCAACCACGGCTCGTACGGGGCGACGCCGCGTGTTGTCCTTGCCGCGCAAGATGACTGGCGGCGCCGCATGGAAGCGCAGCCGACGCGCTTCTTCTCGCGCGAGCTGCCGGAGGCGTTGCGGGCCGCTGCGACGGTATTGGCGCGCGCCTTGGGCGCGGAGTCCGACGACGTCGTCTTCGTTCCCAACGCCACGACGGGATGCAACGCCGTGTTGCGCTCAATTCGACTGGAACCGGGCGACGAACTTCTTCACGCCAGCCACGTCTACAACGCGGTCCGCAACACGATGATCCATGTCGCCGAACGATCCGGCGCCAAGGTCGTGTCGGCCGAACTGCCGTTTCCGCGGCCCGACAAAGCGACGATCCTTTCGAACATCGAGAAGGCGATCACGAAGAAGACGCGGATCCTCGTCATCGATCACATCACCTCGCCCAGCGGGCTGGTGCTGCCGATCGCCGAGATCATCGCGCTGTGCCACGCCTCGGGGGTGCGCGTGCTTGTCGATGGTGCGCATGGGCCAGGGCAGGTCCCGCTCGATCTCGAGACGCTCGGCGCGGATTGGTACGTCGGCAACTGTCACAAATGGTGGTCGGCTCCCAAGGGCTGCGGGTTCCTGTATGCGCGCGGCGATCGCCGGACGGAGCTGCATCCCGTGACGATCTCGCATGGCTACGGCGCCGGGTTCACCCAGGAGTTCGACTGGACCGGCACCGTTGATCCTACGGCCTATCTCGCGTTGCCCGCGGCGCTCGACTTCTTCGCGCGGCTGGGTGGTCCGGCATTGATGGAACGCAACAGGCTATTGGCGGCGGAGGCGGGTGCGCTCCTGGCCTCCAAGCTCGGAACGGAGATCGGTGCGCGACCCGAGATGGCAGGCGCCATGGCCCTGGTGCGCCTCCCGTTCGAGATGCCGCCGACGCGGGAAGCGGCGGTGCCGGTGCGGGCGGTCCTGCAGGCCGCCGGGACCGACTGTCCGGTCCATGGGCTGGCGGGCGGTCCGTGGCTGCGCCTGTCGGCCTATGCCTACAACGAGAGGGCCGACTACGAACGGCTGGCAGAACTTCTGCCCGGAGTGATCGACCGCCTTCGCGGTTGACGCTGTCGAGCCTTCGATACACATTGTGTATCGAAAATCATGCCGCGTTACCTCACCGACAAGGACATCGCCGACTTTCGCGCCGAACTGTGCAAGGTCGCGACCGAGCGTTTCGCCAAGCATGGCTATGAAGGCGTCACCATGCGGCAGCTCGCCGAGGCGCTGGGCTGCAGCCCGAAGACGCCGTACCGCTATTTCAAGGACAAGGCCGACATCCTGGCCACGGTGCGCGCCGAGGCGTTCACCAAGTTTGCCGATGCGCTCGAAAAGGCTGCCGCCGCGGCGCCGCCGCTGGAGCGGGGGCGGCGCACGAGCGAGGCCTATGTCGCCTTCGCGCTCAAGAACCCGCACGCCTATCGCATCATGTTCGACATCGACGCGCCGCTCGACGAGAGCCACCCCGAGTTGGGAGCGGCCTCGCAGCGCGCGGCGCGCTACATCACGCGCGGCGCCGAGCAGCTTGCCGAGGCGGGGGCGATCGACTCCGACCCGGCGCTGTTCGGCTGGTCGATGTGGGCGGCGCTGCATGGCGTCGTCATGCTGCATCAGTCGGGCATGCTGGCCCACGGGCCCGACTACAAGGCGTTGTCGAGCTTCCTCGGGAAGACGATGATCAAGGGCGCAACCGGCAACAAAGCCGGAAAGGGACGGAAACGATGACCGCCAACAAGGCGCCGGGCGTGACGGCGGGCGAACGCTTCAGGAGCTGGCCCGAGATCCAGGCGAACGCCGCGCGCGCCGCGGGCGGCCTCGCGGCATTGGGTGTGGCCGAGGACGATAGCGTGGCGCTGATGCTGCGCAACGATTTCGCGACCTTCGAGGTCAACATGGCCGCGGGCCAGCTCGGCGCCTATGCGGTGCCCATCAACTGGCACTTCACGCCGGAAGAGGCGGGTTACATCCTCGAGGATTGCCGCGCCAAGGTGCTGGTGGCCCACGCGGATCTCTTTGCGCAGATCGCGGCCGGCGTGCCGACCCATGTGAAAGTGTTCGTCGTGCCGGTGCCGGAAGAGATCGCCTCCGCCTATGGCCTGCCGGCCGACAGGCAGGGTGCGCCCGCAGGCGTCGAGATCTGGGACGCGTTCGTGGCGAGAAGCGCGCCGAACACGCAGCCGCCCAAGCTGTCGCGCGGCAGCATGATCTACACCTCCGGCACGACGGGGCGGCCGAAGGGCGTGCGCCGGCGTCCGAGCACACCGGAACTGCAGGCCGCCGCCGCGGCGGAAGTGGGCCGCTACTGGGGGCTGGTGGCCGATCCCTCGATCGTCGTGCTGATGAACGGCCCGATGTATCATTCCGCGCCCGCCGCCTACGGCATGGGCAGTGCCCGCCTCGGACTCAACATCGTCCTGCAGCCGCGCTTCGAGGCGGAGGACATGCTGCGCCTGATCGGCCAGCACGGGATCACGCACATGCATATCGTGCCCACGATGTTCGTGCGCCTGCTGCGTCTCTCCGACGAGGTGAAGAAGAAGTACGACCTGTCGTCATTGCGCTGGGTCACGCATGGCGCCGCACCGTGCGCGCCCGAGGTGAAGCGCCAGATGATCGAATGGTGGGGGCCGGTCATCAACGAATACTACGGCGCGACCGAGACCGGCATCGTGGTCTGGCACACGTCGGCAGAGGCGCTGAAGAAGCCCGGGACGGTGGGGCACGCGGTGCAGGGCGCCGTCCTGCGCATCGTCGATGCCCAAGGCCGCGACGTGGCGCCAGGCGAGATCGGCGAGATCTACGTGCGCGGGCCGCATCTGTCGGAATTCACCTACAACAACGACGACGCCAAGCGGCGCGAGGTGGCGCTGGGCGATCTCGTGACCGTGGGCGATGTCGGCTACCAGGACGCCGACGGTTACGTTTTCCTGTGCGATCGCAAACGCGACATGATTATCTCGGGTGGGGTGAACATCTATCCGGCCGAGATCGAGGGCGTGCTGATCCAGATGCCCGGCGTGCGGGACTGCGCGGTGTTCGGCATCCCGGACGAGGAGTTCGGCGAGCAGATCTGCGCCCATGTCGAGCCGCTGGCCGGTGCCGCGCTCGAGGAAGCCTCCGTCCGGGCCTATCTCGGTCAGCACCTGGCGCGCTACAAGGTGCCGCGGGTGGTGGAGTTCAGCGCCGCCCTGCCGCGGGAAGATTCCGGCAAGATCTTCAAAAGGAAGCTGCGCGCCCCATATTGGGAGAAGGCGGGACGGAGTATCTAGAGGGCGCCATGGCCGACGACGATGTCACGCTGTTCGGCAAGCTGAAGAGCAAGCTGATCGACACCAAGCAGAAGTGGGCCGAGGACGGCCGCCTGCTCACGGGGAAGACCGCGGCCCACTCGCAGCGCCTGCCGCCCGGCCAACGCGAGGTCGAGACCTGGCCGGTCCTCGATCTCGGCGTCCAGCCCGAGATCCCGCTCAACGCCTGGCGCCTGTTCGTCGATGGCGAGGTCGAGCAGCCTGCGACCCTGAAGTGGGGCGAGTTCACCGATCTTCCGAAAACCAGCATCACCACCGACATCCATTGCGTGACGGCGTGGTCGCGCTACGACAACAGGTGGGAAGGCGTCTCGGCGCGCGATTTGATCGCACTGGTCAAGCCCAAGGCCGACGTCCGGCACGTGATCTTTCACTCCTATGACACCTATACGACCAATGTGCCGCTGGCCGATTTCGCGGCCGAGGATGTGCTTCTGGCCTGGAGCTGGAACGGCGAGGCGATCAGCCGCGAGCACGGCGGCCCGCTGCGCGTGGTGATTCCCAAGCTCTATTTCTGGAAGAGCGCGAAGTGGATCAAACGCGTGGAATTTTCGGTACTGGACAAACCGGGCTTCTGGGAAGTACGCGGCTATCACAACTACGGCGATCCCTGGCTCGAGCAACGTTACGACGAGGAGATGTAAGATGGCGTCCGCCCACGATTTCAGCTTCAAAGGCATCGACGGCAAGGAAATCCACCTCAAGGACTACGCCGGCAAGCCGGTGCTGGTCGTCAACGTGGCCTCGTTCTGCGGGTTCACGCCGCAGTACAGCGAGTTGCAGCAGCTGCACGAGAAGTACGGGCCCAAGGGCCTTGTCGTGCTGGGCGTGCCGTCGAACGACTTCGGGGCGCAGGAACCCAAGAGCGAAGCCGAGATCAAGAAATTCTGCGAGACCTCGTTCGGCGTCACCTTCCCGATGACCGCCAAGGAAAATGTCGTCGGCGTCGACGCGCACGGGCTCTACGAGTGGATCTCGGGCCATGCCGGCGAGGCGGTGGCGCCCAAGTGGAACTTCCACAAATTCCTGTTCGACAAGAACGGCCACCTGGCGGGCTCGTGGCCCAGCAAGGTCAGCCCGACGTCGAAGGAAATCACGGGCGAAATCGAGACGATGCTGGCCGGCTAGTCGCTCCGGGCCACGCAACATTCTTGCGTGGAGGGGGTGGCGGAATCCGGTACAAATCGCTGGAAAGCCCCGTGCCATCGGCATCGGAGGTGTCCCAGGATTTCGGTGCACACCGCGTCAACTTTTCGCCTAGAGGGCCGCGCGGACCTTCGTGAAGACGTCGTGGAACATCTCGGTCGTCAGGCGCCCGGTGTTCGTGTTGTAGCGCGAGCAGTGATAGCTGTCGGCCAGGAGCATGCCGCCCGGTAGCGTATGCAGTCGCGAGTGAATGAACGGGTAGGCGCCGGCGGGCTTCACCGCTAGCGCGCGCAGCACCTGGTCGTGCGCGCCCTTGCCCAGCGCCACGATGACCTTGAGTTTGGACATCGCCGCCATCTCGGCCTGCACGAACGGCCGGCATTCGGTGAACTCCATCGGCAGCGGCTTGTTCTCGGGCGGCAGGCAGCGCACGGCGTTGCAGATGCGCGCGCCGACCAGCGTGAGGCCGTCGTTGGGATCGGCCTTGAACGTGCCCTTGGCGAAACCGAACTTGAGCAGGGTGGAGTAGAGAAGCTCGCCCGCGTAGTCGCCGGTGAACGGACGGCCGGTGCGATTGGCGCCCTTCATGCCGGGCGCGAGGCCCACGATCAGCAGCGACGCGTCCAGTCCGCCGAACGAGCGGACCGGCGCGTTGTTCCAGTCGGGATACATGGCCTGCAGCTCGCGGCGGAACGCCACGAGCCTGGGGCAGCGCGGACAGTCGAGCGGCGGCTCTTTGAACGCCGGTAAGGCCACGAGAGGCGCTATGGGGCCGGCTTAGGCCGACGAGCGCATCAGGTGCTCGGCCGGGGCGTCGTCGGGCTCGGCGGTGACCGGCCGCTGCGGACGCTCCGAGGGGTTGCGTGCGATCAACGGTGCCAGCTCGGACAGCTCGATGAAGTCGTCGGCCTGGCGGCGCAGTTCGTCGGCCACCATCGGTGGCGAGGACTTGATGGTACTGACCACGGAAACGCGCAGGCCGCGGCGCTGCACGGCCTCGACCAGGCGGCGGAAGTCGCCGTCGCCGGAGAACAGGATCACGTGGTCGAGGTGCTCGGCCATCTCGAGCACGTCGATGGCGAGCTCGATGTCCATGTTGCCCTTGATCTTGCGGCGGCCCATGGCGTCGGTGAATTCCTTGGTCGGCTTGGTGACCATGGTGTAGCCGTTGTAGTCCAGCCAATCGATCAGCGGACGGATCGGCGAATATTCCTGATCCTCGATCAGTGCGGTGTAGTAATAGGCGCGGACCAGCCGGCCTTTTTCGCGGAAGACCTTGAGGAGGCGGCGGTAGTCGATGTCGAAGCCGAGGGAGCGGGCGGCCGAGTAGAGATTGGCGCCGTCGATGAACAGCGCTACGCGCTCGGAGTCGTAAAAATTGCCTTTCATGGCGAAATCCTTTTTAGCGATATGTTCAGAGGGGTCGAAACTTTTTATTTAGCCGTAGGAGCCAACTAGCGCAGACCGCTCCTAAAGCACGTTAAGTGTAGGCCATTATACGAGTGTTCACAAGGGGTTGGAGGAACGTATCTGTGGGGCAGGTCCCGGGTGAGTCAATTTACATGGGGTTGGGGGCCAATCTTCCGCACCCCATATATGGGGCTCCGGTCGATACGCTGAAGGCGGCCCTGGCCGACCTGGACGCCGGCGGGATCGGGATCCGGGCGGTCTCGCCCTGGTACCGGAGCGCCCCCGTGCCGATATCCGATCAGCCCTGGTACGTGAACGCCGTGGCCAGAATAGCCACCGAACTGCCGCCAGACCGGCTTTTGGAGGCCCTGCACGCCGTCGAGGAGGCTTTTGGGCGGGTCCGGAGCGAGCCCAATGCCGCCCGGCGGATCGACCTCGATCTCCTGGACTATCGGGGGGAGATTGCCGCGGGAGGCCCCGGCAAGGCGACCGTGCCCCATCCCCGGATGGCCACCCGGGCCTTCGTGCTGCGGCCTTTGGCCGATTTGGCGCCGGCCTGGAAGCACCCCGTGACCGGCACGCCGATCGCGGCCCTTGTCGCGGCCCTGCCGGCGGACCAGACCATCGAAAAGCTCTAAATGCTTGTCTTTTAAGCTGGGGCGCGTATAACCCGCCGCTCCCCGGAATTCAGAGGTTTTCACCTCAGAGGTACAAATGGCGCGTGTCACCGTTGAAGACTGCATTGTGCAGGTGCCCAACCGCTTCGAACTCGTCCTGTACGCCGCCCAGCGCGCGCGCGACGTGTCGGCCGGTGCCCAGATCACCGTCGACCGCGACCGCGACAAGAACCCGGTCGTGGCGCTGCGCGAGATCGCCGAGACCAAGCTCGACCAGACGGCCCTCAAGGACTCGCTGATCTCGGGCATGCAGAAGCATGCCGATATCGACAAGCCCGAGGAGGTCAACGAGATGGCCGAGCTCGAGCAGGAGCTCGCCGCGGCGCTGGCCCAGGGTGGCGCGGAAGCCGCCCAGCCCAAGGCGCTGCCGATGGCCGAGGAAGACGACGTTACCGAGTAAACATTAGCAGGGCTCGGCCCTGCTATTCGCGCATTCTGCGTGGAGAAGGCGCAATCGTCCCCATATAATGGACGATTGCCATGATTCGTCAGTTCGAACTCGTTGAACGCGTACAGTCCTACGATCCGGAAGCGGACGAGGATGCGCTCAACCGCGCCTACGTCTACGGCCTGAAAAAGCACGGCAGCCAGCTGCGTGCTTCGGGCGATCCGTATTTTTCGCATCCCGTCGAAGTGGCCGGCATCCTGGCCGAGATGAAGCTCGACACCTCGTCGATCGTCACCGGCCTGCTGCACGACACGATCGAGGACACCGACGCCACGCGCGACGAGATCGCCGGCATGTTCGGCGAGGACATCGCGCGCCTGGTCGACGGCGTCACCAAGCTCAGCCGGCTGGAAGTCCAGTCCGAGAGCACCAAGGAAGCCGAGAACCTGCGCAAGCTGGTGCTCGCGATGTCGTCGGACATCCGCGTGCTGCTGGTGAAGCTCGCCGACCGCCTGCACAACATGCGCACGCTGCATCACATCAAGGAGCCGGCACGCCGCAAGCGCATCGCGCGCGAGACCATGGATCTCTACGCGCCGCTCGCCTCGCGCATCGGCATGGAGCGGGTGAAGCGCGAACTCGAGGAGCTGGCCTTCGCCGAGCTCAATCCGGATGGCCGCTCCTCCGTGCAGGCGCGCCTCGGGTACCTGAAGGAAAAGGGCGACGAGATCGTGCCCCAGGTCGAGGCGCAGTTGACCAAGACCCTGAAGGACGGCGGCCTCGAGGCGCAGGTCTCGGGCCGCGAGAAGACGCCCTATTCGATCTGGCGCAAGATGCAGCAGAAGAACGTGTCGTTCGAGCAGCTCGCCGACATCATGGCCTTCCGCATCATCGTGGCCGATGTCGCACAGTGCTATCAGGCGCTGGGGCTGCTGCACGGCGCCTTCCAGGTGCTGCCGCAGCGCTTCAAGGATTATATCTCGGTTCCCAAGCCCAACGGCTATCGCTCGCTGCATACCGGCGTGATCGGGCCGCTCGGCCAGCGCATCGAGATCCAGATCCGCACCGCCGACATGCAGGACCAGGCCGATCGTGGCGTGGCCGCACACTGGGTTTACAAGGAAGGCGGGCCGTCGACCGATGCGCCGCAGTATGCGTGGCTGCGCAGCCTGGTCGACATCCTCGACAAGGCGCCCAACGCCGAGGAATTCCTCGAGCACACCAAGCTCGAGATGTTCCAGGACCAGGTCTTCTGCTTCACGCCCAAGGGCAAGCTGATCGCCCTGCCGCGCGGCGCGACGCCGATCGATTTCGCCTACGCCGTGCACAGCCAGGTCGGCGACACCTGCGTGGGCGCCAAGATCAACGGGCGCATGCTGCCGCTGCGCACGACCTTGTCGAACGGCGACCAGATCGAGATCGTGACCTCGAAGGCGCAGACGCCGTCGCCGACCTGGGAACGTTTCGCCGTCACCGGCAAGGCCAAGGCCGCGATCCGCCGCTTCATCCGCACGCGCCAGCGCGAGCAGTACATCCAGCTCGGCAAGTCGCTGCTCGACAAGACTTTCCACGAGGAAGGCTACGAGGCGACGGAGAAAGGCCTCGACGGTGTGAAGGCCAACTTCAAGCACGCGACGACCGACGACCTGATCGCCTCGGTGGGCTCCGGCATCATCGGCGCGCGCGAGGTCATGACGGCGGTCTATCCCGGGCTCAAGCAGCAGCGCCCCTCCGCACGGGGCGGCGCCGACGTCGTGCCGATCACGCGCGCGCGCAACAAGGCCGCCAAGGCGAGCGAGAACGGCCGTACCGCCGCCGAGAACGGCCAGATCCCGATCAAGGGTCTCATCCCCGGCATGGCGGTGCACTTCGCGCGCTGCTGCCATCCGCTGCCGGGCGACCGCATCGTGGGCATCATCACCACCGGCAAGGGCGTCACGTTGCACACGATCGACTGCGCCACGCTGGAGAGCTTCTCCGATTCGCCCGAGCGCTGGATCGACGTCGGCTGGGACGCCGTCGGCGAGGACGCGCCGTCCTATACCGGCCGCCTCAAGGTCACTGTCGCCAACCAGCCCGGCAGCCTCTCGAGCCTGTCGACAGTGATCGCACGTCACGAGGGCAACATCTCGAACTTGCGTATCGTGAACCGTTCGATGGATTTCTTCGACATGGTGATCGACGTCGAAGTGGCGGACGTGAAGCATCTCGCCGATATCACCGCCGCCTTGCGCGCGACGCCCGCGATCAACGCGGTCGAACGCGCGCGCAACTAAACCTGCATCAAGAAGAGAGTAGCCGTATGCCTGCGCTCGTCCCCCTGCGCCTTGGAGTGAACATCGACCACGTGGCCACCGTGCGCAACGCGCGCGGCGGCAGGCTCCCCGATCCGCTGCGCGCCGCAGCGATCGCGGCGGCGGCCGGCGCCGACGGCATCACCGCGCACCTGCGCGAGGATCGCCGCCACATCGTCGACGCCGACATCGACGGGCTGATGCGCGAGCTCAAGATCCCGCTCAACTTCGAGATGGCGGCGACTCCCGAGATGGTGGGCATCGCACTCAAGCATCGCCCGCATGCGGCCTGCATCGTTCCGGAGAAGCGCGAGGAGCGCACGACCGAGGGCGGGCTCGATGCCGCGGGCCAGCACAATCACCTGAAGCCGATGGTGGCGAAGCTCAGGGACGCCGGCATCCGCGTCTCGCTGTTCATCGAAGCCGATGCGCGCCAGCTCGAGGCGGCGGTCACGCTCGGGGCGCCCGTGGTCGAATTGCACACCGGCCGGTACTGCGAACTGGGAGGCGCGGCACAGCAGGCGGAACTCGCGCGGCTGCAAAAGGGCGCGGCGCTCTGCGCCAAGCTCGGGCTCGAGTGCCACATGGGCCACGGCCTCAGCTTCGCCGACGTGGCGCCGATCGCCGCGATCCCCGAGGTGCGCGAGCTGAACATCGGGCACTTCCTGGTGGGCGAGGCGATCTTCGTCGGCCTCGAAGCCGCGATCCGCGAGATGCGCCGGATCATGAACGAGGCGCGGGGGACGAAAGCGTGATCCTCGGCATCGGCAACGATCTCTGCGACATAAAGCGAATCGAAAGCTCGCTGGAGCGTTTCGGCGAGCGCTTCATCAAGAGAATCTTCACCGAGGTTGAGCAAAGGCGGTCCGAGGGACGCGCCGAACGGGCCGCCAGCTATGCAAAACGCTTCGCGGCAAAGGAGGCATGCTCCAAGGCGCTGGGCACCGGGCTTCGCCGGGGTGTCTTCTGGCGCGACATGGGCGTGATCAACCTGCGCGGCGGCAAGCCGACGCTGGCGTTGACGGGCGGCGCGCTTGCCCGGCTGACCGAGATGACGCCGGCCGGCATGACGGCCCAGATCGATCTCACCATGACCGACGAATATCCGCTGGCACAGGCCTTTGTGATCATTTCAGCCGTGCCTGCCCCATGACCGATTTTGCAGCGCTCCCATGCCGCGTCGGGGGTGGGAGACAGCCCCTGTTTGCCCTGCTATATGCGCGGCTCGTTAAACTGGCATGGCGATGATCGAAGTGGCTGAGCGGCGCAAGCGGGGACAGGAACAGAGCGGCGGCTGGGGCGAAACCGTTCGCACGGTCGTCTACGCCGTGCTGATCGCGCTTGTCGTGCGCACCTTCGCCATCGAGCCGTTCAATATTCCCTCGGGCTCGATGATTCCCACGCTGCTGGTCGGCGACTATCTGTTCGTGTCGAAATACTCGTACGGATACTCCAAGCATTCGTTCCCTTTTTCGGCGGGTCTCTTCCCGGGCCGCATCTTCAAGAAGATGCCCGAGCGCGGTGACGTGGCCGTGTTCAAGTATCCCGGCGACCAGGGCCAGGGCGTCGCGCGCACCGACTACATCAAGCGCATCGTCGGCCTGCCGGGCGATCGCATCCAGGTGACCAACGGCGTGCTGCACATCAACGGCGAGGCCGTCGAGCGCATCCGCATCGGCGACTACGTGAAGGGCGCTCACGGTCAGTACCAGAAGGGCACGCTCTACAGCGAGAAGCTGCCCAACGGACGGCGCTACACCGTGCTCGAATATTCCGACAACGGCCCGTCCGACAACACGCCGGAATTCCTGGTGCCGGCCAACAGCTTCTTCGTCATGGGCGACAATCGCGACGACTCGCTCGACAGCCGCACGCGGCTCACGTTGCGCGACATCGCGGGCATGCCGCGCGAGCGCGACGAGCTCGGCTGGTACGTGCCCGACGAGAATCTTGTCGGCCGCGCCGAATTCATCTTTTTCAGCCACGACCCGTCGGCCGCCGGCTGGACGGAGCCGTGGAAGTGGCCGGAAGCGATCCGCTTCAGCCGCTTCTTCACGGCGATCCACTGAAGACTGCCGACGTCGACCTGCCTGCGCTGGCCGCAGGCATCGGTCACGCCTTCGCCGACGCCGAGCTTGCCGCCGAGGCGCTCACGCATCGCAGCGCGCTCGATCGCCGGCCGGAGCTGAAGGCCGCGTTCCCCAACGGCAACGAGCGTCTCGAATTCCTGGGCGACCGCGTGCTCTCGCTCGCAATGGCCGACTTCCTGCTGCGCCGTTTCCCGCATGAGCGCGAGGGCGAGCTGGCGCGCCGCCACGCCGCCCTCGTGAAGGCGGGCACTCTGGTCGAGATCGCCGGCGAAATCGATCTGGGCCCGCACGTACGCCTCGGCGACTCCGAGCGCGTGGAGGGCGGCAAGGTTAAGCCGACCATCGTGGCGGATGCGCTCGAGGCGCTGCTGGGTGCCGTCTTCCTCGATGCGGGCTTCGCGGCTGCCGCGGGCTGCGTCGAGAAATTGTGGGGCGCGCGCATCGGCGAGCATCTGTCGGCGCCGCGCGATGCCAAGACGACACTGCAGGAATGGGCGCAGGCCCGCCGCCTGCCATTGCCCGACTATCGCGAGGTCGGCCGCGAAGGTCCGCCGCACGCGCCGGTCTTCGTTCTGGAAGTGACGATCAAGGGGCATCCGCCGGCCCAGGGCAAGGGCGGCAACAAGCGCGAGGCCGAGCGGCTCGCCGCGACGGCGCTTCTCGAAAGGTTGGACAAATGACTGAGGCAAAGACCCGGGCCGGCTATGTCGCCATCGTGGGCGCGCCGAACGCCGGCAAGTCGACCCTGGTGAACGCCCTGGTGGGCTCGAAGGTCTCGATCGTCTCGCCCAAGGTCCAGACGACGCGCATGCGGGTCACCGGCATTGCCGTCACGGACCTGCCCGATGGATCGCGCGCGCAGGTCGTTCTGGTCGACACGCCGGGCATCTTCCGGATCCAGAGGCGCCGCCTCGAGCGCGCGATGGTCGCCGCCGCCTGGCAAGGGGCGGACGATGCCGATGTCGTTTGCCTCGTGGTCGATTCGGAGCGCGGCGTCGGACAGGAGACGCGCGCGATCATCGAGCGTCTGAAGACCATGAAGGCGCCGCGCTTCCTGATCCTGAACAAGATCGACCGCGTGCCGCGCGATTCGCTGCTCGGGCTGACGACCGAGATCAACCTGCTGCTGCCGTTCGAACAAACCTTCATGATCAGCGCGCTGAACAACGACGGCGTCGAGTATGTGCTCACGACCGTGGCCAAGCAGCTGCAGCTGAGCCCGTTCTTCTATCCGGAGGATCAGGCTGCCGACCTGCCGCTGCGGCTGCTCGCGGCGGAAGTGACACGCGAGCAGGTCTTCCTGCAGCTCAATCAGGAACTGCCGTACGAGACCGCGGTCGAGACCGACAAGTGGGAGGAGCGCGGCGACAGCTCGGTGCGCATCGAGCAGACGATCCACGTCCAGCGCGAGAACCAGCGCGCCATCGTGCTCGGTGCGGGCGGCGCCAAGATCAAGCAGATCGGTGCCCGCGCCCGCCACGAACTCGGCCGCATGCTCGAGCGGCCTGTGCATCTTTTCCTGCACGTGAAGGTGAGCGAGCGCTGGTCCGAGGATCCCTCGCACTACCGCACGATCGGGCTGGATTACGAGCCGAAGTAGGCCTACTGCCAGAAGATGGACTGGAGCGACCATGGCATCGTGCTGGCGGCGCGGCATCACGGCGAGACGGGGCTGGTCGTCAACCTGCTGACGGCGGAACACGGCCGTCACGCGGGCTTCGTCCCGGGCGGCGTTTCCCGGCGCTCGCGCCCGACCTGGCAGATCGGCAATGTGGTCGAGGTCAACTGGCGCGCGAAGATCGCCGATCAGCTCGGCAACTACAGTGGCGAATTGCGCGAGGCCCATGCCGCCCGGGCAATGGACAATGCGACGGAGTTGGCGGGACTTTCATCGGCCTGCGCGCTGGTCGACGAGGCGCTGCCCGAGCGTGAGCCCCATCCCGCGATGTACGATGGTTTCCAGGCCTTCCTGACCGTGCTCGGCCACGAGGGTTGGCCCGCGATCTACGTGCGGCTCGAACTCGGCCTGCTGCAGGAGCTGGGGTTCGGTCTCGACCTCGAGAAATGCGCGTTGACTGGGACGACCGAGGACCTGGCCTATGTCTCGCCCAAGAGCGGCCGGGCGGTCTCGCGCGCGGCGGCGGCCCCCTACGCGGAGAAGCTCCTGCCGCTGCCGGCGTTTCTATCCACCGGCGGATTGCCGTCGGGCCCGGACGAGCTGCGCCAAGGGCTCGATTTGACGGGATATTTCCTCGAACGGCACGTGTTTTGGCCGCACAACAAGCCCTTGCCTCCCGCGCGGTCGAGACTTATTGAATCGCTGCAACGTTAGAACAACAAAAGCCGCGGCCCTGAATCGCGGTCTGTCTCCCTCTCGATGGCCAAACGCAGCACAAACGTCATACAGCTCGCCGCCGTGAAGCCGGTGCAATTCGGACAGGCGCTCCAGGAGCGCTACCTGTCCTATGCGCTGTCGACCATCATGGCGCGCTCCCTGCCCGACGTGCGCGACGGGCTGAAGCCGGTTCACCGCCGCCTGATGCACGCCATGCGTCTGCTGCGGCTCGCCCCCGACAGTGCCTTCAAGAAGAGCGCGCGCGTGGTCGGCGACGTGATCGGCCAGTATCACCCGCACGGCGACCAGTCGATCTACGACGCGCTGGTGCGTCTCGCGCAGGAATTCTCGGTCCGCTATCCGCTGATCGAGGGCCAGGGCAACTTCGGCAACATCGACGGCGATAACCCGGCCGCAATGCGTTACACCGAGGCCCGCCTCACGGCGGTCGCCGAGGCGTTGCTGGACGGCATCGACGAGAATGCCGTCGATTTCCGCCCGAACTACGACGGCTCGACGGACGAGCCCATCGTGTTGCCGGGCGGCTTCCCCAATCTGCTGGCCAATGGCGCTGCCGGCATCGCCGTCGGCATGGCCTGCTCGATCCCGCCGCACAACGCGGGCGAGCTGTGCGACGCGCTGTTGCATCTCATCAAGACGCCCAACGCCCGCATCGACACGCTGGTCGACATGGTGAAGGGGCCCGACTTCCCGACCGGCGGCATCCTCGTGGAGTCGCGCGAGTCGATGGTCGAGTCGTACAAGACCGGCCGCGGCGCGTTCCGTCTGCGGGCGCGCTGGACCAAGGAAGAGCTGCCGCGCGGCCAGTACCGGATCATCATCACCGAGATCCCGTACCAGGTGCAGAAGGGCAGGCTGATCGAGCGCATCGCCGAGATCATCAACGCCAAGAAGCTGCCGATCCTGGAGGACGTGCGCGACGAGTCGGCCGACGACGTGCGGGTCGTGCTCGAGCCGCGCACCGGGCAGGTGCCGGCGGAGCTGCTGATGGAGCAGCTCTTCAAGCTCACCGACCTAGAGATCCGCTTTCCGCTCAATCTCAACGTCCTCGACAAGGACAACACGCCGCGCGTGATGGATTTGCGCGAGGCGCTGCAGGCCTGGCTCGACCATCGCCGCGAAGTGCTGATCCGACGCTCGACGTTCCGGCTCGACGCGATCGAGCGGCGGTTGGAAATCCTCGAAGGCTACCTGATCGCCTATCTGAATCTCGACAAGCTGATCAAGATCATCCGCGAGGAGGACGAGCCCAAGCCCAAGATGATCAAGGCGTTCGGGCTGAACGACAATCAGGCCGAGGCGATCCTGAACATGCGGCTGCGCGCGTTGCGCCGGCTGGAAGAGTTCGAGATCAAAGGCGAGCACAAGAAGCTGTCGGCCGAGCGCAAGGACCTCAAGGCACTGCTCAAGGACGAGAAGCTGCAATGGGGCAAGATCGCCGAGCAGGTGCAGGAGACCAAGGCGAAATTCGGCCAGAAGACCGCCCTCGGAAAGCGGCGCACAGAAGTGGCTGACGCGCCGGCGGAGATCGAGCACGCGATCGAGGATTTCGTGGAGCGCGAGCCGATCACGATCGTGCTTTCGGAGAAGGGCTGGATCCGTGCCGCCAAGGGCCATCTCGACGACAAGCAGGCGGGCGAGCTCAAGTACAAGGAAGGCGATGCGGCCAAATTCGCCGTGCACGCCCAGTCGACCGACAAGGTCCTGGTGTTCGGTACCAACGGCCGCTTCTACACCGTGGGCTGCGACAAGCTGCCGAGCGCGCGCGGCCATGGCGAGCCGATCCGGCTGATGATCGAGCTGGGCAACGACCAGGACATCGTGACGCTCGAAGTCCTGAAGGGCGGCCGCAAGTTCCTGGTGGCGTCCGACGGCGGGCGCGGCTTCGTGGTGCCCGAGGACGACGTCGTGGCGCAGACCAAGAACGGACGCCAGGTCCTCAATCTTGCCGACAAGGAGAAAGCGCAGGCTTTCTCCGTCGTGCCCGAAGGCGCGGACTCAATCGCCGCGCTGAGCGAGGGCCGCAAACTCCTGATCTTCCCGCTGGATCAGGTTCCCGAGATGGGCCGTGGCCGCGGTGTGACCCTGCAGAAGTCGAAGAACGACCGCCTGTCCGATGCGCAGGCCTTCAAGCTGGCCGAGGGCCTGCCGTGGGGCAATCGGGTGATCGAGGCGGGCGAGCTCAAGTTCTGGCGCGGCGAGCGCGCCCAGGCGGGCCGGATGCCCGAAAAGGGCTGGCCGCGCGCGAAGCGCTTCAGGGACTAGGGGAGCAGCATGGATTGGGTCATGATCTGGAAGACAGTGCTGATCGGCATCGTCGAAGGCCTCACCGAATTCCTGCCGGTCTCCTCGACCGGACACATCATCCTCGCGGAGGAAGTGCTGCACTTCCAGGGGCCGCCGGGCAAGGTGTTCGAGATCGTGATCCAGCTCGGCGCCATCCTCGCCGTCTGTGTCCTCTACCGCGTCAAGATCATGCTGACCGTGTCGGGCGTGCTGAAGCGCGACCCGGTGGCGACGCGCTTCGCGACCGCGGTGATCGTGGCCTTCCTTCCGGCCGCGGTGGTCGGCGTGGCGCTGCACAAGTACATCAAGGCTCTGCTCGACAAGCCGATCGTCGTGGCGGTGGCGCTGATCGTGGGCGGCGTTGCCATCCTGGTGATCGAGAAGCTGGCGCAGCGGCCGCGCATCAAATCGGTCGACGATATCGACTGGAAGACCGCGCTGTTCATCGGCGTCTGCCAGTGCCTGGCCATGGTGCCCGGTGTCTCGCGCTCGGGCTCGACCATCATGGCGGCGCGGGCTTTTCGCGTGGACCGTGCAACGGCAGCCGAATTCTCGTTCTTCCTGGCCATCCCGACCATGCTGGGAGCCACCGTCTACGACCTGCTGAAGAACTGGTCGACCCTCGACTGGCACGGCGGCGGCCTGATCCTGCTGGGCATGGCCGTCGCCTTCGTGTCAGCCCTGATCGTGGTCCAGGCGTTCGTGGCCTTCATCAGCCGCCATGGCTTCGGCGTTTTCGCCTGGTACCGCATTGCAGTGGGCGCATTGGCGCTCGTCTTATTGCTCATGCGTTAGGCCTCCAACAGCCTTTCCGACGTCCTTGGCGGGTGCCATAAGCCCGCACCATCTGTGAAGCGAACGAGGAGTTTCCCAATGCAACGCCGTAAGTTCTTGCGCACCGCCGGTGTCGGCAGTGCCGCCGTCGCCGCGACCGCCACGCTGGCCGCGCCCGCCATCGCGCAGTCGATGCCCGATCTCAACTGGCGCATGACGTCGAGCTTTCCCAAGTCGCTCGACACGCTGTGGGGTGGCGCCGAGTACTTCGCCAAGCTGGTGTCCGAGATGACGGACGGCAAGTTCAAGATCCGTACGTTCGCCGCGGGCGAGATCGTGCCCGGCCTGCAGGTGCTCGACGCCGTGCAGAATGGCACGGTCGAGATGGGTCACACCGCCTCGTACTACTTCTTCGGCAAGGATCCGACGTTCGCGCTGGGCACCGTCGTGCCGTTCGGCCTCAACACGCGTCAGATGGATGCGTGGCTGACGCAGGGCGGCGGCGAGGCTCTGCTCAACGATTTCTACAAGGGCTACGGCGTCTATGCCGTCGCCTGCGGCAACACCTGCGCCCAGATGGGCGGCTGGTTCCGCAAGGAGATCAAGACGGTCGAGGACCTCAAGGGCCTCAAGTTCCGCATCGCCGGCATCGCCGGCACGATGCTGGCCAAGCTCGGCGTCATCCCGCAGCAGTTGGCCGGCGGCGACATCTACCCGGCACTGGAGAAGGGCACGATCGACGCGGCCGAATGGGTCGGTCCGTACGACGACCAGAAGCTCGGCTTCTCCAAGATCGCACCGAACTATTACTACCCCGGCTGGTGGGAAGGTAACGCAACGCTCCACGCGATGACCAACGTCGAGAAGTGGAACGCGCTGCCGAAGACCTACCAGGCGATCGTCCGTGCGGCCGCGGCCCAGACCAACGCCTGGGTGCAGGCGAAGTACGATGCCGACAATCCCCGGGCGCTCCGCGAACTGGTTGCGGGCGGGGTCAAGCTGCTACCGTTCTCGCAGCCGATCCTCGAGGCGTCGTTCGCGGCGGCCAACGAGGTCTATGCCGACCTCAATGCCAAGAACCCTGCGTTCAAGAAGATCTACGACTCGCAGATGGCGTTCCGGAAGGAAGAGGTCCTGTGGTTCCGCGTGGCCGAGAACACCTTCGACAACTTCATGGCGCGCCAGTCGGCGGCCAACAAGCTCTAGGGGCGACGCTCCCGACCCGAGGTGAAAAACCCCGCTCCGGCGGGGTTTTTTATCGCCTTTTCAAACGGAATTCCGCGTGTCAGTCTCTCTGCAGCTCGGACTGAGCTGAACAAACAAAAGAGTCCTCGGGAGGGGAGCACAGGATGGAACGCAGGAAATTTATCAAGACGGCGGGCATTGGCGCGGCCAGCGTGGCCGCGGCGACGACCGTGGCGGCACCGGCCATCGCGCAGGGGATGCCCGAGATCAAGTGGCGCCTGACGTCGAGCTTCCCGAAGTCGCTCGACACGCTGTACGGCGGCTCCGAGCTGTTCTCCAAGATCGTGGGCGAGATGACGGACGGCAAGTTCCAGGTCCGCGCCTTCGCCGCCGGTGAAATCGTCCCGGCCCTCCAGGTCGCCGACGCGGTGCAGAACGGCACCGTCGAGGCCGGCCAGACCGCGGCCTACTACTTCTTCGGCAAGCACCCGAACTTCGTGTTCGAGACCGGCCTGCCGTTCACCATGAACATGCGCCAGTACTACGCCTGGCTGCAGTTCGGCGGCGGGCACGAGCTGATCAACGAGTTCTACAAGGAGTACAACTTCCGCTCCTTCACCTTCGGCGGCACGGGCTGCCAGATGGGCGGCTGGTTCCGCAAGGAAATCAAGACGATGGAGGACATGAAGGGCCTGAAGTTCCGCGTCGGCGGCTTCGCGGGCCTGATCCTCGAGCGTCTGGGCGTGGTGCCGCAGCAGATCGCCGGCGGCGACATCTATCCGGCCCTCGAGAAGGGCACGATCGACGCCTGCGAATGGGTCGGTCCGTACGACGACGAGAAGCTCGGCTTCAACAAGGTCGCCAAGTACTACTACTATCCCGGCTGGTGGGAAGGCGCCTCGGTCGGCTCGCTCTACATCAACAACGATGCCTGGGCGAAGCTGCCCAAGAACTACCAGGCGATCGTCGAGACCGCGGCCGGCATGGTCACCTCGTGGATGGTGCCCAAGTACGACGCCCTCAACCCGGCGGCGCTGCGCCGCCTCGTGGCCGCAGGCACCGAGTTGCGTCCGTTCCCGCGCGCGATCCTCGAGCCGTGCTTCGCCGAGGCCTGGAAGTACTACGACGAACTCTCGGCCAAGGATCCGAAGTTCAAGAAGATCTACGACAGCCTGAAGCCGTTCCGTGCCGACCAGAACCTGTGGTTCCGCGTCGCCGAGAACACCTTCGACAACTTCAACTTCTCGATGTCGGCCCAGGGCCGCTAGTCGGGCAAGCGGACGCCAAAGAAAAACCCCGCCGGGCGACCGGCGGGGTTTTTTGTTGCCTGCGTGGAAGCCCGCTACTTGAAGACAGGAGCGGCCACGTCGTCGGTGGGCGGCGCCACGATGTCGATCTTGACCTTGCTGGGATCGACGGTCGATGGCGCGTCGAGGAAGTAGGTCACCGACTGCGGCAGCGCGATCACGATCACCACCATGATGAGCTGCAGCAGCACCCACGGGACCGCACCCCAATAGATGTCGCTGCTCTTCACTTCCTTGGGCGCGACGGAGCGCAGGTAGAAGAGGGCGAAGCCGAACGGCGGGTGCATGAACGAGGTCTGGACGTTCACGCAGAGCATGACGCCGAACCAGATCAGGGCCGCGTCGTGGCCGACCACCGGCTCCAGGATCTTCTGCGCGACCGGCGCCAGCATCGGCACGATGATGAAGGCGATCTCGAAGAAGTCGAGGAAG